>CAMCXB010000003.1 GCA_945883145.1 Bordetella parapertussis | reverse complement strand
GCAGGTGGTGTTTCAAGATCCCTTTGCATCGCTTTCACCTAGACGCACCATAGAACAGACTGTAGGCGAGGGCTTGGCATTGCATCAACCATATCTGAGTCAACAAGCCTTGCGTGATGCAATTGCAGCTTGTTTGCAAGAAGTGGGTTTATCACCTGACATGATGTCACGCTATCCGCATGAATTTTCTGGTGGTCAGCGACAGCGTATTGCTATTGCGCGCGCCTTGATTTTAAAACCCGCTTTGATGTTATTAGATGAACCAACTTCATCCTTGGATGTGTCGGTGCAATTGCAAGTATTGGAATTACTTGCTGAGTTACAGAAAAAATATGGACTCGCCTATCTTTTCATCAGCCATGATTTAGCCGTCATACGCGCCATGTCACATCGTGTAGTGGTCATGAAAGATGGATGTGTGGTGGAGAGTGGCGCTACAGCGAGTGTTTTGTTTTCACCGCAGCAAGCATATACGCAGAAATTATTAGCAGCGGCGACGTATTCAACATTATCGTGAGTGACATGCCCGTTGAATAGTTGAATTTGTAGGGCGCAATGTATTGCGCCGTATGATGCACATCGAATTAGCGTTGTTGATAACTGTTTGATTGGCGCAAATTGTAGGGACGATTAGCGTAGCGTAATCATCCGTGCATGCAATTTAATGACTATGTTTGTTCGACGAAGACTTGGATGTGCGACCAGTTTTCTCAGTTTTACCATTTTTAGATTTAGCTTTGCCTGCGCGTACTTCAAGCTTTAAAGACTGACCGGTAACGATTTTTTTACCTTTTAAATCATTCCATTCACGTATTTGCGCTTCAGTGACTTTATAGCGTTGTGCTATAGATTTCAAATCATCATGCTTACTGACTTTAATCGTGATGAGACGTTTAGCCGGACCATCGGCTTCAACATTCATGGTCGCGTTATTCACGACTTCATCTGAAATATCTTTATCCGACGTCGTAGCTAATTTAGGTACTAGCAATACAGATCCCGCTTTCACATGCATGTTAGGCGGAATATCATTTGCTTCACGTATGACTTGTGGTGTGGTTTTAAATTTAGCTGCGATCGTTTCTATCTTTTCACGCGCTGCAGTCACTCTATGTGCTGTCCAGCTTGAGAGTGCTTTAGTCCATTTACTCAAATTCTCTTTAAATTTTTGTGCATTGATTTCAGGCAGCAAAATATTCGTAGTCGGACTACCTGGAATAATAGGGCGATTAAATTGAGGATTGAGCGCTCTGAATTCTTCAATCGGTATTTCAGCTAATTCGGCGGCTAATTTAATATCAATGTCGCGTGCTTTATTAATCGAGACAAAGTATGGTTGATTTTCCACAACGGGTAGCTTGATACCGTATTGCATAGGTGTGGCAATAATATTTTTTACTGCTTGTAGCTTAGGATAATAGTTGCGTGTTTCAGCAGGCATGTAATCCGACAAACTATTAAAGTCTGTACCTCTACCGGCAGCTTTGGCTTTTGCAATCGCACGTGATACCGAACCTTCACCCCAGTTATAAGCGGCCAGTGCAATCTGCCAATCACCAAACATGCCATACAGTTTTTGCAGATAAGTTAGTGCTGCATTGGTAGAGGCAACCACATCACGTCGTTCATCACGAAACACATTTTGTTTTAAATTATAGTCACGACCTGTGCTGGGAATAAATTGCCACATGCCTGCTGCTTTGGCACGTGAATAAGCTTGTGGATTGAATGACGATTCAATGAAAGGTAAAAGCGCGAGCTCAGTTGGCATCTTACGTTTTTCTAACTCTTGTAGCACATGGAATAAATAACGCGATGCACGTTGTGAAGTCCTTTGCATGTATTCAGGACGCGCGCTATACCAAGTGCTGTGGGTTGCAACTAATGGATTATTTAAATCTGGAATCGCAAAACCTTTACGTATGCGATCCCATAAATCTTTAGTGGCTCCATCGGGTGCAGTGGTTAACGTAAATATATCGAGATCTTGATTTAAGCTATCACTAGGAAACAAAGGTTCAGTGACCAGATCGGATGCATCCAACGTAGTGATAGGAGCAACGCTGACGTCATTTGCCTGCGCCGTTGAGAAGTGGGCGAATAGGCTAAAAAAAACCAAAAGCGTGAGAGTTTTTAAAAATCGTGGTGCTTGCATAGTCCCGGGGGTTGGAACGTCGGCGCAGTAAATTGCCGACGTGCAGATTGAGCAGCGGCAAGTGTAGTGAAGTCCCTCTTGAGCCGTCAAGGTAAATGTCGGTAAGATATCAAATCAAACAGTGACACTTTGCTAACTAGTTTTGCTCGTACAGTCACAATATTTCATTATCTGAAAGTATTTTTCCATTCTCTTAAGGCAGCAAATGCCTCTACTGGGTCGCGACTGTGGAGTCGACCTTGGGTAATTAATAGATCTATAACCGCTGATTCTTGGTTACGCAAAAATGGATTTGTGCTTTTTTCCAGGCCTAGAACTGAAGGAACGGTAGCTTCTCCGCGTGTACGTCGTTGTTCTTCAAGGATAAAACGTTGTTGCAAGGCGTTGTTGTCTGGCTCCGCTGCTAACGCAAAGCGCAGATTAGACAAGGTGTATTCATGGGCGCAATAAACCAAGGTTGAATCGGGTAATGCACTGAGTTTGGCCAGGGATTGCGTCATTTGCGCAGCTGTCCCTTCAAATAAACGACCACAGCCCCCAGCAAATAAAGTGTCGCCACAAAATAACCATGCTTGTTCAGCTGCGAAATAAGCAATATGGCCTGCTGTATGTCCTGGCACATCAATGACAGAAAACGAGATAGCAGGAGTTGCTAACTCTACGCGGTCTGCTTGATGGAGTTTAATGGTAATGCCAGCGATTTTTTCATTTGCAGGGCCGTATACAGGTACGTCAAACTTTTGTAATAAATCTTGTACGCCGCCTACATGGTCAGCATGATGATGAGTGAGTAAAATAGCGTCCAGTTGTAGATTCTTAGCTTTTAGCGCTGCTAACACAGGCGCGGCATCACCAGGATCGACCACGGCAGCATGTTGGTCATCATGAATGAGCCATAAATAGTTATCTGTAAATGCAGGAATCGCGCTGACTTGTAATGTAGGTTTCACTGACATGGGACGCAATCTTCAAACGATGGAAAAACCGATTATATCGCTGGCACCTTGGTTTGATACTCCTGCAGGTAGGTATGTGCATGCTTGGGAACAAGCTCGACTCGATGAACTGACGGCTGATATTTTTGGTTATAACGCTGTGCAAATCGGCTTGCCCTGTATGGATAGTCTGGCAGCCAATCGTATGCCAAATAAATGGCAAACCGATAGTGCTTTATTTACCTTACAGCAGTCGGATTCACTACAACGCGTCGTGCTAGCACATGATTTTGCAGAGTTACCATTTGCAACGCAAAGTTTGGATTTAGTAGTGTTGCCGCATGTGTTGGAATTTGCGAATGAACCGCATCAAATCTTACGTGAAGTTGAACGCGTTTTAATACCTGAAGGACAAGTGATTGTATGCGGCTTTAATCCCATTAGCATGTGGGGAATCAGACAAGGTGTAGGACGCATCACTGGTACACATTTTTTACCATTACATGGTGAATTTATTAGTGTGCCGCGTTTAAAAGATTGGTTAAAACTGTTAAACATGGAAGTCAATCGTGGTCACTTCGGTTGTTATAAGCCACCGTTCCTAACAACGAAATGGTTACAGCGTTTTGTGTTTTTAGAAAAAGCAGGTGATCGTTGGTGGCCTTATCTCGGTGCGCTCTATATGGTGCAAGCGATTAAACGAGTCAAAGGTATGCGTTTAGTCGGACCCGCATTACAACGTTCAACCAAGCGCATGAGTGCAGGTGTGCCTGCCACGAATAGAATGCGGGTACAGATTGAAGTTGAAAGTGAGTGATATGGATAAAGTAGAAATTTTCACAGATGGTGCTTGTAAGGGTAATCCTGGTCCTGGAGGTTGGGGTGCATGGATTATTGCAGGTGGTTGGGATGCATGGGAATTAGCTGGACGACCAGTCTCATATGAAAAAGAATTATGTGGAGGTGCTTTAAACACCACAAATAATCGTATGGAATTACAAGCAGTGATAGAAGCATTGAATGCTTTGAAGCGTCCTTGTGAAATTATTTTACATACGGATAGTCAGTATGTACAAAAAGGAATTAGCGAATGGATAATCGGTTGGAAAAAACGTGGTTGGCGTAAAGCAGATAAATCACCTGTCATGAATGTAGATTTATGGCAGACCTTAGACGCAGCACAAGAACAACATCAAATATCATGGCGTTGGATAAAAGGGCATGCTGGTCATGAAGGCAATGAACGTGCAGATACATTAGCTAATCGTGGTGTGGAAATGGTTTTATAAACCATTTGGATATATTTTTTATTGATGAAATAAAATGCGACAAATCTTTCTTGATACTGAAACCACAGGTTTAAATCCACGTACTGGCGATAGGGTGATTGAAATTGGTTGTGTTGAATTAGTTAACCGCCAACTGACAGGTAATAATTTTCATCGCTACATCAATCCCGAACGCGAATCTGATCCTGGCGCATTAGCAGTGCATGGACTGACTTCTGATTTTTTAAGTGATAAGCCAAAATTTTCAGCAGTAATTGCAGAGTTATGTGCATTTGTGGCGAATGCTGAAATCATTATTCACAATGCACCTTTTGATGTGGGCTTTTTGGATGTGGAATTTGAAAAACTCGGCTATCCGAATTTCAAAGAGCATGTGAATAAAATTTCAGACACCCTACAACAAGCAAAAGAGCTCTATCCGGGTAAGCGTAATTCACTCGATGCATTATGTGAGCGCTATGGCATATCGAATGCACATAGAACCTTACATGGTGCTTTGCTTGATGCTGAGTTGTTAGCTGAAGTCTATCTCGCCATGACGCGTGGTCAGGATAGTTTGACGATGGATTTAGGTGGAGATGCGGGAGCTTTAGATGGTAGCGGTAAAGCGATTGCCATTGCTGAGATTCTCGTTGTACAGCCCAATGAAGCTGAACTCGCTGCCCATGAGGTGGTGTTAAAAAGTTTAGACAAAGAAGTCAAAGGGCAGAGCTTGTGGCGACAGTTGTCGTTGATGTGATTTTTGATTTGCGGGATAACGAATATTCCATGCGGCGCAATGCATTGCGCCCAGCCGCGTACTTCTCGTACGATTACGCTACGCTACGCTAATCGTACCTACAAATCCATTTTATTCAACGCGTAAAAATATTTTATCCGCTACGCTTGCGATTGATTGCACCACCTGGTCGTAATGTTTTATGACCAAATTTCTTGGCTAATGTTTTCAATGCAGGTGTTTCTTCTTTGCTGACGCGATGGGTGCGTTGCGCTCCTGCTGCATCGGTACGTGGCACTAAATGCTGTGGGCCGTTGCCGATTAAATCACTGCGTCCCATACGTTTCAATCCTTCACGTATGACTTCCCAATTATTTGGATCGTGATAACGCAATAAGGCTTTGTGCAAACGACGTGCTTTACCTAAACGCGGTGTTTCAACCGCTTCAGAGTCTTTGCTGATTTTACGTAAAGGATTTTTGCGGGTGTGATACATGGTGGTGGCCATCGCCATCGGTGTAGGCAAAAAGGTTTGCACTTGATCTAAGCGGAAATCATTTTGTTTTAACCAGATAGCAAGATGCAGCATGTCTTCATCTGTAGTGCCCGGATGCGCAGCTATAAAATAAGGAATCAGATATTGCTCTTTACCTGCTTCTTTAGAATATTTATCAAATAATTCTTTAAAGCGGTAATACGAACCCATACCCGGCTTCATCATTTTTGAAAGCGGGCCTTCTTCAGAATGTTCAGGCGCGATTTTTAATAAACCACCGACATGATGCGTTGCGAGTTCTTTGACATATTCAGGAGAACGCACTGCAAGGTCGTAACGCAGACCTGAACTCACTAAGATTTTTTTCACGCCCTTGATATCACGTGCTTTACGATATAGTTGAATCAGTTTGCTGTGATCTGTGTTTAAGTTGGAGCAAATAGTAGGAAACACGCACGACAAACGACGGCATGACTCTTCAATCGTTTTATCTTTGCAAGCCATGCGATACATGTTTGCAGTTGGTCCACCTAGATCAGAAATAGTGCCGGTAAAGCCTTTGGTTTTATCGCGTATGAGTTCAATCTCACGCAATATCGATGGCTCCGAACGACTTTGAATAATGCGACCTTCATGTTCAGTAATGGAGCAAAAGCTGCAACCACCAAAACAACCGCGCATGATATTGACTGAAAAACGTATCATGTCCCAAGCAGGTATCTTGGCTTTGCCATATACAGGATGCGGTGATCGTGCATACGGCAAGTCGAACACATGATCCATTTCATCCATCGCCAGCGGTAGCGGTGGCGCATTCAGCCACACATCACGTTCACCATGTGCTTGCACCATGGCGCGCGCATTACCTGGATTAGATTCCAAATGAAACACACGTGAAGCATGTGCATAATGAATCGGATCTTCTTTCACGACTTCATAAGCAGGTAGTCGGACTACACTTTTCTCACGGATTTCTTTTTGTTGTTGTAAGCGTTCTTCACGCGTCATGAGTTTGATAGGTTGAACCTTGACTGGGGCAGCATCCTTCGTGCCACAGGCTTCGGGTTCTTTTTCTTTCATCTCATAGGGATTGGGATGTGCTTCAATTTTGCCGGGTGTATCAACACGTGTGGAATCCACTTCTGACCAATCATCAGCAGGCTTCCAACCACGGCTAGTCATAAACGCCGTGCCACGCAGATCACGAATTTGTTTAATGTTTTCACCGGCAGCGAGTCTATGCGATAAAGCGAGTAAAGCTCGCTCTGCATTGCCAAATAAAAGTAGGTCAGCTTTTGAATCAGTGAGAACTGAACGTCGCACTGTATCTGACCAATAATCATAATGCGCGATACGACGTAAGCTCGCTTCAATACTGCCTATGATGATAGGTGTGCCAGGGTAGGCTTCACGGGAGCGTTGTGCATACACAGTGACAGCGCGATCGGGACGTTTATTCGCTTCACCACCTGCAGTGTAAGCATCATCGGATCGAATTTTTTTATCTGCGGTGTAGCGATTAATCATCGAGTCCATGTTGCCCGCAGTGACACCGAAATACAGATTTGGTTTACCTAGTGCGCGAAATGGATCGACAGATTGCCAATCAGGCTGACTAATAATGCCTACTCTAAAACCTTGTGCTTCCAATAACCTGCCTATTAACGCCATACCAAAACTAGGATGATCGATATAAGCATCGCCGGTTATCACAATAATGTCGCAACTATCCCAACCTAATTGCTCCATTTCTGCACGCGACATGGGCAGAAACGGCGCCGGCTTGAGGTCGGCCCGATACTTTGGGTAAGTGCGGATATTTTGTGGGGCTAATGTCATGGGGCGACAGTATGACAGTTTTAGGCCAATTGCGTGATCTAGCGCCACTTCTGAGGTGGCTTTGCGCTTAGGATGTAAGGCGAGTGGGGAATTTATTTAAAAGGGTTGTCAATTGTTTCACTTGGCTTGATCACCAGTGCTTGTGGCAAATCGGTTTGGGCTTGTAAAGATTGAACTGCGGCGTTAATCAGCGTTTGAATTTCAAGAGCGCGTTGTAATCCCATTTGGTCGCGTGTAATAACTAAAGCGCCATAGAGTTCGATTCTATCCAAACGATTTTCTATCGTTAGTTCATCAATTTGTATGGACTGCGTTTCATTCTCAAAGGGTACTAGTGCAGGCATCGTTTTTTCTTTGTTCATTATCGTTTTGATCGAATTCGTGGTTCAGGTAACGTCATGGTACGTGATTTAACGCTATCAGGAATTGCAGGGAAAAGATTAATGTGTATTCGCTTTTCTAATTCAGCCACACTCATGACTTGATATGCATTACCTTCCACATTCGGCGCTAACCAAGCGGCAGCTTCTTTCGCTTGTGGGTCATAGACAGCTTTAAAAATATGCGTCGGTATAAAAACTCGATTATTGATGCGATCAATTTGTTCGCCTTCAAATAGCGGACCCGTTATCACATACAACTCTCCACGTTGTTGCACTATATGCCGTGTTGCACTTTCTATCGCAGCCCAAAGCAATTGATTGTTTTGCCGATTTTGCGGCACGATATTAGCAAGTGAAAAACTATCGATTTGTGCTTGCACTGTTGGCATATCAGCAGCAGGGGACATATGACCACGATCAAAGCCTGAATGTGCGTAATCACTCAGTTGCGCTTGATCTTCTTGGGGTAAGCTCACTTCAGCATGAAAATTATCTTCACGCTGCACTTCACGCGCTGCACGTAAGCTAGCCCGAGTGAGATACTCGGCTGACCATAAAGGTGTACGTGAGACGCCAGAGTGCATAACTGCAAACGCTTCAAAACAAAGACCTATTGTTTTCGTTTGTAAAGCGGGTTTGGTAATAATCGGTGCTTTTTGTTCTGCGAAATGATGTAAGCAAGCGGTATTTTGTGCATTGCTGATAGTCGGCGTGATGACGCCACCAGCAAAGCTCAGTATCAAGCTAATGATTAAGCTAGCTACAACACTGACTATGACGCTAGCCGAGCGCAGCGACACACCGGAAATTTTTTTCATCGCACCGCCTTGTATTGAAAATCGGCAATTCGCCAGTTTGGAAATTCGTTCGAATGTCAGTTCGAAAGTCCAACTACCGACAAAGTTCAGTGCGGAAGATTACATTCTTTAAAGAAAGTTTGCTAACAGGCGATGAGAATCTTTTTCTCTTTTTACTGTCCAATTCCTATGAACAAGAACCTTCAACCTCTTAAAAACCGGCAACAAGCCGGTCATTTACTCGCGCAAAAGCTGATTTGCTGGAGAAATGATGAACACAGCGTGGTGCTTGCTCTGCCACGCGGTGGTGTACCAGTTGGATTTGCTTTAGCCGAAACCTTGGCTTTGCCTTTGGATGTATTGGTGGTGCGGCAGCTAGGTGTACCAGGTCATGCTGAATTGACGATGGGCGCGATGGCGAGTGATGGGCATCGACTACTGTCAGAAAACGTTATCGAGCAAGAAAACATCACGCAAGTTGATTTGGAAGCCGTGATTTCACAAGAATCAACTGCGATAGCGAAACGAGAAAAACTGTATCGAGTCAATCGTCCTCCCCTAGAACTAGCAGGTCGTCATGTGATCTTGGTCGATGATGGAATGGCTACAGGTGACAGCATGCAGGTTGCGATTACCTCTGTACGTGCGGCACGCGCAGCAAGAGTGACAGTTGCAGTGCCAGTGGTAACAGATAAAGCGGTGAGTGCAATTCGTTTACTAGTTGATGAATTGATTTACCTGTTATTGCCCGACAAATTACTATCAGTTGATCAGTGGTACACAGAATTTGATCAGATTGATGATGCAGGCATCATGGATTTAATGTCACGTGCTGAACATTTATCAAATAAAGATAAAGCATTGAGTCGACTCTTTTCAGATTTTCAAGGAGAACAAAGTGGAGTCTGAATCACCTGTTGATAAGTGGTTGTTGTGGATAGGAGTAGGTATGGTTGCATTGAGTTTCGCAAGGTCGCGCCGTCACATTCCCTATAGCTTCTTGTTAGGTGCGGGATTAAATGTATTAAATAATTGGTTAACGGTTGGAATAGATGAAGAAAAAAATCCCCATGCAGTTAATGATAATAAAACAGACCAAAATTACTCTGAGCATCAGACGCAAGAGCATACTGATCAAACTGAAACCGGCATGCAATACCATTGATTTACATTAAAAACAGGAACGCACCTAGCTCAAGATAATCAAAACTATTCCGGAATAACCGGACTCGTGAAAACTTAGAGGAGCTACAACATGATGCAAGCAAGCGAAGTGAGAAAAAAATTCAGTCAAGTCGAGCAATCGATTCATCAAGCTGCACAAGCGTGTCAAAAATCTCAAAGTGCATCAACTGAGATTAAAGCTAGTGTTGAGAATTTAGATAAGCAATCGAATGAAACCAAAGCTAAGCTACAAAAATCTGAGGATGAAGCATCAATTCGTCAGTATGTAGACGAACTTGATATCTTAGTTGATAAATGCAAAAACGCTTGTGACAAAGATGGAAAGATAGATCAAGAAACAAAAAATGCAGTGAACAAAGCAAGTAAAGAACTCTCTGATCTAAAACTTCAACTGCATTAAATGAACTGAAAGTAATCTGCCGTCTTGTCTCCTGTTTATGGGAATGGATTATTATGCCCATTTACCAAAAGAAATATCAGGGAGACAAGAATGGCAGACGAGCTCACGCTCTTGTGGCAGCCGAATCAAGAGCGACTTGCAAAAGCAAAAATTACAGCATACATGGCTTGGTTAGCGCAACGTGGCCAACATTTTTCAAATTATGAAGAGCTTTGGCAATGGTCAGTCGATGACTTATCAGCTTTTTGGCAATCCATCTGGGAGTATTTTGATGTTAAGAGCTCTCAAGCTTATCAACAAGTACTTGCTAGCGAAGCCATGCCGGGTGCTTCTTGGTTCGAAGGCGCAAAGTTAAATTTCGCTGAACAGATTTTTCGTTTTAATACCCAAGGGCTAGCGGCAAATAAAATAGCCATCATCGCTGAGTCTGAAACTCGTGATCGAGTTGAAATGACTTGGGGTCAATTACATACTCAAATCACAGCAGTCGCCAACACCTTGCGTGCCATGGGCGTGCAACCCGGTGACAGAGTTGTTGCGTATCTACCTAACATTCCTGAAACAGTGGTTGTCTTTTATGCCTGCGCTAGTCTAGGAGCGATCTGGTCATCTTGTTCGCCTGATATGGGGCATTCCAGTGTATTAGATCGATTCAAACAAATCGATCCTAAAGTCTTAATCGCAGTCGATGGTTATCGTTATGGTGGTAAAGAATTTAATCGACTCTCTATCGTCGATACCATGCGACATGAACTCACCACACTAGAACATACTATCTTGCTGCCTTATTTAGATCAGCATGCTACTTTGCCTGATACCACGCCTTGGTCGTCACTCTTTACGCATCCAGCTGCACAAGTAAAAGAAATGCAGTTTGAACAGGTGCCGTTTAATCATCCATTGTGGATACTCTATTCATCGGGCACCACAGGCATGCCTAAGCCTATCGTGCATAGTCAAGGTGGTAGTTTGATTGAAAGTTTGAAGTCTAGCGCCTTGCATCAAGACCTTGGTGAGGATGATCGATTTTTATGGTTCTCCACCACTGGTTGGGTGATGTGGAATGCGCAAATCGTAGGCTTAATGGTGGGCTCAACGATTTGTATTTATGACGGCAATCCCGGTTATCCCGATATGCGGAGACTGTGGCGCTTTACAGCAGAAAATAAACTCACCTTCTTTGGTGCAGGTGCAGCTTTCTTTAGTAATTGCATGAAAGCAGGTGTAGATCCTGCAACAGAATTTGACCTTAGTCATTTACGTTCAGTGGGATCAACTGGTTCACCTTTAGTCGCAGAAGCGTATCAATGGATTTATCAGCATGTGAAAGCAGATCTTTTATTAGCTTCCATTAGTGGTGGTACCGATACTGCTGCAGCGTTTGTGACGGCATGTCCTATTGCACCTTTGTATGCAGGTGAAATGCAATGTCGTGCCTTAGGTGTGGCAGTGTATGCATTTGATGAAACAGGCAAAGCATTAACGGATGAAGTCGGTGAATTAATCATCACCAAACCCATGCCTTCTATGCCTTTGTATTTTTGGAATGATAAAAACAACTTACGTTACCTCGATAGTTATTTCGATCACTTCCCTGGGCTATGGCGTCATGGTGATTGGATAAAAATCACGCCGCGTGGTGGGGCGGTGATATATGGCCGATCCGATGCCACCATTAATCGACATGGCATACGCATGGGAACTGCAGAAATTTATCGCGTGGTGGAAGATTTGCCGGAAGTCTTAGATAGCATGGTGGTGGATCTAGAGTATTTAGGTCGTGAGTCTTACATGCCTTTGTTTGTCGTATTGCGTGAAGGCGTGCAATTAGATGCACCCTTAGAAGAAATCATACGCAATAAAATACGTATACAACTCTCGGCAAGACATGTGCCGAATGAAGTGATTGCAGTTGCAGAAATTCCGCGCACCTTAACCGGTAAAAAAATGGAGCTACCAATTAAGAAGTTAATGTTGGGCTCACCAATAGAAAAAATTGCGAATCCCGATGCCATGAGTAATCCAGATTCATTAAAATTTTATTCAGCATTTGCGCAAGCACGTAATAAAGAAATGAAAATGTAGGGGCGATTAGCGCAGCGTAATCGTCCGTAAGGCGCAATGTATTGCGCCGTATGGTAATGATTGAAAACGAACGATTACGCTACGCTAATCGTTCCTACAAATTCTCTGTTTGTTAGATGAGAGAAGAATTACGCCCCCACTATCCATCCTTCTACCGGATCGGTATCTGGGGGTAAGCCATAATCTTGATCACGTCTTTGATGAGCCCATGCTGCCATGATGGCGCATAAAACAGCATCGAGATAATCACCACTGCCATCATTGATCAGCGTTTGTTTATGCTTACCTGCAGCTAGCTTAATCGCAAATGGGTAATCTCCTTTTTCTATCGCACGCACGATCTCTTTACGTGCTGCTTTTCGTTCTGGTGTTTGCATGGCAGGCGTATCATTTTTATAGGATGCTTTGGTAATTGAACGCGCCACCATGCCAGGATAAGCTTCAAGTGCGATGCGATGTTTGTCGCCGTTCACCACTTTAGGAATACTCACACCCGCTTGCAATAATAAAGGTGCGCCTGCATGCAACATATACGCAACTGGAGGATTCACCCATTTCATAGGGGAAGAAGATCCGGCAGGAATGTCAGTGGCGCGATGGATGAATTTACTACCAACTGGTCGAGCATCACACACTGCTTTAAAAGTTTCACGCAATTCAGCACGCGTCACTGAGGAGAGATGTTGCATCAGTTTTGGCCATGTCAATGGCCATTTGAGTTGCGCCACTAATTCACGCGGCAATGAAAATGGGAAATCAAATCCACCACACCAAGGACCTTCTTGCATCAGCCATGCTGAAAAATCAGCAAAGTTATACAGCGTAGTGAGGGATTCAAGTTGAAAGATATCGCCGTGCAAATAACCAGTAGCGATAGTGATACCTTTCTTGCTGCGTGGCGCAGAAGTAAAATCTACGCCATGCAGCAAGATGGAAGGAAGATTTTTCTTAGCGTGCTGCGCCGGCATCCGGCAAAACGACATTGACATCTAACACTTCTAAATGTCCTTTTTTATCGAGTGAAATATTAATATCAGCAGGACTAACTTGCGTGTATTTAGAAATCACAGCAATCAGTTCTTGACGTAATGCGGGCATAAAGTCTGGGCCACTGTCTATATTGCGTTCATGCGCAATAATGATCTGTAAGCGTTCCCTTGCAGTGTTTGCTGTTTTTGGCTTGTTGTCGAAAAAAACAGAGAGTAGCCCCATGTTACTTCCCCCCAAAAATTCGTGAGAGTATTCCGGCTTTTTCATGCGTAGCAAAACGCAGTGGTATTTCTTCGCCTAAGAATCTTCCTACGACATCTTTATAAGCTTCTGAAACATCGGAGCCATCGATATGAATTGCTGGATTACCTTGGTTTGATGCATGTAATACAGATTCAGATTCAGGAATAATGCCGATCAAGGGTATACGTAAAATTTCTTGTACATCTTCATGTGAAAGCATCTCACCTGCATCGACACGTTTCGGTACATAGCGTGTGATCAGTAAATGCTCTTTGACTGGTTCTGCGCCATTCTGAGCGCGACGCGATTTTGCTTGAATGATGCCCAGTATACGATCTGAGTCACGCACTGAAGAGACTTCAGGATTGGTGACGATAATGGCTTCATCGGCAAAGGTTAATGCCATCACTGCACCGCGTTCAATGCCGGCCGGCGAATCACACACAATGTATTCAAATTCCATTTCTTTGAGTTCATTGAGTATGCGTTCTACACCTTCTTCAGTCAGCGCATCTTTATCACGCGTTTGTGAAGCAGGTAACACGTAAAGATTTTCACAATGCTTATCTTTGATCAGGCCTTGAGTGAGCGTTGCTTCTTTGTTGATGACATTAATCATGTCATACACAACGCGACGTTCACAACCCATGATGAGATCAAGATTACGCAGACCGACATCGAAGTCAATTACAGCAGTTTTATGTCCGCGCATGGCAAGACCGGAAGCGAAACTAGCGCTGGAAGTGGTTTTACCTACGCCGCCTTTTCCAGAAGTCACGACAATAATTTTTGTCACAAAAAACTCCTTGTTTGCGTGATGAAGTGTTGAATAAAAATAAATCTAAAAAAAAGTAGTCTAATAAAAATAAGACGATGCATCATTACAATTAGGTGATGCTAATAGGGCGCATTTCTAGTTTGTCATCCTGCAGCATTACTTGCACAGGCTTCTTGACTAAATTAGCTGGCCAGCCTTGTTCAAAAGTTTTATACACACCGGCGATAGAAACGAGTTCTGCTTCCATCACCATAGCAAAGATGCGTGCCTTAGTATTACCAGAAGCGCCAGCCAATGCGCGGCCACGTAAAGGTGCATAAGCATGAATACTGCCATCAGCGATCACTTCTGCGCCTGCATTCACCATTGCCATTAATACTAAATCCGCTCCGCGCGCATAAATACGCTGACCAGTGCGCACTGGCGTATCAATAATCATCGTGTGGGCTGCTTCAGCCTGAACTGGCGCAGTGCTTGCCACTACTGGCACGGCAGCAGGAGCTTGATTCGTATCGAGCTGATCTAATGCGAGTTGCTGTTGTTCAGAGCTCGGTGCCGCAACTGGTTGCGCTGTGACTGCTGCTGCAGGTGATGCTACAGGCGCAGGCATCGAGTCGATCGCTAAACCATGTGAACGAATTTCTGCTTCTAGAGCTGAGGGTGCGTTACGCACTGCAACCGGATTTAAGCCATGCGATTTAAATAAGGCAATCAGAGCCGACCAATCTATGCTGCCAGCTTCAGGCTGTGGGTCGGTCGCGCTGAAATCGAGCAGCGTGAATTCATCTTCAAAATAATCGGGAGTGCCGCCAGTAATCTGCGTGAGTGCCGCAGACAATGTGGAGTAGTCGGTTTCGCCCAACAGGGCAGCAACAGCGACGACGGTGGAAATTTTTATTTCCAGGGGCTTCCTAGCTTGGTTCTTTGACATAAAGTCCAGTCCGGGATTAAAAAGCCGCCAACCTGTGTGGGCGGGCTCTTGGTGATGCACCGGTTTGCGAACATCAATTGAGACTGGTGAGATCTTCGCAAACCGCTGCGTTGCCGCGCGTAATTATAACCTCGGCTTTTCAAGAGATTGCATTTATCTCACGCTTTTTTCACTCTATTTATTCATGCTTAAAGCGGCGAATATTGCGCTATTTTTCATAACCGTGACTGCCTTGCGCTCTGAAAACGGGTTGGCAGGCAAAATTAGACGATAGCGGCAGCGAATTTTTGCAAATGATGGTCGGTGCTACCAAATTCCATTTCAATCACCATCACTCGTTTGAAGTAATGACTAATGATGAGTTCATCGGTGACACCCATACCGCCATGCAGTTGCACAGCCTGCTGCCCTATGAAACGACAAGCCTGACCGACCACCACTTTGGCGGCAGAAAGTACGCGATCTCGCTCTGCCAAATCCGGTTCATCGCACTTCACAGCGGCCAAATAACTCATAGAGCGCGCTTGTTCAAGATGGATCAGCATGTCTGCCATACGATGGCGTAAGACCTGAAAGCTCGCAATCGGCACACCAAATTGCACGCGATTATTTAAATATTCAGCGCAGGCAGTTTGTAGTTTGTCAAAAATCCCAACTGCTTCTGCGCAGGCAGCAGCTAATCCGCGATCGAATGCATTGCCTAAGGCGAGTTCGATAGAGTGATAGCCTAACAGCGCGCTGTCGGGAAGAATAACTTCATCGAGGATCACATCAGCAGCCATGCAACCATCTACCATCGGTGCTGCTAGGATTTTTAGACCGGGAGTAGAAGTGGGAACGGCAATTAATCTGAGTTGTCCTTCAAGCTGAACGGTGACAAGTAAGACATCTGCCGAAGGCGCATACGCCACCATGCATTTTTGTCCTTGTAAGATTAACTGAGAACCTTTTCTGATTGCTGTCGTCTGAATCGCAAAACGATCATGTTGTGTATGACGTTCATCATGCGCGAGCACGATAATGCAACTTCCTTCTGCTATTGCAGGTAGCCATTGCTCACATTCTTTGCTTGAGGCGGCTTGTGCAATCAGCGTCGCACTCACTACAGCACTAGCACGTAAAGGCGCGAGTAATAAATGCTCACCGGCTGCTTGCATCACCAACATGGTCTCGACTGCACCACAATCTAATCCACCATAGGCGGAAGGTATATTCAGTGCAAGTAGACCTAATTCAGTCAGACCCTGCCAGAGTGGATCAGTTGAATGTGTGATGTTTGCGTGAGAATTTTTTCGCGCAGCCAATCCAGCATGATCTTGTAGAAAACGCTGTGTTGTTTCAAGCAGCATTTTCTGCTCGGATGTGAAACTGAAATCCATGTGATTAGCTCATCAACAGTTGTTGTGCAATGATATTTTTTTGAATTTCATTCGAACCGCCATAGATCGATAACTTACGTAAATTCAAATAACCAGCTGCTATCGAGGTGGCGTAATGTGGTCCTGCACATTCACCAGAAAACCCCGCGGCCATTGCTTCGCGATTAAGTTGCAAGGCATAAGGACCAATTGCTTGCACCATGAGTTCACTAATAGCTTGTTGAATCTCTGTACCTTTTATCTTGAGTAGAGAAGCTTCAGGGCCGGGTGCTTGTTTTTCTGATTCAGCTGACAGTACACGTAGATTGGTAATTTCTAGTGCCATTAAATCGATCT
This sequence comes from Bordetella parapertussis, assembly GCA_945883145.1. Taxonomy (GTDB): domain Bacteria; phylum Pseudomonadota; class Gammaproteobacteria; order Burkholderiales; family Burkholderiaceae_D; genus Pernthalerella. Next base: position 75,317 of record CAMCXB010000003.1, on the reverse strand, counting down.
CGATTTGCGCAAGGCGACTTGCAAATAAACTATCTTGAAGTAGAGGTTTGCCATGCTTTTGTTCTACGCGTGCGATACGTTTTAACCGAGCGAGTTCACGTTTTGCAATGCCTATGCCTGCAATATTGGCGCGTTCATGTCCGAGTAAAAATTTAGCGCAAGTCCAACCCTGATTTTCTTCACCCACTAAATTATCAACCGGCACACGTACATTTTCTAACCACACTTCATTGACTTCATGTGCGCCATCCATCGTGATGATAGGGCGCACCGATACACCGGGTGACTGCATATCAATTAAGAGAAAAGAAATACCGCGTTGCGGTTTAGCTTCTTTATCAGTGCGGACTAAACAAAAAATCCAGTTAGCGTATTGACCGAGTGTGGTCCAAGTTTTTTGACCATTCACAAGATAATGATCGCCTTGTCGTTCTGCAGACATTTTCAAAGAAGCTAAATCCGAACCTGCACCAGGTTCAGAATAACCCTGACACCACCAGTCCTCGCCAGACAATATTCGTGGCAAATAATAGGCTTGCTGTTTTGCTGAACCAAACGCCATGATCACAGGCGCTACCATCTTCACACCAAAAGGTAAGGTGCGTGGCGCACAGACACGCGCTGCTTCTTCCTCGAAAATATATTGCTGAACTGCGTTCCAACCACAACCACCGTACTCAACCGGCCAAGCGGGACCACCCCAACCACGAGCATGTAATAGGCGTTGCCAACCTAAGTAATCTTGGCTATCGAGAATTAAGCCATGACTCACCTTATGGCGGATGTCTTGTGGAAGTTCTGCTTCAAGAAAATGACGCACTTCTTCACGAAAAGCAGAATCAGCTGCACTGAAATGTAGATTCATAGTTTATTTTTATTTTTGCATCAGATTTTGCAAAATATTTTTAGAGTATGCGCAAATCATACCCTGAGTTCTTCTTTTAGTATTTTTATGCGCTAGTCAAGAAATAAAAGTCAGTGATGTAATTTTTGATCGATCACGCTATGGGTTTCATAGTCTTTGTTTTGTCTCAAGACTTGCACTCGCTCGCCTGCCAAACTAACAGTAGTAGGGTGTTTTTAGTAAGAGCTGTTTAATTTCAATCACATTATTTATTGCAGGAGCAAGATCATGGGTACAGCGCAGCAAAATCCTTTAGTCAATATTGTTCAAAATCAGCTTGATGCATCAATGCGTTTAGCTGATGCAGTGTTTTTAGGAAAGGGAAAAATTGATAGAGTCATACTCGATGCAACCCATCAAGCAGTAGAAAATAATTTGCAAATGGCGCGAGCATTGACAGAAGTCCAAGATCTATCACAATTTAAAGACTTGCAAACCAAGCTAGCCTTTCATCCAGAAAAAAATATGCATTATCAACAAGAAATCTTATCAGCAGTGGCAGAAATTCAAGCTGAGATTGGTAAGTCTGTACAGAATTACATGGAACGCTTTGGTCAAAGTGCAGCAGGTAAATTGTCTGATGGCGTGCAAACCTACGCTAACAAAGAGTCAGGAAATCAAAACCAAGGAATGTTTAATCCTGTGACGAGTATGTTTTCAGTATGGGAGCGTGCGTTTCGTGATGTCACTTCATTGACGAATAAAAATTTAGCGACAGCGAATAAAGCAGCAGAGAATGGTGCTTATACTGCAGCGAATTCATTATCAGAGACAGCAGATATGGTGGATGCAGAAGTGCATGATTATGAACATGCAGAGCGTAAGCATAGCGGCGCATTAAAAAAGAAATAAATGCATTGATTTGAGTGAAGAAAAAAATTCCCGCATAGCGGGAATTTTTTTGTGTAAATCCTGTTCCGTTTTGAAAATGTAGGGCGCAATGCATTGCGCCGAATGTCATATGAAAAAAATTCCGGACGATTACGCTACGCTAATCGTCCCTACAAATTAGATCAAACCAATCATCGTAGGGTCGAATAGCGTAGCGTATTCGTACGCATCATCACTTTTTATTAAGCAGAAGCCACTTGATCCCAATCTTTGTTAGGGGTAGGGACTTTTGTTTGCATCAATCCTGCTTCACGTAATTTTCGTGCTGCTTGTTTAGAACGTGAACTAGATGGAGGGAGTCTACGTAATGTACGCAATGAATCAATATCGATGATGCCTATAGAGCGTTGATCAACTGTGATCAAGCCTATTTCATTAAATGCAGACAAGGTTCGACTGACGGTTTCTAGGGTTAAGCCTAGATAGCTACCGATTTCATGACGTGTCATACGCAAATTAAACAACTTACTGGAGTAGCCCATTTCTGCGAATCGCTCAGATAGCGATACTAAAAAGCGCGCCACTCTCGCTTCAGCAGATAGAGCACCCAACATACTTACCATCGCTTGTTCACGTACTAATTCACGACTCATCACGCTATACATTGCATGTTCTAATTCAACATGCACTCTGCCTAAGGTAGTGAATTTCTTAAATGGCAGAATAATTAAATCGCAATTAGATAAAGCCACGGCTTCAGATGAATAGCGTTTCGTATGAATACCATCGACGCCAAAAAGATCGCCTTTCATAGGAAAGCTGAGAACTTGTTCATTACCAAATTCATCAATCAATACAGTTTTTAGAAATCCTGAATGCACGATATAGAGTGCATCAAATGTCTGGCCTATGGTGTGTATGCGCTGTCCAGTTTTAAATTGCACATGCTGGAATAAAAATTCTTCATCATTCACTGAAGACGCAGCTGGTATACGTAAAAGATCACATAATTCTTTCAGGTTAGACCATAACTTTCCCTGTCGCTGCCAGCCATTTTCTGCTGACGAGGAGTGTATGCTCGCATGATTGATTTCCGTTCTGAGCTCTGTTGCTGGTGTCTGTGTCGGTGTCATGGTCATCTCCTGATGGTGGGGTCTGTTTTGATATCCAAATAACTTCGTAAAAAGTTATGTCTCGCGGTCAAAACCTTATTTGTTTTTTAAAAATCTAATCACATTCAATTTGCTAATCAACGTTTGTAAAAAAATTATTGCATCTTGTTTCGATAATGAATTTCATTGCTCCTATGATGCGAAGATCTAGTATCACAATTCAATTAATGAATAGCTATCAGTTTGAACTGAATGACTTAGTAGGTGTAATGTATTCTTCATAGTCTTATTCCTATTTCTTCTGCCGTCCTGTTTTTTACTATGCAATGCCGATGATTACTACAATCGAAATGGAATCAGCAAGCTATGTACTACTGCGTACTGCACAAGTTCTGCAAGGGAGTGTGTGCCCATTTTTTGCAGAATCCGTGTTTTATGTGTACTAATTGTTTTTGCTGATAAATGAAGCGACTCTGCAATTTCTGAGATAGTTTTTCCTGACACGAGTAAATTGAATACTTCATACTCTCGATTCGATAAAGCTTTATGCGGTAATTCAATATTGCCTGGCATTGAATTGATAGCGAGCTGTTCTGCTACTTCCATGCTAATAAAAGGCCGACCAATTGCAACTTTATGAATCGCGCTGACAAGTTTTGCGCTAGCACTCTCTTTTGTTAAATAACCTAGAGCACCTGCTCGTATTGCTCGTACAGCGTATTGCTCTTCTTCATGCATAGTAAGAATCAAAACAGCTAATTTCGGTGATTCATCTTTAATCTGCCGAATCAGATCGACGCCACTTCTGCCAGGCATGGTTAAGTCCAATAACAAAACCTGAAAACCGCCATGTCTAACTAAGTTCAGCACTTCAAAACCATCGGCTGCTTCTCCTACCACTTCAATATCGTCTATACCTAGCAATATGCGTTTCAAACCTTCTCGCATAATGGTGTGGTCGTCGGCGATAACGACTCTAATCATCTGCTGCTACCTTTGAACACCATCATCTTGGTGATCGATTTGGTTCCACAAGTTTTATTGATTGATAGAAAACACTTCGGTAGTTCTGTTGCTTGTTTCATACGACGACCCGAGCTGAGCTTGCTAATTAGTAATAAAAAGACAACATTTACATTAAATGTATCAGCTTTTGACTGCTTTACCTAGTTGAATCGAATCAAAAATCTGTTCGAAGAGAGCAAATAAGTGATTGGAAAGAGAAGATTTCTTGAGGGGAATGCAAAAGATTGCTCGAGGTAAATAAATTTGTCATCATTCACATGCAAACCCATGCATAGAAAATTTTTTGCGTAGCTTTTTTTGCATAGACCGAAGATGCACAGGCGCTTACTTTGAATCCAAAGATTTAATGCAAGAAATATGGCAGCCTGCAATACAATCCACCACCTGTTAAATTTTTAAACAACGCTAAAGACTATGGATATTCGACTAAGTGATATCGGCCACATCATTCAGCTATCAATTGCGCCCGTTTTTTTACTGACGGGTGTTGGCACCAACTTACTGGTGCTCACCAATCGATTAGCTAGGATTATTGATCGATCGCGTTATTTAGAAGAAAAATTAGAGATACATGATATTTCTGCCGATGCAGAAAAGAAGATACGTTTAGAAGCAGGCATACTATTTCGACGTGCTCGAAAAATTAACCGTGCAATTGCACTCTCTACACTTTGTGCTTTATTCATTTGTATAGTTGTTGCATCACTTTTTTTAGATGATGCTTTTAATCTAAAAATAAATACATTGATTGCGATGTTATTTGTGTCAGCAATGGTTTCATTGACGGGGAGTTTTATCTACCTCTTACGTGAAATTTTGATGGCGACAGAATTTTTAAATAAACAAAACTGGCATTTGCATAAATTATAAAAAAAGAGGCCTAGGCCTCTTTTTTATTTTCTGCAATCAAATTCAATCAATCGCATTCAAGCGCATTCAAGCGCTTGTCAGCGTATGAATCAACTCACAACTCGCTTTGCATAAAGCATGCTCTTCATTTGCAAAGGCATCGCAAATAGTGAGATGATTAATTTCAGGCATAAATATATTTGCAGTGTGACTAGCCTGCCAATTTTTAGATAGTAGCGCAGTGTGTCTTTTGAATTCATCCGATTCTTCATCGCCCACAGCAGTGATAAAAGGAATCGCATGCGAGAGTGGCATAAAGCCTGGTGATAAATGCAAAGCATTCTCTGGTGTGATTTTTAAATCCACATTCACAAATTCTGCGTAGCGAATAGGATCAAGATCATAAAGACCTGACATCAAGATTCCACCCTTGATCAAATCAGTAGGTAAATCATCGCCAAACACAGACCACCGAGCTGCCATCATCATGGCTGCTAAATGCGCACCCGCAGAGTGTCCCGCCACAATGATGCGTTCACGATTAAACTCATATTGATCAGCATTACGATACAACCAAGCTAAAGCACGTAATTGTTGACGCGTGATTTCTTCTAATGATGCGTGTGGCGCCAAGGTGTAGTTAGTCAGAGCGACATTACATCCTGCAGCGAGAAAGGGCGGCACAACAAACGTGAAATCAGATTTATCGAGTGAACGCCACCAACCGCCATGAATAAAAACCAAAAGAGGTGCGCCACGTTTAGTCGCTGGAAAAAAATCTAAGCGCTCGCCATCACTCTCACCAAAAGGAATATCTAACACGCCGGCATGAGTTCGTCTGGCTAAAGCAGAATCAGTTTGCCAACGCGAAAAAATCTGCGGATGATCAGGAATCGCTGCACGCGCATTGTATTGCGTTGTGTAGTGACGGACTTTTTCTTCATGCGTGAGATGCTTACTATCGTGGGTCAGGGACATAGTATCTTCAGTGTGTGAGTGGAGAATGCACTACTAAAAATCATAGTGTAGTGTTTTTAGTGCGAATCGAAAAGAGAGGAAAATAAGTGGCAAATCAGTGCTGCCAACTTGCTAACTAAGTAGGATGAATGAATGCGTAAAAATATTTTTTCATAATTGACGTATTGATGCAGTCTGCACTACACTCAATTTGTTTTGGTGCTCGTGCGTCATTCTTGACGTGCAGTTAAACGGGAAACACGAAGTCTGGATGCGCTTTATGCATCTTCACCAACGTGTGCTGCCCCCGCAACGGTAAACAAGTGTAGGAATTTATTCTTGCACTCCACTTCAGCAAGCCACTGTGCAGTTTGCATGGGAAGGCGAAGTGGAGAGACTTGCTAGCCCGGATACCGGCCAGAACAGGTGGGAGTGACGAAGCGGGGAAGTATTCGTCAGATCTTGAATCTGTTAAGCCGACTCAATTTGCACTCCTGATTAGTCCTGCCTGCGGGGAAGCTGGCGGGAGGCTTCATACTTTTTTCATCATGAAATCAAATAATCCGTATGCCTTCATCAGGCCAGTATGTGCTTGTGTATTTAGCTTGAGTATTGTTTGTGAAATTCAAGCACAAGATAAAAATGATTCTACGAAGTTGTTACCACCTGTAGTCGTGACTGCAGCTAGAGTAGAGCAGCCGCAGACAGATGCATTGCCACACACCACAGTCATTACCGCATCCGATATAAAAAATAGTCAGGCAGTCGATGTTATGACTTTGCTGAGAAGGGAAGCAGGCTTACAGTTAACCCAAACCGGTGGATTGGGTGGTGCGAGTGGGATGTTTATGCGTGGAGCAGCAGCTAGACAAACGCTGGTATTAGTTGATGGTGTACCTATGACAAAGCAAGATGCAACCGGCACTGTAAGTATTGAGCATTTAATGCTAGATCAAATTGATCATATAGAAATCGTGAGAGGCAATGTCTCTAGTATTTATGGATCTGGTGCGGTTGGTGGAGTGATTCAGATTTTTACTAAAGCAGGATCTGGCACTGGCGGTACACAAGCAACAGCAGAATTAGGATCGAATAGTTTTAGACGCGTAGCTGCAAGTACAAGTGGGCAAAGTGAAGGGCTTCGGTATTCTTTAGCTGTGTCTGATACGGCAACTGCAGGTTTTACTGCAGTTAATACCACTCAAAAACCTAGAGCAAATCCTGATCGAGATGGTTATAGAAATTTAAGTGCAAATGGTTTAATTTCTAAGTCATGGGCAACTGGCCATGAATTTGGTTTGCGCTTTATGAATTCGACTGGAAGGTTTGACTTTGACAGTTCATACAATTCTGCATTTGATCTTCCATCTGATATCCATATTGGAAAAACAGAACTTAATTCTATAAATTTCTTCTCTAAAAATAAAATTTCTGAAAATTGGAATTCAAAAATTGCTATATCTGATTTTAATGATAAAAATAGTAATCAGTACTTAACATCATCACCAGGTAATAATATCTATAAAACCAGAGTAAAAATAGTAGAGTGGAATAATGAAATAACTACTTCAAATATTTCCCGTTTAACTGTCGGTGCAAATCATCAATGGCAATCAATTAATTCTGATGGCTTTGGTACGGTAGAAAACTTTTCACGAAAAGCAAATAGTTTATTTGCTGGTTTTGACGCACTTTTAAAGGAAAAACATCAATTACAGCTGAATGTAAGACATGATGCAACAGAAAAAAATGATAGTGCTGATACGGGATATTTAGGTTATGGCTATAAAGTAAATGATAAATTTAAATTTATAGGTAGTGCTGCTACGGGATTTAGTGCCCCACCTTTGGGATATTTATATGGTCAATTTGGAAATCCAAATCTTAAGCCAGAATATACAAGAACATTTGAAGCAGGTTTTCAATACTATGATGACTCATCTTTGATTCGTACAACTTTATTTCAGTCACGTATTACAAATCAAATTGATTTTAATGCAGGATTTAGTAACGTTCGAGAAGCAGTCAACGAGGGTATAGAAGTAAGTGCCAGTCAAGAAATCATGGGTTGGTCAACGCGATCAAGCTTGACGGTGCAAGATCCACGCGATGCCGACACTGGTGAGCGTTTACGTAGGCGTGCAGCATTATTAGGTTCACTCTCTGCGTCGCGTATTTTCGGCAATTTCCGTTTTGGTGGCGATCTTGCTTACACAGGTAGTCGTCCAGATGGAACTGATGGCAATCTTCGGCCGTATTGGCTTGCCGGTATCACAGCCCGCTATCAAGTCAATAAATCTTATTCGCTGTTTGGTCGCATTGATAATGTATTGAATGAAAATTATCAAACTGCTTTTGGATTTAATCAACCATCGCGTGGTCTCTTTGTCGGTTTGAATTGGCAGCAATAACACTGCGCTATGCATAAAATAAAACATCCACTTTTATTGCTTCTATGCTTAGTCATGATAGCCATCGCTATCATGGCGATTGCTACGGCATGCGGCAGTATGGGGTGTGCATTAACTGCTGACTCTAACGACATCTTGCTGCAATTACGCTTGCCTCGCGTACTTGCAGCATTTGCTGTGGGTGGCTTGCTAGCATTAGCAGGCGCATTGTTACAGCTCTTGCTGCGTAATCCTCTGGCTGATCCTTATGTATTAGGGCTGTCTGGTGGTGCAGCAGCAGGTGCGATGTTATTTACTGTATTGATGCCTGTTGCTTGGGCTGCTTATAGCTTGCAGTTAGGTGCCTTGTGTGGAGCAGGTTTAGCTACGCTTTTATTATTTATTCTTGCGCGTGGTGTGTTGTTGCGCCAAGTTTCACTAGCTTCTACGTCTTCTGGCATCAAACTCATACTCATAGGTGTGATGATTTCCTCAGCTTGTGGTGCAGTCATAACATTGATGTTATCGCTACTACCAGATCAACAATTGCGCAGTATGGTGTTTTGGTTAATGGGTGATTTGGAATCAGTGGAATGGATTTGGCCGGCGTGGTTGATACTGTTGTTTAGCTTAGCTTGGGCATGGAGACATGCAACTGCATTAAACATATTGGCACATGGTGAAGTCACCGCGCAGTTATTAGGTCTTCCTGTACGTCGTTTGCGCATCATGATTTTGTTGGTTGCGTCCGTTGCCACTGCCGCTGCAGTGACAGTAGCAGGAGCAATCGGTTTTATTGGTTTAGTCGTGCCGCACGCTCTGCGGCTCGTGATGGGGAATAATCAGCATCACTTATTGCCTGCATCAGTTTTAGTCGGTGGTATTGCACTCACCTTAGCGGATTTATTTGCTCGCACTATCGTCGCACCTTTGCAATTGCCTGTTGGTGTCATCACAGCATTGATTGGCGTGCCTGTGTTTTTGATTTTACTGGTGAGGAGTCGTTAATGCGTTTACTCCACACTAAAAATTTGCAAGTCAAAGCTGGAGCACAAGAATTAGTTCGGCATCTAAACTGGGAAGTACAGCGTGGTGAGTTCTGGTGTGTGCTTGGTAAAAATGGCTCAGGTAAGAGTAGCCTATTACATGTATTAGCAGGATTGCTGCCGTGCCTTCCTAACTCACTTAGCTATGTAGGAAAAAATATTCAAGACATTGATGCAGCGACGTTGGCAAGACACCGTAGCTTAATGCTACAGCAGCATGTAGATAGTTTTTCTCATTCTGTTTTAGATACAGTATTAATCGGTCGATTACCTTATCGTTATGGCAGTGAGTGGGATGCAGAAGAAGATGTGGCTTTAGCACTCGCCGCTTTACAGCAATGTGATTTAGCAGAAAAAGCAGATGCGGATGTGAGGTTGTTATCAGGTGGTGAAAGACAGCGCGTAGCGCTTGCAGCACAATTATGTCAGCAAGCCGATGTCATGTTATTAGATGAACCAGTGTCGCATCAAGATGTGGCACATCAATTGAGAGTGATGCAACTCTTAGCTGGCTTGAAAGAAGATTGTGCAGTGATAGCGACATGTCATGACTTACAGTTGGCGCGACGGTTTGCGACGCATGCATTAATTCTTGGTGAGGATAAGCATTGGCAGGGAGTGGCACAAGAAGTCATCGTGCCAGAGATTTTAGAGCAAGCGTTTAATTGTCAATTTAGTTTGCAACAAGGTGTATTGATATCAGCGTAGTGTAATCGTACGTTACTGAATTAAATTTTTGACTGCGTATTTATAACGTTAAACTAAGCTTTAGGCCACAACACCATTTGCGTGCAACGAAACAAGGCGATGGTTTTGCCTGCCGTGCTTACTGTTGCATCCCACACTTGCGTAGTGCGTCCACTATGCACGGGTTTAGCAATGACTTCTAATTTTCCCTCGCGTGCTGTTCCTAGGTGATTGCTTTTTAATTCTATGGTGGTGAAGCTGTTTGCACCTTCAGGCAAGGTCAACATGCAACCAAAACCACAGGCGGTATCAGCTAGTGTGATGATAGAAGCAGCATGCAGATAACCATTCGGTGCGAGATGATGTGCTTGAATTTGCATACTCGCTGTTATGCCATGTTCATCAAAGCCGGTGATTTCAAAACCTAGCATTTCTGATAGCGTACCTTTTTGGCGGCTTTGTAAATCTTGTAAAGAAATTTTAGTCATGATGATTAAAAAAATGAAGAAAAATTAATGAGGACGTCTTTGTCTAGCAAGTTCTAATTGTTCACATAACTGTTCCGTTGCTTCAGCCATGCGTGGCCCTGCACGATTCATGATGCTACCGTTAAAGGTAAACAGATTATTTCTGTTAACAGCAACCATATTAGGAAAGCTTTGCCACAGTGAGGTGACATTTTTTTCTTCGCTACTGATAAAAATCACTTCTGGATTTTTTTGTATAACGCTTTCACTGTTCACAGTGGGTGCAGTGGGAGTTAATTCACTAAAAATATTTTTACCGCCACAAATTTTCAAAGCCTGTGAAATCAAATGCTCACCATTTAAAGTCATGAGAGGCTTTTGCCAGATTTGGTAAAAATAACTCACCTCTGCAGCATGTTGATATTTATTTTTTAAAACTTGTATCTTTTGTTGGAAGGCGAGTGCTTGTTGTTCTCCAATTTTCTCTGTGCCAGTAAGTATGCTGAGTTTTTTTATTGAGTCAGCAATCTCATCCAATGTTTTAGGTTCGCTCTCAAATACTTGGATACCAAATTTTCTAAGATATGCAATTTGTCGTGGCTTGTTACCATTTTTCCAAGCGACGACTAAATCAGGTTGTAGTTTGATGATGCGCTCTACATCTAACTCTGTTGCGCTGCCAACTGAAGGGATGTTTTTTGCTTGCGGTGGATAATCACTCCAAGCAGTCACTGCGAAGATGGATTTGCTAGCGCCTGCGGCAAATAATAATTCAGTCGTATGTGGCGCCAGACTAATAATGCGTTGAGCGGGAGAAGATAAGCGAATGGTGACGCCGCTATCATCGACTACGCTAATCGCAGCATGCGAAGAATGTGAAACAAAGAATAAGCAGAGTAATAGATATCGAACTAGCTTGAATGATGTATGCGCTAGTGTTGATACTAATTGCAGCATCATATTTCGAGATTATCAATCAGGCGTGTATTGCCTAGTTTGGCGGCAGCTAATACAACTAAAGGCTCTTGTCGTTCCAGATCTTCAGCTGTCGGTTTTTGTAAGTCACTTTGCTTGCGGATAGCGATATAGTCAGGCAACCAACCACGTGAGCTTAATTTTTCTTGTGCTTGCATTTCTAGCTGATTCAAATTGATGTGGCCATCACGTACTGCTTGTGCGACCTCATTCAGTTGTTGATACAAATGAGGTGCTTCAGTTCTTTCATCTGTTGATAGATAGCCATTACGCGAAGAGAGCGCTAAGCCATCATCAGCACGATAGGTTTCGGCAGCAACGATATCGGTAGGCAAAGCAAATTGTCTTGCCATGTTTCGTATGATCATCAACTGCTGATAATCTTTTTTACCAAATACTGCAACTTTAGGTTGTACACAAGAGAACAGTTTTAAAACGACGGTAGTCACACCATTAAAAAATCCCGGTCTGAATTCACCTTCTAAAATATCGCCTATATGTTCTGGTGGTTTTACGCGAAACTCTTGTGGCTCTGGATAGAGATCTTTTTCAGTCGGCGCAAATAAAACATATACACCTTCTTTTTCTAGTTTTTCTACATCTGCTGAGAAGGTACGTGGATAAGTATCAAAATCTTCATTCGGACCGAATTGCAAACGATTGATAAAAATTGAAGCAACCACAGGATCACCATGTTTTCTAGCTAAGCGCATGAGTGAGAGATGACCTTCATGCAAATTACCCATGGTAGGTACAAAGGCTGTACGTAGCTGACCTCTGAGCTGATCACGTAATTCGGCGACGGAAGAAACGATTTTCATGTTCAGGTTAGCTACAAGAAGGAGAATGTCAGGCAATGCGTTACTGGCAACGCACTGCAAAAGCATGAATTAAGCTGGTGAGTAGGCCAGTCGCACGTAAATCGGTGCGAAGGCATCGCCTTGTGTGATCTCTATCAGTGTTTCTTTAGCGAGCTCTAGTAAGGCGATGAAGTTCACCACGATCACAGCTACACCACGTGAGGGATCAAACAAATCTTGGAATTCAACAAACTGCGTTGATTGCAAGCGACGCAGAATCGATGTCATATGCTCACGCACGGAAAGCTCTTCACGTGAAATCGTGTGATGTGCAGTCAGCTTTGCTCGACGCAGTAAGTCATTCCAAGCAGTTTGTAAATCAACCACATTCACATCTGGCCAACGGGTTACTACTGCTTGGTCAATGTAAATTTGGGTTCTTATGAAATCACGTCCCACTTGCGGCAATGTATCGATTTCAAATGCAGCGAGTTTGATTTGTTCATATTCCAATAGACGACGTACGAGTTCAGCACGGGGATCTTCCGCTTCTTCACCGGTATCGCCTTTTTTCACTGGTAGCAGCATGCGTGATTTAATTTCAATCAGCATGGCAGCCATTAATAAATAATCTGCAGCGAGTTCTAAATTGTTTTTACGTATCTGCTCAATGTAGTCCAGATATTGCAGCGTGACTTGCGCTAAAGGGATATCCAGAATATTGAAATTCTGTTTGCGAATTAAATACAGCAATAAATCCAGTGGACCTTCAAACGCTTCTAGAAACACTTCCAGAGCATCAGGAGGGATATAGAGATCATTCGGTAGTTTGAACAGAGGCTCGCCATATAACTTGGCAAACGCAACGCCATCAACGATCTCGGGCGTGCTGTCAATAACGGTTTCGGCAGAAGTCACGGTGTGGTGTATTGGTTAGTGTCGCTCTATAAATTGCAGCTTAATGCGCGACTTATTTTGTTTGATATACGTAAGCTTTTTGTTTGACGCGCGATTCTTGTGTGCGTTGTTTTGCATCCAAGTCGATAGGACCTTTATCCCACAGTCTGGCGCGACCAGCACGTTGCTTTTCTTCTAACGCCGGATCTTTTTTCTTTAAATCAGCGATGAAATGCGAGATCTCAGAAACGTAACCGCTTTTTTGGACAGAAAATTTCATGGTAATGGAATGTGCCTAAAGTCGAGGGATGCATTCTACTCCTTTCATCGCCCGATTTGACTCAAATGCAGAGGGGTTTCTTGCTTCTTCTGGTGGTCTGAAGAAGCAAGACTTAACTAAGCCGTTATGGTTGCTAGCGGATACGCATGCCAGGCTTCGCTCCTGGCCAAGGTTCTAGAATATAAATCCCAGGATCAGCTTTTTCATCTTGTGCTGAAGCGGCTAAGACCATGCCTTCTGACACACCAAATTTCATTTTTCTTGGTGCTAAATTAGCAACTAACACCGTGAGTTTGCCAACTAGCTGTTCTGGTTGATAGGCTGACTTAATCCCAGAAAAAACATTGCGCATACGGCCTTCACCCACATCCAAGGTTAAGCGCAAAAGTTTGTCCGATCCTTCAACGTGTGCACACTCAACGATTTTTGCAATACGTAAATCAACTTTTGCAAAATCATCAATTTTGATTTCTGCATCGATTGCTTCAATATCAGTGGCTGCAGGTGCAGTAGCAGGTGTTTCAGGTGCATCAAATAAATCATCTAGCATTTTGCTCTCCACGCGCGTCATGATATGTGAATAGGCATTCACACTATGTTGATCTGGCAAAGGATGGGACACATCATCCCAAGTCAACGGTGCAATGTTTAATAAGGCTTCAACTTGCGAAGCTAAAGCAGGCAATACAGGTTTGAGATAAATACTCAACACGCGGAATGCTTCCAACAAGCGACTACACACTTCTTGTAGGCGAGCGTTGTTAGCAGGATCTTTAGCGAGTTCCCAAGGCTTGTTCGCATCAACATACACATTCACTGCATCGGCTTGATCCATCACAGCACGCAATGCTTTGCTAAATTCACGTGCTTCATACAAAGCGGCGATTTCACCACCGGCATGGCGTAAGGAAGAGAGAAAACTATCTTGCTCGGTAGCCCATTGCATGCTGACTTTGCCATCAAACTTTTTCGTGATAAAGCCAGCAGCACGACTCGCGATGTTGATGTATTTACCAATCAAATCACTATTCACTCTTGCGACAAAATCTTCTGGATTGAAATCCACATCTTCCACTTTTGCACTGAGTTTGGCAGCGATGTAATAACGCAGCCATTCAGGATTCATACCTATATCTAAATAGCGTAGCGGTGAAATTCCTGTGCCACGTGACTTCGACATTTTTTCACCACTCACAGTGATGAAGCCATGAACAAAAATATTGTCTGGCACTTTAAGTCCTGCAAAATGCAAAGTAGCTGGCCAGAACAATGTGTGGAAATAAGTAATGTCTTTACCGATAAAGTGATACTGCTCGGTCGTAGGATCCGCCATGAAGGCATCATAATCACGACCAGTTTTTTGGAAATAATTTTTAAGCGATGCCAAATAACCAATCGGTGCATCTAACCATACATAAAAATATTTACCCGGTGCGTCAGGAATCTCAATCCCAAAGTAGGGCGCATCACGACTAATATCCCAATCACCTAAACCAGCATCGCCTTCTAACCATTCACGCGCTTTATTCGCAACCTCAGGTTGCAGACGCTGAGGATCTAAAGCCCAGTGACGTAAAAACTCTACGCACTTCGCATCAGATAAACGAAAGAAAAAATGCTCTGAGGATTTCATCACAGGAGTCGCACCTGTGAGTGTAGAGTAGGGATTTTTTAAATCAGTCGGTGCATACACTGCACTACATACTTCACAAGAATCACCATACTGATCTTTCGCACCACACTTAGGACATTCGCCTTTAATGTAGCGGTCCGGTAAAAACATATTCTTCACCGGATCAAAAAATTGTTCTATCGTTTTGGTTGTGATTAAACCTGCTTGATCACGCAACTGTTGGTAAATAAATTTAGAGAGTTGATGATTTTCTTCACCATCAGTGGAGTGCCAGTTATCAAACGCAATATGAAAACCATCGAGATATTGTTTGCGACCGGCAGCGATATTTTCCACAAACTGCTGTGGCGTCACACCCGCTTTTTCAGCCGCGATCATGATGGGCGCGCCATGCGCATCATCGGCACCCACAAAATGCACTTCATGACCACGCAATCGCATGAAACGCACCCAGATATCCGCTTGTATGTATTCCATAATGTGACCGATATGGAACGGTCCATTGGCGTAAGGCAGAGCAGTGGTGACGAACAGCTTTCTAGATGATGTGGCGCTCATTGCTAACTTTGGTCTGAGATAAAAGAGGGATTTTAGCAGTGCAGAGCGAATGCCTCATCGCGCTTGTGCGTGCAAAGGCTAAAATAGCGGTTTTCTCACCCTGCTTGTGTCATTATCTCAAGCTCTCCAGATCCCAGAACATGACCGTACGCACTCGATTTGCTCCCAGTCCTACCGGCTATTTACACGTAGGTGGCGCACGCACCGCTTTATTTGCATGGGCTTATGCCCGTCGCTTTGGCGGCACCTTTATATTACGCATAGAAGACACCGATCTTGAACGCTCCACACCTGAAGCGGTGCAAGCCATCATCGATGGCATGCAATGGCTGGGTTTGCATCATGATGAAGGTCCGTTTTATCAAATGCAACGCATGGATCGCTATCGCGAAGTGATTGCGCAGATGCTTAAAGACGGCACGGCTTATCACTGCTATGCCTCGCCAGAAGAAGTTGAAGCCATGCGTGAACGTCAGCGTTCTGCCGGAGAAAAGCCACGTTATGACGGCACTTGGCGACCTGAATCAGGTAAGACCTTGCCCCCCGTTCCAACTGATCGTAAGCCAGTAGTGCGATTTAAAAATCCACTCGATGGTGAAGTGAGTTGGGATGATGCAGTCAAAGGCATGATCACCATTGCTAATCGTGAAATGGATGATCTTGTCATTGCGCGTCCTGATGGCACACCGACTTATAACTTTTGTGTCGTGGTAGATGATTGGGACATGAAAATCACCCACGTGATTCGTGGTGATGATCATGTCAACAATACACCGCGACAAATTAATATCTTGCGTGCATTGGGTGGAACCCTGCCTATCTATGGCCACTTGCCCATGATCTTAGGATCAGATGGAGAAAAACTCTCTAAACGGCATGGTGCAGTGAGTGTGATGGATTATCCAGAGCAAGGCTATTTACCTGAGGCCATGCTGAATTATTTAGCGCGCTTAGGTTGGAGTCATGGCGATGATGAGATTTTCAGCATGGAGCAGTTTTGTAGTTGGTTTGAACTCGACCACTTAACGAAATCACCTGCGCAATTCAATCATGAAAAATTAGGTTGGGTGAATAATCACTACATCAAACAAACTGACAACGCAAAATTAGCAAGCTTGACCAAGCCAGTGCTGATGCGTGAAGGCGCACAATTTGATGGCGCACCACCACTAGAAACAGTGCTGGAGTTATTCAAAGACCGTGCAAACACCATCAATGAATTAGCCGATGCTGCCATGCTTTTTTATCGCGAGCCCAAACCGGATGCTGCTCTCATGACACAGCATGTCACCCCTGCGATTTTGCCAGCGCTGCAAGCATTTAGTGCTGCATGCAGTACAGTGGAATGGAATAAAGAAGCGTTGTCAGCAGCGATTAAACAAGTGCTTGCAGATCATCAGTTAAAAATGCCGCAATTAGCGATGCCATTACGACTACTGTTAACCGGACAATTGCAAACGCCTTCAGTGGATGTGGTGTTAACCATAATGGGTCGTGAAACAGTCATGAGTAGACTCAGTCAGGGTTTGTAATGCTTATTCAGGCAGACACTGCTTAATACAGCAGTGTTAGCGATTTACAGACTGGAATAAACTCGGCTATAATCCCGCTTCTGCAAAAGGGGGTATAGCTCAGCTGGGAGAGCGCTTGCATGGCATGCAAGAGGTCAGCGGTTCGATCCCGCTTACCTCCACCACTGAGTTAAAATGTAGGTGTAGTGCGGTATTTCATAGGTCAGTAGTTCGG
The DNA here is from genome assembly GCA_945883145.1 of Bordetella parapertussis. Taxonomy (GTDB): domain Bacteria; phylum Pseudomonadota; class Gammaproteobacteria; order Burkholderiales; family Burkholderiaceae_D; genus Pernthalerella. Next base: position 58,159 of record CAMCXB010000003.1, on the reverse strand, counting down.
ACAAGTTTATGTCCCCATCGTCTAGAGGCCTAGGACATCACCCTTTCACGGTGAGTACCGGGGTTCGAATCCCCGTGGGGACGCCAAATCAAGGCCGGTATCGGAAACGATATCGGCCTTTTTGTTTGGTTTTTTACAGAGTTTTGTTTCAGTTTTGTTTACAGCCACTGTTAAATAGACAGTTAACATCAATTTCTAATAACAGGAAAAGCGTTTTGCGGCGCTTTTTGATAAATCGTTTTCACTGCACGACTCGTCATATCGCCATCCATGTAATAAAAATGTACAGATCCAGCAAAGCTTGTTTGTTTATTTTTCAAGCTATGAATATTCGGCTGACTCAGATCAAGAATACTTTTTCTATCAAAATAATCACGATGAGTAATCTGCGTTTTGCGCGCTTCAGTAGCAGACAGTGGTTGATAATGTCTTTCTACAATTTGCCCCTTCACCACTAAAGAAACACAGGCCACCGGATGGTCATGTAAAGGTGTTTTCTGACCGGGCGCAAAATGGAAATATTGCAAGCAAAAGGGTGCGCCACCATTATCATCACCGTAAAGTAAATATTTTCCATAGCCATGAATAAAACTATTATCGCTAGGATCAGTTATTTTGCAACGATAAGGTGACGTTTCAAATTCAGCCTCAATTAGCACCTTTTCTAGTGATGCCTCAATAAATTTTCTAAATCCAGCTGGCGTGGCAACGGGATGTTCCATATAAAATTTTTCCTGCCATCCTATGATGACTTTAGCAATCCTTTGTTGATTATTAAAGTGCACTATATAAGACCTTCTATCAAGAGCGACTTCATAATTGCGCGCAGCAGCAGTATTTTTTAATTGCCAGACATCGTTTTGAAAAAAAGGACGTGAGTAAATATGGGGAATTGAAATGTCCAGTGACTTAGGTTCACTATGATGTAAAAAATCTTTTGATGAAGTTATTTGAAATGATGAGCGAGTTGTAATGCTGTGAGGAATCGCCATATTGTTATCCTTGAGAGTGGTTGAAAGAAGAATCAAGGGTAAACAAAAATTATAAAGATTGAAACGAATAAGAACAAATAATCAAATTTATTTTCTGTTAAAAAATCTAAGCAAATAAAAAAAGGCAGCTCAAAAATAGAGCTGCCTAATAAATTAAATCAAACTAATAAAATTTTTATTAGATCCAACCTTGTGCAAACACATGAGGATTGAAGATATTCCAAGTGCCATCCTGATTAACCCGAATTTTTGCTTGAATCTTTAGATTGGCATCTTGTACGGCTATGGTGTTTGGATTGTCTGTTAATTGCTTAGCACGCATTTCTTTAGCGCCATTAATTTCTTGCGAACTGTTGCGTTCATAGAAAATATCAACAGAACCATCTTTTTCCTTTTTAAATGTATAGCTAGCTCTGGACATGGCTAGTGGTAAAAGTGGAATGCCTGAGCTGGATCGTAAAATAGAATGCGACTGTTGATTCCCATCTTGTCGTAAGAAAAGTGCATTCTGAAAAAAATTACCTAAATTTTGCGAGGCAATATTACTGATTAATTGTGGCAAATCAGAATTGTCATGAGCCTTAAAGAAGTTGAGAAATTCATCAATCGACTCAAGTTTGTTAGTGGATCCGTCTGCCTCTTGAATAAAATAATTTGAATGCTGAAAATCACGTGCAAATGTAGGTTTGACTGCAGGTAGATATTTTTTTAATTCAAAATCAACATCGCTAGAATCTTTGTGCCAAGTTTTTATAAAAGCAGCTTCAGCAGCGCTATGAACAAAATCTAAAAATTGCGCATCAGCTAAATCAATTTCTTTGTCGATACGACTTTCTTCAAAAGCTAGATAGGGTTGTAAACCACTGATTAAGATATCAAGTTTATCTACATCTAGAAAATCACTATCAGATGGTAAATATTTAATGCACTCAGCTTGAATCAAAATATGTTGATTCGAAGGTAAAAATTTATTGAATTGATGAGAATTTTTTAAAAGAGTAATTTTTTTAGCTAAATCCTTTAAATCTTCATTTGTTAGTTTGCTTAGCAAATAGTCTTTTGTATTTTCTCTAGGTGTGCCGGATGCAGAAGAGGTCGTAGAAGAAGAGCCTTTAACTTGAACAATTAACTTTTCATGAATTGTTTCTATAGTGCGTTGTATCTTATTTCTAGGAATTTTTTGGCTAGTGGAGGGTGACGATTGTGAGCTATCTGGTGAGCGGGGAGTGACATTTTCTGGTGATGAACGTGTAGAACTAGAATTTGAATACTTACTCGAAAGTCTGCGTAAAGATACAGACAATCCCCGTGATCTTGGAGACTGTGGAGCTTCATTAGTTTGTGAAGATTTCAGTGAATTTGGAGATGAATTACTTAAAAGAGGTGAAGTGCTTCTGGAATTTGCACTATTGCTGATGTCACGGCTAGGGCTATTTATTTGTGAATGCGTGAATCTCTCAGAGGAAGATTTTGATGGTAATAATTCATTCGGCATCGCGAAATGAAATCTCTCTTTGCCACTATTTTTTGATTGCGAGAGTTCATTAATAGAGCTTGAATTAGAAGTAACAGATTTATTTATCGACCAATCATTTATTGAATTTTGTGGAATGCGAACCAGTAATTGAGGTGAGCTTTTAGAGCGGGTTCTTTCGAATAATTTTTTAGGTTCTTCAGTATTATTTATTGGAGGATAAATGACATCGTTAGAAGAAAATGAAACTTTGCGAGTTGGTGACGGCGATGATGAAGCGGAAGCTGATCTTGGTGATGTTGATGGCGATACTGATCTTGGAGATGTTAAATTTTTGTTTAGTCGGTTCATAATGAAGAAATTAAAGAATATAAAAATAAAATGAATACTACAGAGAAGAAAGATTTTTTTAAAAACAAGCTATTAAAAATCTTAATCTGAGTAAGAATCAGAGAATAAAGTTCCTTAATCGTAGGAAACAAATCTGCAACATCATCCAAAAGTGTTGTTTTTTTTCATAAACAACATAGTACATCGCGAAACTAGATTTCCTTCTCCGTTTTTGTTTAGATAGATCGCTGATCGGACATTCACCGAACATCGGACCTTTATCTCAATCTTCAACATGGAGCGAACATGACCACAACTGTAAATACAATTAATGGCAATGAAGGTAACAACCGCTTAACAGGCACATCAAGAAATGATGTCATCAACGGCAATGGTGGCAACGATAAACTCAGCGGTGGAGCAGGGGATGACACACTGAATGGTGGAGCAGGTAAGGATGAACTCAATGGCGGTTCAGGTAATGATGTTTTAGATGGTGGTAGTGGTAGTGATGAACTCGAAGGTGGTTCAGGTAATGACACCCTCATCTACACCCTTGCTGAGAATAATGTCAAAGGTACCTATGATGAATATGAAGGTGGCTCAGGCACTGACACATTAGAACTACGCTTTACTCGTGCTGAGTGGATGAACGAAGCAAATCAAGCAGTACTACAGAGTTATTTGAAATGGGCAAGTAAATCTGGCAGTGGTTGCAGATGGGATGATGACTTCACCTTCAGATTTGGTAACGCTAGATTAGAGATAGAAGATATAGAAAAACTGGTTGTGAAAGTTGATAACCAAATCATCAATAATGTAGGTAAGAAGAAAAATGTCGATGCGGTTAATGATGAGGTGCCTAGCATTACAGAAGATGCAAACGATGTACTTGATATTGATGTTCTAGACAATGATAGCGTAGATAATTTAGTAAAGAATTTAGAATTAGTATCGGGTACAACAAACGGCACAGTTGAACTTGTCAAACAAGATCCTAATAACGCCAATACTTGGTATTTCAAATACACACCGAACAGTGACTTTTATCAGCCTTTAAATACTAGTCAATCTGCAACTGAAACCTTTACCTACAGAGTCACTGATGCAGATGGTGATCAAGACACTGCCGAAGTAAAAATTACTATTACAGGTATAAATGATGCTGCAATAATTACCGGTGATATATCCGGTTTAGTTATAGAAAATGGAAGCGATAGTAATGGTGGTAGTAATAATCTTGGTGGATTTGCAATTAAAGCTGGTCAACTCTCTTCAAGCATTGCCAATAATGACAACCCCTTCAATTTAATAGTATCTCAATTTACTACTTATGGTGAATTCTCTATTACACCGCAAGGCTATTGGATTTATAAGCTAGATAATGACAAGACGGCAGTTAATGAATTAAATGAGAGTTCACCTGTAATTGAAAGAATTAAGGTTTACGCAGCAGATAACACTGAGCAAATAATTACCATTAACATTACTGGTGCGAATGATGCAGCAATCATAGGTGATCCACCAATCAATCAAGTGAAAGAAGATACAAATAGTCCAGGATATACTGGAATATTTCTGAGTCAGAATTTATCAATTATCGATATAGATAATCCTTCTGCTTTTATATCTGGATTTGCTCTTAGTCAAAACACTAAAGGTTCTTTATATGTATTTGAAAACGGTCAGTATATTTACCAAGTTGAAAATAGTGATATTCAATTTTTAGGCGAGGGAAAACAACTTACAGAATCTTTCACTGTCACGGCAGTTGACGGAACTTCAAAAGATATAAGCTTTACGATAATTGGTGTGAATGATATTGCAGAGATTGCAGGGGAAATAATAGGTGCAGTCACAGAAAGTGGTAGCAGTAATGATACTAGCTTATCAACTACGACTGGAGAACTTACTATCAACGATATTGATAATTCTGAAAATTCTTTCAAGTCAGAAGAAAATAAGACTACTACTTACGGTAAATTCACTATTACATCTGAAGGTAAATGGACTTATTTACTAAACAATGACAATGAAACTATCAATAAATTAAATTTAAATAGTGTAGCTTTAAAAGACACCTTCACGATTAAGTCAATCGATAATACACCGCAAATTATCACCATTACCATCAATGGTGCGAATGATGCGGCAGTGATTGGTGGTACTACCACCGGATCAGTCATTGAGGATGACAGCAGTTTTGATGATGGTAGACCAAAAGCGACAGGTTCATTAACAGCAAGCGATATAGATAATGACCCCAATGTATTTCAAGAAGTCACTGATCAGGAGAGTATTTATGGATACGTCACATATTCAATCACAAAGGATGGTATGTGGACTTATTCACTATTCAATAACATTGATGGAGTTGGAGAAGTAGAAGTTAATAGCGGCGACATCGTACAAGATAGCTTTACGTTTAGGTCAATCGATGGCACGCCGCAAATAATCACAATCACTATCAATGGTGCAGATCGTGAGGTTATCAGTGATCCAGAAATTACTGAGGTTAAAGAGGACGAAGGTGATACTGATTTAGGAACAATTGATTTGGAAGGAAAGCTAACAATCAATGTTGGTGCAACTCAACTAGTAGATCCGTTTAAAGAAGAGGTAACTTTTTCTCCAGATAATATTGGATCTATAAATTTTGCTGCGGATGGATCATACAAGTATTCTATTAATAACAATAATATTCAATTCTTAGGTGAAGAAAAACCGCATTATGATTTTTTTAATGTGTTTTCTAAAAATGGATCTATAAAGACACTCGTCTTTAAAATAATTGGTGTTAATGATATGCCTGTAGTGAAAGAGATAGGGCAAGACGAAAATAAATATGCAGGTAGTGCAAATGTAGAAGAGTTGATTAATTTAGATTACAAAAATCCTGACATCGCAGCCAAAGCAGCATTAGGTGGTGATTATGATTATCTTCATGTACGAACAGGACAATTCTTAGTAAGCGATGTGGATGTTGGAGATCAGCTTACCGTATCAAATAAACCAACAAAACCAGATGAAAAAATAGGTAATCTTTCAACTGTAATCTTACAGTTGAAAGATTCAGAAGGTAATCCTATTGGTGGTAAATATGTTGTTAACTGGACTTATACCGTTAAAGACAGTGAACTTGATCCTTTGAATAAAGGAGTAGATGATAAACCCACTATAGATCAAAAATTTATAGTAAGCATTAATGATGGTACTGAATCGGTAGATACCGAAGTAGTTCTACATTTATTTGGGCGTGATGAGATTGAGTTTGTTGATGGAGAAAATGAGGGAAATAATATTATCTTAGGCGGAGATGGTTTTGATGATAAAGATGAAAATCCAGGTAATGACGTATTTTATCTTGGCGATGGCTACGATGAAGCAAATGCAGAAAATGGAGGTGACGTAATTTATGGAGAGGGTGGGAACGATAATTTAAATTTAAATGAAGACGATTCTATAATTTTTGGTGGAGATGGAATCGATACGATAAAACATTATGGCTTTGTTAAGAGTGGGACACTTTTTGGTGGAAATGGTAGCGATAAAATTATTTTTAATTTTTTCCCAAGTATTACTGGCGATAATCAAAAAATTTATGCTTGGGGCAATGACGGCACAGATACTTTTCAACAAAATTTATATCAAACATCAAAAATTGGTAATTGGATAATGGATTTTAATTCGAGTAAGCCAAGCGCAGGTGGAGATAAAATCGACTATATTTATCTCTTTAATAATAACGTTATTAATCACAGTTGGGATCCATTTAAGACTCAACTCGTCACACATACTGCGGATGCTTCAAATCTCTTCTTAAGTGAAGGTGCAAAGTATTACGAGTTGCAAGTCAAATCGAGTGTTAATTCAAATGATCCGAATTGGTATTCTGTATTTAATTTGGTTGGTACCAATGGTACTGATCTCACTGCAATTGGTTTATTCGCAAATGGAAATTTGGTTTAGTTTTATTTTCTAGTTGCATTACCAGAGGGCATGCGGCGCAATACAGTGCACCCTACCAAAGCTAGTAAGAATGGTAGGTACGATTAGCGTAGCGTAATCGTACGAAAAAATAGTTTTAATTTTTATTTAAATACGCAATCAGAATTTATTTTGATTGTGTATTTTTTTATTTTGATTGTTAGTGTTACACGTACGATGTCGCTACGCTAATCGTCCCTACAATTCGCCCCTTTAGTTTATTCGCGCGATATTTATTTAATTCAAAATAAAAATCTATAACGCAATCAACACTTTCGCATTTGCTCCGCCCTCAACGCGTTGATGCGCTTGTGCTATGTCATCGAGGCTGTAGATGGCTGTGAATGGATGTTTGAAATTAGGATGACTCAGTACAGTGTTTACACTTTCGATGACGCCTTTCATTTCCGCTGCTGGCAAGCGATACACGATGAAAAACATCATGGTGATGAAGCCGACGATCATGGGTCCAAAGGGCACGTTGATTTGTGGGTTGTTGGTGCCATAGATAATGGCTTTGCCATCAAACTTCAACAAGCTGCCGTAATGCGGTGCATGTCCTGCTGCATCCACTTCAATGATGAAATCTGCACCTACGCCATGGGTTAAGTTTTGTACTTGCTCAACCAAATTTTGTGTACGGTAGTTGATGACGTCATGCGCACCTACATTTTTTGCAATGGCGGCTTTTTCATCATTGCTGACTATCGCTATTACGCGTGCACCTGACATGGCAGCGAGTTGGGTGGCATAAAACCCTACACTGCCTGCAGCACCGGGTATGAGTACTGTTTTACCTAACAGTGAACCACAACGCTGAATAGCAGCCATGGCTGTCATTAAAGGGATGGCAATGGATGCACCGACTTCAAATGACACGTTATCTGGTAGTGGCACTACTTGTGACAGGGGCAGGGTGATGTACTCTGCAGCAGTTCCAAATGGTCTTTCCCATTGGCCGTTATAAATCCATACGCGTTGAACTAGCCATTTTTTATCTACCTGCTCACCTACAGCATCAATAGTGCCTGCACCATCACTATGTGGTGTGACTTCAGGATAACCACCTGTGCGTGCTGACAAACCAGCGCGTGATTTCACATCCGAAGGATTGACGCCACTAAAAGCCATCTTGACTCTAACTTCACCCACTTGTGGTTGTGGGTCGGGCTTGGTGACGATTTTTAATACTTCTGTTGCTGGGCCTTTGCTGGTGTAGATTGCTGCGCGCATAGTGTTCTTTCGTTTTAATTAAAAAAAGCAAACGACATCACCGACTTCATTGACGTCAATTTTTCTGCACTAGGAATTTTTAGTTAAATTTACAGCATCACCTAGTGTTGGGCTAATGGCTGTCACTAAGATGAGTTTGCCATTTGGTTTGTCATGTAATTGATCGATATTCTCTACTGCGATTTTGCTTTTGTAATGGCCATAGGGTTCGATGTATTCATCTGCCTTGCCAATATGCGTTGCAATATCGCTAATTTTTCATTTTTGCTTTTTGTGCAATCTCGATATCACTTTGCATTATCTGTCCTAGAGTTGTTTTAAATAACAGAAAAAGTAATTCTATAGTGGCTTTGGCAGAAGTTAAACTTGATTTATCTTTGATTCATACTTAACTAATATTTAATGGTTTTCTGCTATCTCTTATGCCCAGACTATAGGAAGTAGCGACCTCTGTTAAACTTAGAGTTAATTTATTTATTCGCCGATGACTCTGCGTTATTGATATTGCATCGGAATCCCGTCTTTACTATCTTCAGGAATTACTATGCCCGGTTTGCTGCCTCATGTTGATCCCGATGGACTGCTGGAGTTTTCAGTCGTTTATACCGATCGCTCACTCAATCACATGTCTAAATCTTTTCAGAGTGTGATTACGGATATATCAAAGTTATTAAAAGAAGTTTACAACGCTAGATCTGCTGTTGTGGTGCCAGGTAGTGGTACATACGGCATGGAAGCGGTAGCGCGTCAGTTTGCGAGCAATAAAAAATGCATGGTGATTCGTAATGGTTGGTTTAGCTACCGTTGGACGCAAATTTTTGAAATGGGTGACATTTCTAAAGACTTACACATCATTAAAGGCAGTCAACGAGTTAATGAATTTGAAGGCGCTTTTGCACCACCACCGATTGATGAAGTGGTAGCGTGGATTAAAAAAGAAAAACCAGCCGTGGTGTTTGCTCCGCATGTGGAAACATCAGCCGGTATGATTTTGCCACCAGAGTATTTACGTGCTGTTGGTGATGCTGTGGAATCTGTTGATGGCTTATTTGTATTGGACTGTATTGCATCGGGTGCAATGTGGGTCGATATGAAAGCATCAAAAGTAGATGTGATTATCAGTGCACCACAAAAAGGTTGGAGCAGTTCACCTTGCTGCGCCTTAATTCCTTTAAGTGAGCGTGCACGTGCCAAGATTGATGCAACAACTAGCACGAGTTATTCTTGTGATTTAAAAAAATGGCTGCAAGTCATGGAAACCTATGAAGGCGGCGGACATGTGTATCACACCACTATGCCTACTGATGCGCTGAGGATTTTGCGTGATGTGATGCAAGAGACACGTGATATTGGTTTTGCTAAGTTAAAACAACATCAAGAAGAGTTAGGTAAAAAAGTACGTCACTTACTCGAGCATAAAGGTTTTAAGAGCGTAGCAGCTGAAGGTTTTCAGGCACCTTGTGTGGTAGTGAGTTACACCACGGATCCTGAAATTCAAAACGGTAAAAAATTCATGGCAGTTGGTATGCAAACTGCAGCTGGTGTGCCGTTGCAGTGTGATGAAAGACCAGATTTCCGTACTTTCCGAATTGGTTTGTTTGGTCTAGAAAAATTGCAGCATATCGATGTAACAGTGAAGCATTTATCTGATGCATTGGATAAGATTAGTTAATGTAGTCAATTAACTCAATTAGCTGAAGAGAAAAAACTGCTGATGTAATCATCAGCGGTTTTTTTATATGCGTTACAAACTCACACGAAATGGCGTGAAGTTGGTATTGTTATCGAAGTAATCTTCTTGTTCTTTATTTTTCAACCACGCTACGACTTTATAGGTGACGGGTGTCATGATGACCTCCCAACCTGTTTTTAAGAAATACTGCGCAATCGCTACAGCAATCACTTGCTCAATGGGCCAGATCGCATAAAACGCCAACATATAAAACAAAGAAGAATCTATTGCTTCACCTACTGCGGTTGAACCTATGGTGCGCATCCACAGATATTTACCTGCAGTGCGAATTTTAAGTTTAGCCATCACATAACCGTTCGCTAAACTACCTGCCCAAAACGCAGTGATAGAAGCAATCACGATACGCCATGTATTGCCAAATACCGTTTCTAAACCATGTTGATATTCCTGCATGTAAGCATTTTGTGCAGGCGTAAGTGAGACCACCACCAGCGACATAACAGCAGCAAAACTTAAAGCTGCAAAGCCTGCCCACACTGCACGTCTATCATGCGCATAGCCATACACTTCAGTAAGGATGTCACCAAACAAATAAGAGATTGGGAAAAATAAAATGCCAGCACCGTAGGTGACTTCACCTAGCCATGGCAGCGTGATAGTGGCAACCTTGCCAGCACCAATTAAATTTGAACAGAGGAGAACGGTAACAAAAGCGACTAGCAGTAAATCGTAATAGCGGTAGCGTCGTGTGCTGGACTTCGTTTCAGAATTTTGCATGACGCATCAAGCCTTACATTTTGGTTTTGCAGGAACCAGGTTCGGAAAGTAGTTTTGGTCGGTAGTATGAGAAACGTTTTTTATCTACTGCATCAAGATCTTGCTGCGTGAGATAACGACCGCTATTGGTCATGTATTCATTGGCCATTAAAAAATTTCCGGTCTCAAGTTCGATTTTGTACCAGTACTGTTCAATGAAGAGACTATCAATACGTATTCTATCTTCGTGGGCAATGATCATTTTGTCATTCCACTTATCGACCACAATCTTGATATCAGTGCCATCATCGGGGCCTTTACGGCGCATGGTTTTTTTTATGGGATCTGCATAGAAAATAAATTGGCACAGATCAGTGTTTTCCGTGCATATCCATTTATTGCGACCCATAGCTTTGGTAGCACAAGAAAAAGTCATTTTGTCTGCAGCAGAGACGACAAAGCTTGCGGCAAGTGCGCATAAGGCTAGAGCGAATTTTGTTGGTATTTTCATAGTGGCGCCGCTCCATCCTGTCGGTTGGATCTTTACGTGGCGCAATTATAGAGGAGCACAGGCGAGATGTGCCCTAAAAAACTCAATTTTTAGGGGTAATTTGATCTAATTTGGTATTAGTTAATCCTGCTGAAGTGCTTAAACAGCCGCTAGAATTTCAGCCCGTTTGAGTTTAGGCGCGAGTTGCAAGATGAATTCCAAGGTGTAGGCACGCAAATATGCACCGCGGCGCACAGCTACACGTGTGGTGTTGGGCGCAAAAAGATGATCAGCTGCGATGGCTTTGAGGTTTTGATTGGAGTTAGGGCCTATCGCCATAGAAGCGACGATTCCCACACCCATTCCCAATGCGACGTATTGCTGAATCACGTCAGAATCCATCGCTGTCAGTACGATGTCAGTTTGGAGATTTTGCTGACTAAATGCATCATCAATATGACTACGACCTGTAAAGCCCTGATCGTAAGTAATCAATGGCCATTTAGCTAGACTCTCTAACGTGAGTTTTTTTTCTGATAACAGAGGATGGTTTTCAGGAACGACAATCGCATGATGCCATTCATAGCAAGGGAAAGAAGCGAGACCATCAAATTGCGCTAAACCTTCAGTCGCAATACCAATATCTGCCTTACCTGATAATACCCATTCCGCTATATGTTCTGGTGCGCTTTGTTGTAATGCGACTCGCACATCAGGAAAGCTTTGACGAAATGTTTGTACGATTTGCGGTAAAACATAACGAGCTTGTGTATGCGTCGTGGCAACAGATAAGGTGCCACTTTTTAAACCTGCATAATCATTGCCTGCTTCTTGAAGATTTGCAGCTTCGAGTAGGAGTCGTTCAATGATGGGTAGGACCGCTTTACCAGGTTGGGTAAGACCAGTTAAGCGTTTGCCATTACGTTCAAAAATATCGACACCAAGTTCTTCTTCTAATTCGCGAATTTGTCTGCTAACGCCAGGCTGCGAAGTAAACAAGGCGTTCGCAACTTCAGTTAAATTGAAACCACGTCGTACAGTTTCACGCACTGATCGCAATTGTTGAAAATTCATGAAGCACCCATTTAATGTGTTGTCAGATTAGAGATTTATGCAGCATCATTAAAGAAAACATGCAGACGCTTAGGTCGAGCGACTAAGGTTTCACCTTCTTTCAAGCCAAGCTGAGTAAATTTTTCATTAGGAATCAGTGCTTCAATGATTTGTTCATTATCAGCACGCTCTAATTCGAGTTGTGCCAAAGGTCCTATAGTGTGAGCACGACGTAACTTAACCACAATGCCGTCAGCCCCTGGTGAATGTCGATCGACATCAATTTCATGTGGACGTACATAACCAGTGCCTAGCGCATCACGCGTATCAGCATGTTCTGAAAGAGTGAGCTGCGCTCCATCACTGTTAAACATACCTTCATGTACACGACCGTGAAATAAATTCACATTACCGAGAAAGCCATACACAAATGGCGAAGCCGGATGGTTATACACATCTGCAGGTGCGCCAATTTGTTCGACCTTACCTTTATTCATTAAGACAATTTGATCAGACACTTCTAATGCTTCTTCTTGATCATGGGTGACGAAGATACTAGTGACATGCAGATCATCATGTAAGCGTCTTAACCAACGACGTAATTCTTTACGTACTTTTGCATCAAGTGCACCAAATGGTTCATCGAGTAGCAATACACGAGGCTCTACTGCAAGTGCGCGTGCGAGCGCAATACGTTGACGTTGACCGCCTGAGAGTTGCGGTGGATAGCGATCAGCTAACCAATCTAACTGCACCAGATCTAATAAGCGATGTACTTGTTCATGTATTTGTTTTTCATTAGGACGCAGATGACGTGGTTTAACACGCATGCCGAATGCGATATTTTCAAACACGCTCATGTGTTTGAATAAAGCATAGTGTTGAAACACAAAACCAACTTGACGCTCTCTGACATGCTTAGCAGACGCATCTTCACCATCGAGTAAAACTTGACCGGAATCGAGTTGCTCTAAGCCGGCAATAATGCGTAGCAGAGTCGTCTTGCCGCAGCCTGAAGGACCGAGTAGCGCAGTTAACTCACCTTGCGGGAAGTTGAGTGACACATTGTCTAAGGCGACAAAATTGCCAAAACGTTTTTGTATATTGCGTACTTCTATGCTCATGATGTCTGCTCCGGTACGAATTGAATGGCAGTGTCATGCATGCGCCATTCAATCAATGATTTTAAAGCCAGTGTGACGAGTGCTAACAATGCCAGTAAGGAGGCAACGGCAAAGGCAGCAGCAAAGTTATATTCGTTGTAGAGAATTTCGACTTGTAAGGGCATGGTGTTGGTCTCGCCACGTATATGACCGGACACAACCGACACAGCACCGAATTCACCCATGGCACGAGCATTACAAAGAATCACGCCGTACAGTAATCCCCATTTAATGTTGGGTAGCGTGACATGCCAAAACGTGCGCCAACCAGATGCACCTAATACCAGTGCAGCTTCTTCTTCCTCATTGCCTTGCGCCTGCATTAAAGGAATCAATTCGCGTGCAACAAATGGGAAGGTGACAAACACAGTGGCTAAGATAATGCCGGGTACTGCAAATAGAATTTGTACATCATGTTCCATCAGCCAAGCACCAAACCAGCCATGTGCACCAAACAATAAAACATAAATCAAACCTGAAATAACCGGTGAGACAGAAAAAGGTAAGTCGATTAAGGTGAGTAATAAACTTTTTCCGCGAAATTCAAATTTTGCTATCGTCCAAGAAGCTGCAACACCAAACACCAGATTGAGAGGTACAGCGATTGCAGCAGTAAGTAAAGTTAAACGAATGGCTGATAAAGCATCAGGCTCAATGATGGCCATTAAGTAAGCTTCCCAACCTTTACGAAATGCCTCAGTAAACACTGCGATTAAAGGTAATAGTAAAAACAAAGCAGAAAAACTCAGCGCAAGCGTAATTAACGTAATGCGTACCCATAAAGGTTCTACCGTTGCTGCTGGTGTGAAAGCAGGTTCGCGAAGCGTGGTCGCAGTGATTGAAGTCGGTGCGTATGACATTTGAATTAATTCCTAGGCTTGCTAGCGCGTTGTCTGGTCCACGCTTGCAGCAAATTGATAGTTAACAGCATGATGAAAGAAGCAATCAACATCACCACAGCAATCGCTGTCGCACCTGCGTAATCATATTGTTCTAACTTAGTGATAATGAAGAGCGGTGTAATCTCTGACACCATAGGTAGATTGCCTGCTATGAAAATTACTGAACCGTATTCACCGAGTGCGCGTGCAAAGGCAAGTGCAAAACCGGTTAACAGTGCGGGCAAAATTGTTGGCAGTATCACGCGCAAAAAAGTTTGTAAACGATTTGCACCTAGACTGGCAGCTGCTTCTTCTAATTCACGCTCTGCATCTTCCATCACAGGTTGCACAGTGCGAACTACAAAAGGCAGACCAATAAAAATTAAAGCCACCACTACACCCAAAGGAGTGAAGGCGACTTTAATGCCATAGTTTTGTAAGATACTGCCTAACCAACCATTGACTGAGTAGAGCGAAGTCAGCGCAATACCAGCCACCGCAGTGGGTAAGGCAAAAGGCAAATCTACGAGAGCATCAAGAATTTTTTTACCGAAAAATTGATATCGCACCAATACCCACGCCAAAATCGTACCGAAGAACAGATTCACTAAAGCGGCTATTAAAGAAGCACCGAAACTTAACTGATAAGAAGCGACGACACGGGCTGAGGTGACCGCTTTCCAAAATTCTTGCCACGTCATGCTCAGCGTGTTGATCACCACCGCCGACAAAGGAATCAAGACAATCAGACTTAAATACAGCAACGTAAAGCCTAGCGAGAGATGAAAACCAGGGATAACCCGACCAACTCTTGTTGAGTTATTAACTATTGGGGGTGACGACGACATAACTTGCCTTTGAAACATTAAGCTTTGAAAGCCACGCATAATGTCATTGCTTGCTTATGATTAAAACGAATATTTCGGCATTTGCTTAGAAGATTTTCAAATAAAGGGCGGAGGCGGAATAAGGATGGATAGAGGTTGAAATTTTTCTTCCTCCTCATATTTTTATGAGTAGGGCGCAAAGCGTTGCGTCCCACCATACGAACTACGAATTGGCGGTATCGGGAATTTTGCGGACGATTACGCTGCGCTAATCGTCCCTACAAAATCACAATTTTTTTATGGATGGAAGGGTTCAATAAAACACCATCTGAATTTTTTTATGGATGGAAGGGTTCAATAAAACACCATCTGAATAATTTCAAATAACAACAATCCGTAGGGACGATTAGCGCAGCGTAATCGTCCGTAAACTCATCAAAGAAAAAGCCGACCACAAGAGTCGGCATTAATTACATCGAGGAGAGTTAAAATAATTACAGGTTTAAAAAGCTAATTGATAACGTGCTACGAGAAAGTTTTCTTGTTTACCGTTGAGCGTACTTCCAGTGCCATTAGAAAAATCGGTACGCTCATAGTTAACTGCAAATTTTGCATCTTCATTTAAATACCAATTGAGGCCGACTAACCAAGAGGCAGCATTTAATGCGAAAGCTGTACTACTAGACTTAAAAGTGACTGCATTTGGATCAATATTCGCTTCTTGATAACGTCCGACTAATTCAAATGCACCCCATCCACCATCACTACCAGATTTAAATGGGCTATAAGGTTTAACACCTCTAAAGGAGGCATCTTCACCTGTTAATAAGTAAGAAGCCGAAATATGCCACGCATCATTTTTGAGTTTGTTGGTTGTTGTTCCTTTAATCACTTCTTGATTCACGACAGCATATTCTGTTAACAAACCGAATGGACCTGAATAGAAATATGCCTGAGGACTGACTCTGTTACGGTTACCATTACTAACTGAAGTTGCGTCATATGCGAAAAAATTATTCGCTTGCCCAGGTGTTTTATATGAAACGAGAGAGTTGCGCGTGGTATTACCATTGGTTACTGCCACACCAAAACCTAATCCTGCTAGCTTACTATCTGTGCCTACATAAGGTGTAGCAAATAGACGTGCTGTGAAATCTTTACCAGTATTGGTGTCTTGTGCAGTAGTACTTTCGCCGCCATCTACAACGCCATTAAATAATCCAACCGCATAATTAAGTTTTTTTCCTAACACATCACCTGAGATGGTAACGCCAAGATCACGATTAGGTAAGATGTTGTTACTAACATGGCTGCGTTCAATAAATTTAATATCGGATCCACTTTGTAAACGTTCTAAACCAACGACAGGTTTTTGTTTACCAAATCTGATTTGGAAAGCTGGGTCAAGACGTGCATCTAAAAAAGCATCAATTACGCGCGATCTATTAGATGCACCGTCACCAGATTCACCAAACTCAGGAGTAAATCTAAACCCATACTTACCAAAGACGGTGCCTTCAAAAGTCGGACGTATACGGCGAGCTAAAAATCCATTCACTGCAGAAGGATAGGCTTCCCCGTCAAATGAACGGTAATCCAAATGTACCAAGCCTCTTAATCTATATTCGAATTGACCATCTGAAGATTTAATAACAAAGCCTTTATCACTCGCGGTGACAACGGGTGTCGCTTTTTGTTTGGCAGCTGCGTCTTCCGCTGCGATTTCTTGTTTGCGATCTAAGACACGTACTCGTTGATCTAACTCTTGTATCAATGCGCGTAATCTTTCGATTTCTTCTTTGTCATTTGCATAGGCAGGGAAAGCGCTACTGACGAGTGTGGTTAATAAGGTGGCAGTAAGAAGTATTTTTTTATTTCTATTTATTGGTCGCATGTTCATTATCCTTTTATGTAAACCTTACATATAAAATTTATTTGGATGGTAGATAGATTTGATCGAATACGCCGCCATCAGCAAAATGTGTTTTTTGTGCTTTATTCCATCCACCTGCAACATCTTCTACTGTGAAGAGTTTTAGTTTTGGATATTGAGAGGCGTATTTTTTAGCGATTTTTTCATCGATAGGACGGTAGTAATTCTGCGCTGCGATTTCTTGTCCTTCGTCGGTGTAAAGGAATTGCAAATAGGCTTCTGCTACTTTGCGTGTGCCACGACGATCAACCACTTTATCGACCACAGCAACTGGTGGTTCAGCCAAAATGCTAATTGATGGCGATACGATTTCTACTTTTTCTGGACCGAGTTCTTTGATGGCGAGTAGTGCTTCGTTTTCCCATGTGACTAAGACATCACCTATGCCACGCTCGATAAAGGTTGTGGTTGATCCACGTGCACCTGAATCTAAAACAGGAACATTTTTATAAATCTTGGTTAAAAATTCTTGCGCAGTTTTTTCATTACCACCTGGTTGTTTGAGTGCATAGCCCCAAGCAGCGATATGATTCCAACGTGCGCCGCCGGATGTTTTTGGATTCGGTGTGATGACAGAAATGCCGGGTCTTGCAAGATCATTCCAGTCTTTAATGCCTTTAGGATTACCTTTGCGGACTAAGAAAACAATGGTGGAGGTATAAGGTGCGCTGTTATGTGGCAAACGTTTTTGCCAGTCTTTTGCAATCAATCCACGATTCGCTATTTCATCGATGTCATAAGCCAGTGCTAGCGTCACGACATCAGCAGCTAAGCCATCAATCACTGCACGTGCTTGTTTACCTGAGCCACCATGAGACTGTTTGTTTTTTAAATCATCACCAGTTTTTGCCTTCCAATGCGCAGCAAAGGCTTTATTAAAATCTTGATACAGCTCGCGAGTAGGATCGTAAGAGACATTGAGCAGTGATACTTCTGCTGCATGTGCTGCTGTTGATAAAACTAGAGCGGCTGCCGCACCTTGAATAATTTTTTTGAAAAACATGATTCACTCCGCAGTAATTAATAATCTGAGGAGCGAAGAATAGATTTTGAGTAATAGAATTGGAACTAATAAGTTCGTGGTTACTTATTCGTTTTGCGAATAAGCGCTGAATAAGTAGCTTAAAAAACTAGCTTAAGCTAAGGGCAGACTGACTTCAAACCGTGTGCCTACACCATTTTCTGAAGAAAATTGTATCTCGCCATGATGCGCATTGACTACTGCTTTAGATAACCACAACCCCACGCCCATGCCGTGTGCTTTGGTTGTTTTAAAGAGTTCGAAGATAGAAGATTTGAGTTCAGCGGGAATGCCCACGCCATTATCTTCAACTTGCAGGATGATTTTTTTACCCGTCTCTGTCGTGCGTATGAGGATGTGTTTAGGGTTGGATGCAGATTCTGCCGTTGCTTCAACGGCATTATTTAATAGATTCAGTATGACTTGTTGTAATTGAGTTTGATCACCAAGGAAGGTAGAGGTGGATTGTAAATCTGTTTGTATTTGTATTTGCTTACTATGCGCATGCGGTGCGACTAGACTCATCATATCTTTAACGAGTTCATTCAAGTCGATGATTTGATTAGTATCCTTCTGACTACCAAACATACTGCGCAGTTTAGTGATGATATTTGCTGCTCGACGATTATCATCAATCACGGACTCAAGAAATTTTTTTGCAGCCTCAGTATTGATATTTTCTTCCAAAAGCTGACGCTCAACCATTTGTGCATTTAGACGGATAGCACATAAAGGTTGATTCAGTTCATGTGCAAGGCTAGCAACCAGTGCACCCATACCTGCTGTTTTATTCGATAAAGTGAGTTGTCGTATGATTTCTTCACGTTCCGTGAGTAAGTTTTGTAATTCATTTTTATGACTAGAAAATAAATTCGCTCTTTCTTCTGCAACGGCGAAATTTCGTTCGATTTGAAATTTCATCTTTTCTTTACGTTCTAAGAAGATACGTAAGAATCCAATATTCGAAACCGTAATCGCAATGAATTGTCCGGCCATCATGACGTATTGATCAATGCCCGGATCATAAAGATTTTGTGCTCCTATGCCAAAGATAATACAGATAGCTTTAAAACCTAACGTCAATGAAAAACACAGACCAGCCACCATGAGTAATTTTGAGCCTAGCGTAGGTGTGATTTGAAAAATTCTTAAGCCGACAAAAAAATAATCTAAGCAAATGAGGCTATAAAAACCAAAAAATATCAGCATTAAAGAAAAATCATGTATGCCTAATTCATAAGCAACGCAAAAGATGGTGTAATAAAGTAGGGTGGTGACTGTGTAAAAAAGAAAAGGTGGTGACAGAGATTTTTCAGTGAACATACGCAATGCAATTACTCGACCTGCATTCCCTACTAACATGAGTAACTGGCCGACATATATAAATAAAAACTCACTGACCACACCACGCATAGAGAGTAGTACCACAGCCATACCACTGATAATGCCAGATGCACACCAGAGTCGTATTTGGGTATTGTGTGATTCAGAAAGTGAAAGCCAAATGGCGCCATGCATGACCAGATAGGCCATACAAATCATGAAAATAATGGTTTGCGTATGTAATGCCATCTGATTCTACGAAAAAATCACTATAATTTTAAATAAGTGCAAGCATTCATTTGACAGCGCACTACGATACTAATGGATCTCTGTGATTGAGAATAAGCATGCTCTAAGCGGCCTAGGTATTAATTTATTATTCATCAGTGATGGCAATTAACTGACCAAAGACTAAAGCGCCAGGTTCTACGGTGATTGATTTATGAGTGATGTTACCTCGCACGTCACATCCATCCATCAGTTCTATGCTGTCACTCGCAAAAATATTCCCAACGACTTTGCCTGCAATACTCACGTTTTGTGCTTGGATATCACCATGGATCTCAGCGGTTGATGCGATGATGATCCAGCGTGCTTCTCCAGGTTCCTGCTTAATATTGCCTTTTAATTTGCCATCTATACGCAGGCTTTCATTGACATGCAGATTACCCTCTATTGTTGTCGCAACGCCAAAAATAGAATCGAAACTTTGTAGTGCTTTACGGTGCGAGATGGATTTCATGAGTGAAAATCATTGTGGTCTGTATTGCTTGAACCGCAAAGACTAGCAGGAGGCTGCTGTATCGGCAACTGCCCAGAAGGGCACATAGGTACGATATTCTGTACTTTTTTATAAAATTGAAAATGGTTTATAAGCAGTTTTTTTCTATAAGGCTTAATTTGTGAGGTATTTACAGTCTCTGGCTAGGTATTTAGTCCGTGCTAGCATGCTGCAAATTACTTTCATTTTTTCTATGTTTTTTATTTTTTACTATGCAAACCATAAAAATTGATTTTGTTTCAGATATTGCCTGTCCATGGTGTGCAGTCGGTCTTGCGTCATTACGAGAGGCGATAGACAAAGTCAAAGATGAGATCGCGGTTGAATTACATTTTCAGCCCTTTGAATTGAATCCTACTATGCCACTCGAAGGTGAAGATGTGGTGGAACATTTAAGTAAAAAATATCGCATGACGGCAGAACAGGTCGCGCAAAATCAAGCGCATATACGTCAACGCGGAGCAGAAGCTGGTTTTACTTTTAATATGAATGGTCGTACTCGCATCTACAACACCTTTGATGCGCATCGTTTATTACATTGGGCAGAAGTAGAAGTTGGCGCAGAAGCGCAGCACAAACTGAAGTGGGCTTTATTAGAAACCTATTTCACGTTAGGTCAAAATCCATCGCATCATGCTGACTTGTTATTCGCTGTAACGCGAGCTGGTTTAGATGAAAAACGTGCTGCAGTGATTTTGCAAGATGATACTTATCATGCTGAAGTGCGAGCACAAGAAAAATTTTATACCGAGCAGGGTATTTCATCCGTACCTTCGGTGATTTTTAATGATCAGCATTTGCTACAAGGTGGACAACCTGCTGCTATGTTTGAACAAGCTATCAGAGAGATTGCTGCAAGTTCTGCATGAATTTTTTTCGATCCGCAATAATTTTTTGTCAGGTCATCGATAACTACGGTGATGCCGGTGTGTGTTGGCGTTTAGCACGACAACTCGCGCAACAAGAAAAACTCCAAGTCACACTGTGGATAGATAATGTGCAGGCATTGCAGCGATTGCGTCCTCACTTAGACCCAACTTTGGCAATACAGGAATGCGATGGCTTCACGCTGTGTCGTTGGGATGAACACAGTGTGCCCAATGTGGAAGTAGATATGGTGATTGAAGCCTTTGGTTGTCGTTTGCCGAGTGCGACGATTACAGCAATGTCAGTCATGCAAACGCCACCTGTGTGGATTAATTTGGAATATCTATCTGCAGAAAAATGGGTAGAGCAATCGCATGGATTGCCTTCACCGCATCCTCAGTATGCTCTGACTAAGTATTTTTATTTTCCAGGTTTTAGTCATGCCACCGGTGGTTTATTAAAAGAGTCCTTTGTTGATTCCAATCGTAGTGTCATGAATAACGATGAACATCTTAGGCTAGCTTTTGCTAAGCGTCTTGGTTTCATGCTTGATCCTCAGTCTACACTTGTTTCTTTGTTCTGTTATCCCTCTGCACTTGTGCAAGCTTTACTAGATGTACTGCAGACTGGAACAGCAGTGACTTGCTTGATTCCTGAAGGGGTGGCGGTGGATCAGTTAACAAATTATTTTTCTGTAACGCCAAAAGCAGGCATGCAGATGCAGCGTGGTGTTTTAACTTGTCATATCACTCCCTTTCTTGAGCCTGATGATTTTGATCGTTTGTTAGCTTTATGTGATGTGAATTTTGTACGTGGAGAAGACTCATTTGTACGAGCGCAGTGGGCAGCAAAGCCTTTGATTTGGCAAGCTTATCCTCAAGCAGAGGCTGTGCATTTGGATAAAGTGCAGTCTTTTTTAGATTGTTATCTGCGGGATTGCGATGCACATGCTGCTCAAATCATGCAGCAGTTTGCAAGGGCTTGGAATACTGAACAGGAGGCTGAGTTGGATTGGTCATCTTTGCAATCGCAGCTACCACATTTGCAATTGCATGCGCTGCAGTGGTGTGACCATCTCTCATCCCAGACTGAATTAGCGCAAGGTTTAGTGCGCTTTGCCGCAGAACGTAAGCAAATCCTTTCTTAGCAGGCTGGCTCCTGATACTAGCCCGAAGTCTCGCAATGGCGGTCTGGCAGGTAAAATCGGGTAAAATGCGTGGTCTCGAATTTAGCGCCTCTGATAAATTTTTGTTAGAAGCATAGTGACTCCCGTCGCGCATTCAAGATTGTTATTTTTTCGAGTTGAATCCCTTATGAAAACCGCACAAGAAATCCGCGTTGGTAATGTAGTGATGGTCTCTGGCGAGCCTATGGTTATCCTGAAAACGGAATACACAAAATCTGGCCGTAATGCTTCCGTCGTAAAAATGAAAATGAAAAATCTCTTAACCGAAGCAGGTCAAGAGACAGTTTATCGTTCAGATGATAAGTTCGACGTCATCATGTTGGATCGTAAAGAAGCAACTTATTCTTATTTTGCTGATCCTTTGTATGTGTTTATGGATGCTGATTACAACCAGCATGAAGTCGAAGCAGAAAATTTAGGTGATGCCGTCAATTATTTACAAGATGGCATGGCTTGCGAATTAGTGTTTTATAGCGAAAAAGCGATTTCAGTTGAATTGCCTACCACCGTAGTGCGTGAAGTGGTGTACACCGAACCTGCAGTTAAAGGTGATACCTCAGGTAAGGTCATGAAACCTGCAAAGATTGGAACTGGCTTTGAAATTGCGGTTCCATTGTTTGTAGGTCAGGGCGATAAGATTGAAATCGATACCCGTACCGGCGAATATAAGAGTCGTACCAAGTAATTTCAGAAGCAATAAAAAAACCGCGGCTATGTCCGCGGTTTTTTTTTCGTCGTTTGCTTAAGGTAGGGACGATTTGCGCAGCGTAATCGTCCGCAAACCAACTATCAAAAAATAAAATCCGTACGATTACGCTACGCTAATCGTACCTACGGATCATACGGATAGGTGAACTAATTTTAACTTTGTTTTTCGTCGCTCTTCTTCATGGTCATAAAATTTTTAGAGAAAAATTTACAGACAAAATTCAATCGATTTGCACCTGCAGAACCTTGTACGACTGATTGAAATTTTAATTTCTTTAATGGCTGTTCTGGTTCTGCATGCACGGGCACTCCAGTTGGTTCAGCATCTTTAAAATATGTATTGCCGGTGTAGGCAATTTTATTTTTTACACAGTCTATGTAATTGATATAAGTGGTGGACTGATAGTCTGTATTGTCTGGTCCTTGCTGCGGTATGGACCAAGAGGTACGCAGAACAGCACGCATGTAATCATCTTCACGCACGATGCTATTAATATCAACATACCAACTCGTAATTTTTTGCGGGTCCTCTGTGGTGGAGATGAGTTCCCATTTTGGGCTATTGGCTGACTGTGCAATGAGGGTAGTCAGCAAAAGCGTGGTGGCGATAGCTTGCATCTGCGTGATCTCGTTATATATAGATAAAAGAGATATTACCGGAACTTGGTAGATTGCATCGCCAGTAGATAAATCTGGAGATGAGCAACTGTCCTAGATTAAAGCTTACGGGTATAGCCTAATCGTTCTGAGACTGCGATCGCGCAGGCTTCTACTTTTTGCGCGATTAATCCATTCCAGTTCGCATCAAAACTACCGGCAGGGCCTATCGCTGTGATACCGAGTGCGATGGATCCTGTGTGTTCGAACACAGGGGCGCAAATTGCATTAATGCCGGGTATGGGTTCACCTAATACTCTCGCTAATCCACGTTTACGGATATCAGCGAGGATGACATCAAGCTTTACGCCTTTTTTTACTTGCATATCAAAGCCTGCTGCCACTCCACTGCGTCCTTCCATTTCAATGATGCGTTCGACTTGTCTGCTTGGTAAGAAGGCTGCAAAGGTGCGTCCTGTAGCGGTGTGTTGAATCGACATCACAGTGCCTGTGCGCATGTTGACGTGGATGGGATAACTCGATTCACTGATATAAATAATTGTCGGACCTTGATTGCCTAGTACCGATAAACCTACGGTCTGATCAATCTCGGCTGTCAGTTGGGTGATTAAGGGAATCGCAATACGGACTGGGTCGAGCAATTGCAAACTGATTAAGCCCATTTGTAATGCAAAGGGACCGAGTTCATAGCGACCGGTCAGGGGATTTTGTTCGATCAGGCCGAAGCTGCCAAAGCTCACCAGATAGGGATGGGCTTTCGCAGCGGGCATACCAGCTTTTTTAGCCAGTTCACCCAAACTCATAGGCGCACCCGCTTCTACGAGTGAGGTCAGTAGGGTGCCGCCGATTTCAATTGATTGTATGCCGCGTCGGCTTTTTTCCATGCCCATCCTCTTGATTTGACCTTTATGCAGTTTAAATACGAATTTGCTAATTGTAAAACATTTGTTAATGACGAATCAATTGACCTTAAACTAATTTCCATCTATTCTCGTGCCTAACCTAATTAAACGGAGTCTTTGCTATGAGTGAGAAAAAATTCGCATCGCAGGCTGATCTGGAAGAAAAGAAAACCAGTTTTATTCAGCTCTCACCGAATGCCTATGCCTATACCGCAGAGGGCGATCCTAATTCTGGTGTGATTATTGGTGATGAATCGGTGATGGTGATTGATGCCACTGCAACACCAGTGATGGCGCAAGCGTTGATTAAACATATACGTGCGATCACGGATTTGCCAATTAAATATGTGACGCTCACGCACTATCACGCTGTGCGCGTGTTGGGAGCCTCGGCTTATTTCAAAGAAGGCGGCGAACAAATTATTGCTTCGCGCGGCACCTATGAATTAATTGTCGAGCGCGGCGCACAAGATATGCAATCCGAGATTGATCGTTTTCCACGTTTGTTTGCAGGTGTGGAATCAGTGCCTGGACTGACATGGCCTACCTTAGTCTTTGAAAAAGCTTTAACGGTGTTCATGGGTTCACTCGAAGTCAACATCATGCATGTAGGTATGGGACATACCAAGGGCGACACCATCGTCTGGATTCCATCGCAAAAAGTTTTATTCTCAGGCGACTTAGTTGAATATGATGCAGCGGCTTATACAGGTGATGCACAGTTAGAAGAATGGCCTGCCACCTTAGAAATTTTGCGTGCGATGCAAGCCGATAAATTAGTGCCTGGTCGTGGTCCTGCATTAATCAATCCTGCTGAAGTAAACAAGGGTTTGGATTACACCAAAGATTTCGTCACGACTTTGTTATCGAGTGCACGTGAAGCAGTCGCAGCAGGCAAAGATTTAAAAGGTGCGATGGCACATGTGCGTAGCAAAATGGATAGTAAATTTGGTCATGTCTTTATTTATGAGCATTGTTTGCCATTTGATGTGACACGTGCAGTCGATGAAGCAAAAGGAATCAAGCATCCACGTATATGGACTGCTGAGCGCGATAAAGAGATGTGGTTTGCACTACAAGACTGAGCCCGCAATGACTCTCTCGACTGCATCTGCAGCACATTATCAGAACCTAAAGTTTGATTACGTCAAACCTGTAGAAATTACGCAGAGCACAGCGTCTACGCATCCAGTGATTATTGTAGGTGCAGGGCCAGTGGGTTTGTCCTGTGCGATTGATTTAGCACGACAGGGTGTGCATGTCGTGTTGCTTGATGATGATAATTGTTTATCAGTTGGATCACGTGCTTTGTGTTTTGCAAAACGTACCTTAGAAATTTTTGATCGATTAGGATGTGGTGAGAAAGTTGTCAATAAAGGTATTGCATGGAATGTAGGAAAAGTCTTTTTTAAAGATGATCCTGTTTACACCTTTAATTTATTACCCGAGCAAGGGCATCAGCGACCTGCTTTTGTGAATTTACAGCAGTACTATGTAGAAGGCTATTTATATGAATGTGCTACGCAATATCCACAGTTGGATTTGCGTTGGAAAAGTAAGGTCATCGCACTTGAGCAAAATGAATCATGTACCAAGCTCACAGTAGAAACGCCTGATGGGTCGTATACGATTTCAGCACAGTATGTCATTGCAGCAGATGGTTCGCGTAGTAGTGTGCGTAGTCTTATGGGATTAGAAAGCAAAGGTCGTGTATTTCGTGATCGCTTTCTGATTGCTGATGTAAAAATGCAAGCGGATTTTCCAACCGAGCGTTGGTTTTGGTTTGACCCGCCTTTTCATCCGAATCAATCCGTGTTGTTACATCGCGAACCTGATGATGTGTGGCGCATAGATTTTCAATTAGGTTGGGATGCCGATCCTGAGATTGAAAAAACACCAGAGAAAGTCATTCCCCGTGTTCAAGCTTTATTAGGTGCAGATGTAAAGTTCAGCTTGGAATGGGTGAGTGTGTATACCTTTGCTTGTATGCGCATGGATAAATTCCAGCATGGTCGTGTTTTATTTGCCGGTGATGCAGCACATGGTGTTTCACCATTTGGTGCGCGTGGCGCAAATAGCGGTGTACAAGATGCTGACAATCTATGTTGGAAGCTCGCCATGGTATTGAAAGGGCAAGCGCCAGAAGCATTACTCAGTACTTATGGTGATGAACGTGAATTTGCAGCAGATGAAAATATTCTTAACTCAACCCGCGCTACAGATTTTATTACGCCGAAAAGTAAAATCAGTCAGTTGTTTCGCGATGCTGTCTTAGATTTATCTAAGCACTATCCCTTTGCACGACGCTTAGTGAATAGCGGACGTTTATCTTTGCCTTCGACTTATAGTCAGTCAGTTTTAAACACACCTGATCGTGATGTATTTGCAGGTGCAATGTGTCCTGGCGCACCTTTAGTTGATGCGCCAGTGCGCTTGAAGGGGAAAGACGCATGGTTATTGCCGCAGCTGGGTGAAAAATTTTCTGTGCTGATTTTCACTGATGAGCAATCGATTGCTGAAAAAATTGAAAAAGACATGCAATCTTTATCTAACATCGAATGTTTAGTCGTATCTAACAAGGCATTAAAATTAAATACTGCTCGTTGTTTGCAAGATGCTCAAGGATTGCTTGCTGAACGTTTAGACGCGCAAGCAAATACCACGTATTTCATACGTCCTGATCAACATGTGGCTGCACGTTGGCGCGCATTTAATGTGTCGTTTATTGAGCAAGCTTGGCGCACTGCGACTGCGCAATAGGAGATGCGATGAGTATATTAAATAAAGAACCTAATTTCGCGAATCCCGATGATTTTTATGAAGCCTTAATCGATATGCATAAAGATTTAACGGAAGAGCAAAGTCATAAAGCGAATGCACGATTAATTTTGTTGTTAGCTAATCATATTGGTGATTTATCTATTTTACGCACTGCCATGTCAGATGCGCTGGTTGATCTGTAAATATTCATTGCGAGGTAAGCCATGTCATATCAAGTTAGTGCGCTGAACTATCAATCAGGATTTGGAAATGAATTTTCTACTGAAGCGATTCAGGGTTCTTTGCCGCAAGGGCAAAATTCACCGCAACAAGTAGCGCATGGTTTATATGCCGAACAAATTTCTGGCAATGCTTTTACTGCGCCACGTTCAGAAAATCGTCGCACGTGGACGTATCGCATACGACCTGCTGCCATGCATGGTGAATTTAAAGAAATTCTGCTAGGTGAGTTAGCGAGTGGTCCATTTGATGCAACGCCTTTATCGCCAAATCAATTGCGTTGGAATCCTAGACCAATACCAAGTCAGAAAACTGATTTTATTCAAGGCTTGTTTACCTTGGCAGGGAATGGTAGTGCAGATAATCAAAGCGGCATGGCGATTCATTTGTATGCAGCGAACACTTCTATGCACAATCGGTTTTTTTACAATGCTGATGGTGAGATGTTGATTGTTCCTCAACTAGGTGCATTAAGTTTACGCACTGAGTTGGGTGTTTTACATGTTGCAGCCGGTGAGATAGCTGTTATTCCTCGTGGTGTGCGATTTGCTGTGGACTTACTTGATAGTGAAGCACGTGGTTATGTGTGTGAAAACTATGGCGCTATGTTGCGCTTACCTGAGTTAGGACCTATAGGATCAAATGGATTAGCGAATCCACGTGATTTTCTTGCGCCAGTTGCCGCCTTTGAAGATAAAGAAGGTGACTTTACTCTGTTAGCAAAATTTGGTGGTCGCATGTGGTCTGCTGCGATAGATCATTCCCCATTGGATGTGGTTGCTTGGCATGGTAATTACACACCGTATAAATTTGATCTTGCTTGTTTTAATGTGATGAACACAGTGAGCTTTGATCATGCTGATCCTTCTATTTTCACCGTACTCACTTCACCTTCTGATACTACAGGTGTAGCGAATGTAGATTTTGTGATTTTCCCTCCGCGTTGGATGGTGGCAGAACATACTTTCCGTCCACCTTGGTTTCATCGCAATATCATGAGTGAATACATGGGCTTAATTCATGGTGTTTATGATGCAAAGGCAGAAGGCTTTTTGCCCGGTGGTGGCAGTTTGCATAATTGTATGAGTGGACATGGACCCGATGCGAGTACCTTTGAAACTGCCAGTCATGCACAACTCGCTCCACATAAATTAGATAAAACATTAGCATTTATGTTTGAGAGTCGTTGGTTAATTCGTCCTACTCAAGCAGCACTCAATTCACCACAACTGCAATTAGATTATCGTGAATGCTGGCAAGGTTTGAAAAAACATTTCAAGGCGGATAAGCATTAACAACATCTTGACTTCACTTACTTAGTTTTTAAAGAACGGCGACAAGCATGCATCCTAATGATCCTAGATTAAGTTCTTTTATTTCCGTTGATGCGGATTCTGATTTTCCGATTCAAAATCTGCCGTTTGGGATTTTTAGTACGCAAGCGCATCCCAATAAACGAGTGGGTGTGGCAATCGGTAATTTTGTTTTGGATTTAGCAGTGATAGAGGCTGCAGATTTATTACGTGTGCAAGTCAACGCAGTTTTTAATCAACCTACCTTAAATAGTTTTATCGCGTTAGGTAAGCCAGTTTGGCAAGAAGCACGCAAGAAAATCAGTGAGTTACTGCGTGCAGATCATCCTCGCTTGCGTGATGATGTCGCTTTACGTGCCAAAGCACTCATTCCTATGCATGAGGTAGAAATGCATATGCCTATACAAGTGAGTGGATATACCGATTTTTATTCTTCACGTGAACATGCAACCAATGTAGGCATGATGTTTCGTGATCCTGCTAATGCTTTGTTGCCTAACTGGTTGCATCTACCTGTGGGTTATAACGGTCGCGCTAGTTCAGTGGTGGTCAGTGGCACTGAGATACGCAGACCTATGGGGCAAGTAAAAGCTCCCACTGCTGAGGCACCGAGTTATGCAGCCTGTGCCAAACTCGATTTTGAATTAGAGATGGCTTTTATTGTGGGTGCAGAGAGTCAATTAGGTCAGGACATAAAAATAGAGCATGCGCATGATTTTATGTTTGGTATGGTGTTATTGAATGACTGGAGTGCGCGCGATATACAGCAATGGGAATATGTACCCTTAGGTCCCTTTAATGCAAAAACCTTTGCAACTTCTATCTCACCTTGGGTGGTGACGATGGATGCACTAGAGCCCTTCTTTGTAGATGGTCCAAAACAAGAACCTGAGCCTTTACCTTATTTGCAGCAAAGCGGTGCGCAAGGTGTGGATATTGCATTAGAAGTCAGCTTACAGCCGCAAGCAACAACACAAGCAAGTACGATTAGTCGTACAAATTTTAAGGCTATGTATTGGAGCATGGCGCAGCAACTCGCGCATCACACTGTCTCAGGTTGTAATGTGAATGTGGGCGATTTGATGGCATCTGGTACGGTGAGCGGTAGTACGTCTGATTCTTATGGCAGTTTGTTAGAGCTGAGTTGGAATGGGCAACGACCTTTGCTACTGGAAGATGGAAAGTCCACCCGTAGTTTTCTAGAAGATGGTGATGAAGTCAGTATGCGCGGTTGGTGTCAGGGTAAGGGTTATCGCGTAGGTTTTGGTGAAGTAAAGGGGCGAATATCGCCCGCTAAAACTTCTTAATCTGTCAGGTTGGCTTCAGGTGCTGCTCTAGGGTTATGATTGCGTGTTTTAAAAGATGGGGTTAACCCACGACTGAGGAGAAATTATGCACGAGCCAGGTATTGGTGAAGATGAAGGGGCAGCGCAGCCATTGCGCGGACCATTGGGGCAGGGTTTATATACATTGTGTAAAGCCTTTGCGATTGGTGGTGGTTTGTTATTTGTGTTGTTGGTATTGATGTCGTTAATTTCGATTGTAGGTCGTAAGTTAGCGGCTATGCCTATCCCTGGTGACATAGAAATTATGCAAATGGGAACCGCAGTTGCTTCAGCTGCGATGTTGGCTTATTGCGAAATGATGCGCCATCACTTACGCGTCGATTTTTTCACTGCAAAACTCTCACCGAAAAATAAAAATAGATTAGATGCGCTTTCCCATTTGTTGTTAGCGCTGTTTTCAGTACTGATTGCTTGGCGTACTACCGTTGCTGCTGTGTCCTTACACGAAGCTGGAGAAAAATCCATGATGTTGTTATTGCCAGTTTGGCCAGCGGTTGCTTTGTTAGTACCTAGCTTTATATTACTCGCTGCTGCGGGTTTTTATAACATGTCACATCACTGGAAATTATCAGCACAGAATGAGGTGACAGCATGAGCGGTATGCAAATTGGTTTGATTATGTTTGCAGTATTGATGGTGTTGCTCGCTTTGCGTGTGCACATTGGTATTGCGATGTTTATGATAGGTGCGTGTGGTTTTGTCATCATGAATGAGTATTCATGGATGCCATTACTATATTCACTCAAGAATCTCGCTTACGCGCGTTTTTCTAACTATGACTTAGCGGTCATTCCCTTGTTTATGTTGATGGGACAGTTTGCTACTAATGGTGGATTGTCGCGTTCACTCTTTACATGTGTGAATAATTTTGTAGGTCATTTCCGTGGTGGTGTGGCAATGGCTTCCGTAGGTGCTTGTGCTGCCTTTGGTGCGATATGTGGTTCTTCACTCGCCACTGCAGCAACTATGGGCCAAGTCGCTTTGCCGGAATTAAAACGTTATAACTACTCCGGTTCTTTAGCGACCGGTGCACTTGCAGCAGGTGGCACATTAGGCATCATGATTCCTCCTTCTGTGCCCTTAGTGATTTATGCCGTGTTGACGCAAGAATCCATAGGTAAGTTGTTTATGGCAGCCATCATCCCTGGTTTGTTAGCGATGTTGGGCTACATGTTAGTGATTCGTATTGTAGTCACCTTAAAACCTGAAGCAGGTCCAGCAGGTGCGCGTGTGCCACTAGCGACTTCATTACGATCCTTGTTGGGTGTGACACCTATCTTGCTCGTATTTGTAGTCGTGATCGTAGGTATTTATGATGGCTGGGCGAATCCTACTGAAGCTGCATCTATAGGTGCAGCAGCATGCGGCATATTGGCAGTGGTCACGGGTGGTATGCGTCTTGAAGGCGTAGTGAAAAGTTTAGTCAGCACGGCAGAAGCAACTGCAATGATTTTTCTGGTATTACTCGGCGCGGATATGTTGAACTCAGGTTTAGCTGTTACGCAAATGCCTGCTGAATTAGCGCAGTGGGTACAAACCAGTGGCTTGCCTCCTTTGTCGGTCATCTTTGCAATTCTATTGATTTATATTTTCTTGGGCTGTGTGATGGATTCACTGTCCATGATTTTGCTGACCATTCCTATTTTTTATCCGATTGTGATGGGTTTGGATTTCTGGGGCATGCCGGTTGAAGATAAATCAGTTTGGTTCGGTATACTGGCTTTGATGGTGGTAGAGATAGGCTTGGTGCATCCACCGGTGGGCATGAATATCTACATCATCAATAAGATCGCTAAAGACGTGCCGGTGATGGAGACCTTTAAAGGCGTGTTGCCATTCTTAGCATCGGATTTAATACGTACGATTTTGCTGGTATTTTTCCCTATTATTTCGTTGTACTTAGTTCATACCTTTGGTGGTTAAATTTTATTTTCTACCTCACTTTGATCGAGGAATGTATTTATGAAAAACTGTTTTATCAATAAGCTTGCAGCAATGGTTTTATTGTTTGTAGTAGCGGGTGCGTGTTCTGCTCAAACCATCACGTTGAAATTGCATCATTTTTTGCCTGCTAGTTCAACCGCGCATGTAAATTTCATGGTGCCTTGGTGTAAAAAGATAGAAGAGCAATCTGCAGGTAAGATGAAATGCCAAATTTATCCATCTATGCAAATGGGTGGCACACCGCAGCAGTTATTTGATCAAGCTAAAGATGGTGTGGCGGACATCATCTGGACTGTGCCAGGTTATCAAGCTGGACGTTTCCCGATTACCGAAGCGTTTGAATTGCCTTTCATGATTTACTCTTCAGAGAAAGCTAGTCGTGGTTTATGGAATTATGCAATGAAAAACGCGTTAAGTGATTACAAAGGTGTAAAGCCAATTTTATTTCACGTGCATGATGGTTCTTTGATTCACAGTACAAAAATTCATATCAAAACCATGGAAGATTTCAAAGGTTTGCGCGTAAGAGCTCCGACTCGTCAAAGTACAAAAATGACAGAAGCTTTGGGTGCAACACCGGTTCCTATGCCATTGCCACAAGCTGCTGATGGGCTTGCGAAAGGTGTGATTGATGGTGCGATTATTCCTTGGGAAGTCGTACCTGCGATGAAATTTCAAGAGATCACGAAGTTCCACACTGAGATGCCAGCAGGCGCACCTCAGATTTCAAATAACGTCTTTATTTTGGCGATGAATCAAGCGCGTTATGACAGTTTGCCGCCAGAGTTGAAAAAAATTATTGATGCAAATAGTGGTGCTGAACCTTCAGCTTGGGTAGGGAAAATATTTGCTGAGGATGCAGCGCCAGGACGTAAATCGGCAGAAGTACGTAACAATAATTTCTATACTTTGCCAGCTGCTGAATGGAAGCGTTGGGAGAAAGCGACTGCTGGCGTTACTGAGGAGTGGGTGAAAGATATGAATGCCAAGGGCTTAGATGGCAAGCGTTTGCTAGAAGAAGCAAAAGCAGCTTCACGTTAACTTGTGGCTACTATTTCTCAGATCATTCTTGCTTTGTATAAAAAGTAATACCTTAGGAAATAGCGAAAAGAAAATAAAAAATAATGCAAACCACGTAATGTTATTGTTCATTTTTTGAAGAAATACCCGCTGAGTGCGGGTATTTTTTTGACACTTTTCTTTGGTGGAATTTCTTTTTATTTTTATAAGTTTTTAAGAGAAAAACAGTAAAGTCTGGATTTATTGCAAATAAGAAAATAAAATAGATTTTTTCTGCGCTTAATGTAAATTCTCAGGGTGATGTGTTGTATTTATCACAATAAATTTGATAAAAAGTAATTTTTTACTGTCAATTTGCAATGAAACGCTTGAAAATGTTGCTGTGATGACATATAAATTAGCATTCGAGTAATGTAGTAGAAAATTTTGACTTGTTTAAAGTCCTTAAGGTCTTTGAACGGGTTAACTGTCCGTTTTAATTTTGAAGGGGGAGAGACACCATGGATCAACATCCACTGGTTTCGCAAGATGGCTACGATCCAAATCGACTGCTAGATGCGTTAATCCAAAAATTGAATTTAAAAAATGACGCAGCCTTGTCTCGCGCTCTCGAAGTACGTCCACCAGTTATTAGTAAGATCCGTCATCGGACCTTGCCAGTTGGTGCGTCCTTGTTGATCCGCATGCATGAAGTGACAGATCTGAGTATTCGTGAATTGCGTGAGTTGATGGGTGACCGTCGTAAACGTCTACGTATTAGCGAAGTCGATGGTAAGCCACGTACTATTGAGGATGATGAATAAGCTTTTTAGTTAAGCTCTTTATTTTCTGTTTGTACCTTAAACTTTGACTAGTCAAAGTTTGAAAACAAAGCGCCTGATCTTGTAAAGATTTCAGGCGCTTTTGTTTATCCGCGCAGATTAGCGCCTGCCACTGTTGCAGCTAATAGGAGAACCACAGCAGTAGTCAGGCGAGTGCGCAGGGTAAGCAGCCACTCTGGCATGCCATAGTGCTTATACAGCGCCTTATCAGCCTGCCATGCAACGATAAAGCCGGCCATCAGTAATGCAAACCCAAACCCTTCTAAGAGCGTGGCAGTCCACGCGATCAGAGACGGGATAACACCCCAGATCAAAGCTTGCTTGGTGTGCTTGAGCGAGAGATCAGCGCATAGCATGGCAGCGCCCCAATGTATCCCACCTAAAAAAGACAAAATCACCATGCCATAGGCTAGTTGGCCGCGCACAAAAGCTGCGATCCAAAGAGGGTCTGCTAGACAGGTGCCCAACAACAGCAAAACAAAAGGAATTAATCCGGCAAAGCCTAATAAATGCGAGAGACGTTTATTTAAAAAATGAGGATTCATGATGAGCAAGGAGTAAAAAACAATCTGCACATTGTAAATGCGCATAGCTTTTAATGCTGTGCGTTGTGGCTTGTTATGAATGCTTTGACTGCATTATTTAATGCGAGAGGCTGATCTTTATGTGGTGAGTGCCCACATTCAGGTAGCTCTAGTAGTGTGGTGTGAGGTACTTGATCGCGTATGCCATATATTTGTTGCATGCTGCCGTATTCATCCTCTATGCCTTGTATGGCAAAAAGTGGACTCTGAATCGTAGAAAGTTCAGCAGTGATATTCCATGCTCGGAATGCAGGATCTAGCCAGATATCATTCCATCCATAAAATGCAGAATCAGGATCGCTGTGATGACGTGCGAGTCGTTCACGTAAGCCTTGTTCTTCATAAGCAGTTCGTGCTGCTTGTATGCTACTGATACTGATATCTTCCACCATGATATGTGGAGCAAGCACGATAGCGCCAGCTAGTTGATTTGGAAAATGCGCTGCATATAACAAGGCGATAGATCCACCATCGCTATGACCAAACAGCCATGGTTGATGAATATCGAGTTGCTTGATCAATACAGGTAAGACTTCACGCGCTTGTTGATGCATGAAATCCACGCCCCATTTTTCCTGCGGCTTACGTGGTGTGGATTTACCATAGCCGGGACGTGAATAGACAAGTCCTCGCATATTGAGTTGTTGACATAGTTGATCAGGATAGTCGCGCCATAATGAGACTGAACCCAAACCCTCATGTAAAAAAACCATGACAGGTGCAGATAGATCTTGTGAGCCTACCCACGCAATTTCTAGTTGAGTGGAAGGGCCATTCCAATCCAGATCGTTAACACTATTCATGGATTTTTGATGCTAAGCGTAATCAATTTTTATTAATGAGTATCGATTAATGCGAATCAGATTCACGTAATTTAAAACGCTGTATCTTGCCGGTGGCAGTTTTTGGTAGATCTTTGATAAACACAATCTCGCGTGGATATTTATGCGGTGTGAGTCGAGTTTTAACAAAAGCCTTTAAATCAGATTCCATGTTTGCATCTGCGGTATGTCCATTTCTTAAAACAACATAAGCAATGGTTTTAGTTAAACCTTGTTCATCTGTTTTACCCACTACAGCACTTTCTAATACAGCATCATGTCCCATCAATGCGGATTCCACTTCAATCGGTGAAACATATTGCCCGCTGACTTTTAACATGTCGTCACTACGACCTGCGTAGTGATAATAGCCATCGGCATCAAGAATATATTTATCACCACTCTTCACCCATTTGCCTTGGAAGGTAGAGAGAGTTTTCTCGCGACTAGTCCAATACAGTACAGCTGCACTAGGTCCACTAATATATAAGTCACCCACTTCACCTGTTGTTACTGGATGGCCTGATTCATCCCGCAACTCAATTTCATAGCCCGCCACTGGTTTGCCTGTTGCGCCATAACGTACTTCACCAGCGCGATTAGATAAAAAGATATGCAGCATTTCTGTTGAGCCTAAGCCATCAAGAATTTCACAGCCAAAATGTGCGGTGAATTTTTCTCCGACTTCTTTTGGTAAGGCTTCACCCGCAGACAGACACAGTCTTAGTGCAACATCTTGACGTGCAGGCAGTTGATCGGAAGCGAGTATCGCTACATATAAAGTCGGCACACCACAAAAAATAGTTGGTTTGTTTTGTGTGAGTCGTTCAAACACAGCAGTAGGTGTAGGACGTTCAGACATTAAGATTGTGGTGGCACCCACTGAGAGCGGGAAGGTGAGTGCATTGCCTAAGCCATAGGCAAAAAATAATTTAGCCGCTGAAAAAACAATGTCATCTTCACGCACTTGCATCACAGGTTTGCCATATAACTCAGCAGTCCAATATAGATTAGCGTGAGTATGTACTGTGCCTTTAGGCTGACCCGTTGAACCACTAGAATAAAGCCAGAAAGCGAACTGATCAGCATGTGTGTTCGCGGCTTCTTTTAATGGCGCTGATTGAAGAAAGCTTTCAAAAGCTGCTCCTACAGGATCTGCTTTACCAGAAATTAACAGCGGTGCTTTATGTGACGATTGCTGTAGGGCTTGTTGTACGATAGGTAGCAATGCATCAGACACAATCACCAGTTGTGCATCGCTATGTTCCAACATATAGGCATAATTTTCTGAGGGAAGTAGCGTGTTAACTGGTACTGGAATAACGCCTGCATATAGCGCACCTAAAAATGCGACAGGCATATCGATGGTGTCTAACATCACGAGTAATATGCGTTGCTCAGGTTTTATGTCATGCGCCAGTAAGCTCGCTGCAAAACAACGTACACGCTGATCTAACTCACCATAGGTGAGTGTGTGGTGATCATCACGATAAGCAAGCTTAGCGTGACGATCTTTGTTTAATACAAGTAAGTGATGCGCAAAATTAAAGCGCTCAAGCAAAGCGGCATGCGTAGCATGCATAACTGTCTCCTCTGTACGGGGTGAATATTTTTAATGCCCCGTAATGAAAAATTTAAAGCTATTTATTTTTATGTTTGAAACGTGTTGCGTTTGATGCGTATAAGGTGCTTAGCTACTCCACGGTGTACTGCCATTACTGAGTTCAGTCTGCACTACTGATGAAGCTTGAATAGCGCTACGACGATGATAAAAGCTTAGCGCACGTAAGCCACCTAATTCTTCTCCACCACCTGCACGTCCTGGTCCTCCATGTATGGATGCAGGCATCACATTGCCATGACCGGTTTGGGTTTTAGCGACATCAGGACTAACTAGATGAACGCGTCCATGTGAAGAAGCAAGTTCACGTGCAGAGCAAGCCATGAGTGCTGCATCTTCACTATATACAGAAGCGACTAATGAACCCTGACCACGATGAGCGATGTGCATAGCATGGGCAGTATCGCGATAAGCAATGAGTGTAGAGACAGGACCAAACACTTCATGATCATGTACTAGTTGTGATTGATCTGCATCCTTAATGCCTAACAGAGTCGGTGCAACGCAAGCTGATTTGCTATCTGCATCCAACAGAGTTTGTTTACTGCCATCAAACATAACGCTAGCTTCAGTTTTCAAACGTGCTAAACCTTCTTGTACGCTGTCATATTGTGTGCGACTTACTAATGCACCCATCGTAGTTTCTTCATTACGTGGATTGCCTGCACGCACTGCAGCAAGTTTTGTACTAGCCGCTTCAGACACAGCATCAAATAAATGGGCAGGAACCAAAGCACGACGAGGTGCAGTACAACGTTGTCCAGTTTTGATTGTCATGTCGCGCACTAAGTTATCGACAAATAAATCAAAGGCCGCACTACCTGCTGTGGCATCTTGTCCTAGGATGGTGGAATTCAAACTATCGGCTTCTATATTCACACGCACTGAATCACGCGCAATGGCTGCATGTGTACGAATGCTTGCTGCTGTATCTGCTGAGCCTGTAAAGGACAACACATCAAATGGTGTTAATGCATCGAGTAATCCAGCTGAGCCACCGCAGACGATGGAGAGTGCACCTTTAGGTAAGACGCCTGCTGCAATCACATCAGCTACCATGCGGTGTGTGAGCCATGCAGTTGCGGTTGCCGGTTTAATTACGACAGGCACACCTGACAAGAGTGCAGGTGCAGCTTTTTCCCACAAGCCCCAACTAGGAAAGTTAAAAGCATTAATAAATAATGCGAGACCTCGTATGGGCACCATGATGTGCTGCGATTGAAATAACTGATCTTTAGACATGATTGCAGCATTACCGTCCATCAGTGTGTGTGCTTCACCTAAGTTTGCACCGAGCTTGGCATAAAAACCTAAAGTAAATAAACCACCATCAACGTCTATACCTGTATCTGCTTTGGTTGTGCCTGAATTCGCTAGTGAAATAGCATAGTACTCATCACGTTTTGCTTGCATAACTTTTAAAGCTTCACCCAACATCGCAGCGCGCTGACCGTAAGTCATGGCTTGTAGAGCATGCGCACCTTCTTTACGTGCATAAGCAAAACCAGCGTGCAGACCTTCAGCAGCACCACCTGTAGTAGCGAGTTCTTCACCAGTGACGGGATCTAACAGAGTGTTAACTGCACGACCTGCTGTTTGCCATTCGCCGCTGAGATAATTATTAAGAAAAGTTGTCATGGTCTGTTTGCTAGTTAAGGTGATGAATGAAATGGTGAGTGCAGTTCTTGACCACACTATTAATATGAAAAATTTAGGTAAATTGAATCGCGCCTTGTGGCAATAGATAAAGAACCAGTGCTTGTCCTGCACTGACAGTAGGTGAGTGAGCACTGCCTGCTTCATACACACACCATCCTGCAGGATGACCATCAAAGCTAGCACCGGCTGTTAAAGGCATGATGAGATCAATCTCGCCATGTGGGTGCACATGATGTGGGCCTGCGATGTTGTTCATGTCGACCACATCAACAGAAAAATCATGTGTGTCGCTGCTTGCTTTAATCACGCGACCATAGCGTATGCCGCCACCTTCATGCTTACACATCCAGCCTTCAGCAACACCCGCCTTACAGGCGGCAAATAACTCTGCAAATAAAGTGCTGTCTGCGCCATGTTGTTCATTCAGGTGGCGAGCTAATTCTTGGTCTAGAGGCATGTTCGCTATCTCAGCGGTGAGTCCCGCGATTAGCTGAGTGAAGTGTTCTTTGCTCAAAGCTTCGTCCCCATGGATAGACATCATGTTGTGCTCAGTTTGATAGGCTGTAAAAGCCTGCAACAAACTGGATGTTGGAATTTTTTGGTGTTGAATTTATAATTCATGCAGATTTAAGTTTAAATGCAATATCTTGCGTGCGTCAACCATCCATTCCATAAACCGACCCTTGCTGTGAATACTCTCTCCGAAGCTGATAAAGATCCGTTTTTGATTGCCTTGGGCGAGCGGCTTAAGCTTTTGCGTGCCCGTCGTGGTTTAACGCGTAAGGCCTTGGCGCAGTTAGCGGAAGTCTCGGAACGCCATGTGGCAAATGTGGAGTCTGGTGTGGGCAATGCGTCCATACAATTCTTGCGCCAGTTGTGTAGCGTGCTGAATTGCTCATTAGCTGAAATGACGGGCGATGAAACCACGTCCTCACCAGATTGGCTGATGATTCGTGAAGTGCTACGTGGTCGCAATGAAGCCGAATTAGCGCAGGCGCGGACTGCCTTGGCGGATTTATTTGAATCCCCTGTGAGTGAAATATCGCGTCGTCAGCGTATTGCTTTGATCGGGTTGCGCGGAGCGGGTAAGTCGAGTTTAGGTCGACTGTTGGCGGCGCAATTACATGCACCTTTTATAGAGCTGTCCTCGCAAATTGAGCAGTTAGCCGGCTGTGGCATCGCTGAGATTCATGCTCTGTATGGACAAAATGCCTATCGACGTTATGAACAACGCGCAATTGAAGATGTGGTCAGACATTATCCGCATGCAGTGATTGCCACCCCTGGTGGGATTGTTTCTGAACCGGCGACTTTTAAATTATTGCTCTCTCATTGCTATACGGTTTGGTTAAAAGCTGAACCAGAAGAGCACATGGATAGGGTCTTGGCGCAGGGAGATAAGCGTCCTATGTCGGGCAATCGAGAAGCGATGGAAGATCTCAAGCGTATCTTAGAAAGTCGTACCCAGTTTTACTCCAAGGCAGATAAAACCGTGGATACCAGTGGCCTCACTACTGAGCAGGCTTTTAGCCAATTAATTACCCAACTGCAGCCGCACCAAGCGGTCATGCCGAATCTGCTTACTGCCTAGTTTTTTCCTGTATTGCGTTGACTATGGCGACTAAGCTTTTGGTTTGACCCCGAAATAATAATGCAATATAATGCCTATTCTTGAAAATTAATGCACCATAGTGCAATTCGGAGACACATGAGCGCCCAGTTTGTCGTCAATTACGAGACCTCTCCCGAACATTATCGCCATTGGACTTTAAGCGTCGATGGTGTCATCGCTACCTTGACGATGAAAGTCGATGAGGATGGTGGGCTGAAAGAAGGTTACAAGCTCAAACTCAATTCTTATGACTTAGGCGTGGATATTGAGCTCTTCGATGCAGTGCAACGCATACGTTTTGAACATCCTACGGTCAAGACCGTAGTCATTACAGGTGGTCGTGATCGTATCTTCTGTTCAGGTGCGAATATTTTCATGTTGGGTAAATCCTCACATGCATGGAAAGTCAATTTCTGTAAATTCACCAACGAGACACGCAATGGTCTGGAAGACTCCAGTCAACATGAAGGCTTGAAATTTTTAGCAGCAGTGAATGGTGCTTGTGCGGGTGGTGGTTATGAACTTGCAGCTGCTTGCGATGAAATTTTATTAGTTGATGATCGTTCTTCTGCAGTCAGCTTGCCTGAAGTACCTTTACTCGGTGTGTTGCCAGGCACAGGTGGACTGACACGTTTAACTGATAAACGTAAAGTGCGTCATGATCATGCAGATATTTTTTGCACGACATCTGAAGGCGTACGCGGACAAAAAGCCAAAGATTGGAAATTAGTCGACGCAATCGCTAAACCTGCTGTGTTTACACAAGCAGTACAAGACCATGCAATGCAACTTGCTACATTAAGCAATCGACCCGATCAAGCACAAGGTGTGAAGCTCGCACCTTTGTCACGCAAAATTGAAGCTGATAGCGTGCATTATGAATTTGTGTCAATCACCATAGATAGAACTGCACGTACGGCAACCTTGCTAGTGCAAGCACCAACTACTGCGCCGGCAACCGATATTGCTGCAATTGAAGCGCAAGGTGTGCATTGGTGGCCTTTGCAAATGACACGTGAATGTGATGATGCGATTTTGCATTTACGTACCAATGAAATTGAGATTGGTACATGGTTGCTAAAAACCAGTGGTGATGCAAACCATGTATTAGCTGCAGATGCTGCCATCGTTGCGCATCAGTCGCATTGGTTAGTGCGTGAAACCTTAGGACTCATGCGTCGTACCTTTGCACGTATTGATGTGTCATCGCGTAGTTTATTTGCGCTCATCGATGAGAACACTTGCTTTGCAGGTTGTTT
Source organism: Bordetella parapertussis (assembly GCA_945883145.1). Taxonomy (GTDB): domain Bacteria; phylum Pseudomonadota; class Gammaproteobacteria; order Burkholderiales; family Burkholderiaceae_D; genus Pernthalerella. Next base: position 16,941 of record CAMCXB010000003.1, on the reverse strand, counting down.
AGCCGAGTTCGCTTTCATGGCAGATCGTACTTATATGTTGTCATTGCCAGACTCACCTGAGAAGGCACCACAGCTGACTTTGTCTGCAATGAATTTTGGTTTGCTGCCTATGATTACAGGTCAATCACGGATAGCACGTCGTTTCTATGACGATGCTGCAAGCATCGCTGCAGTACATGCTCGAGTGGGTGAGGCATTGCATGCAGAAGATGCGATGAGCTTAGGTTTAATCACTGCAGACTTAGATGACATCGATTGGGCAGATGAAATTCGTTTGGCATTAGAAGAGCGTGCCAGCATGTCTCCGGATGCATTAACAGGACTAGAAGCGAATTTACGTTTCAATGGTAAAGAAAACATGGCAACGCGTGTATTTGGTCGTTTATCTGCTTGGCAAAATTGGATATTCATACGACCAAATGCAGTGGGTGAAAGCGGTGCATTAAAAGTTTATGGTAGTGGTAGCAAAGCAAAGTTTAATTTTGAACGTATTTAATTTTTGATCAAATAAAAATATTCTATTCAGGAGAAATCGTGAGCGCTATTGATTACAGTGAAAAAATTCCGAATAACGTGAATTTGTCAGAGGACCGCACCTTGCAGCGTGCACTAGAACATTGGCAGCCGAATTATCTGCAATGGTGGAATGATATGGGTCCAGATGGTTCACAAGGATTCGATGTGTATTTACGTACTGCTATCAACACTACACCTGAAGGTTGGGCACAGTTTGGTCATGTGAAGATGCCTGACTATCGTTGGGGTATTTTTCTGGCTGCGCAAGATCAAGAACGTAAAGTGAATTTTGGTGAGAACAAAGGCGACGCAGCATGGCAAGACGTGCCTGGCGAACATCGTGCGAATTTACGTCGCATCATCGTCACCCAAGGTGACACCGAACCTGCGTCGGTAGAGCAGCAACGTCATTTAGGATTAACTGCACCTTCACAATACGACTTACGAAATCTGTTTCAAATTAATGTAGAGGAAGGTCGTCACTTGTGGGCGATGGTGTATTTGCTGCATAAATATTTTGGTCGTGATGGTCGTGAAGAAGCAGAATCACTCTTGCAGCGTAATTCAGGTGATCAAGATAATCCACGCATACTCGAAGCCTTTAACGAAGAGACGCCAGATTGGTTGGCGTTTTACATGTTCACGTATTTCACAGATCGTGACGGTAAATTCCAATTATGCGCATTAGCAGAATCAGGTTTTGATCCACTCTCACGCACTTGCCGTTTTATGTTGACGGAAGAAGCGCATCATATGTTTGTGGGTGAGTCAGGTATTTCACGCACGATTCAACGTACTTGCGAAATCATGAAGCAACATGGCATTGAAGATCCTGCACAAGTGCGTTCACATGGTGTGATTGATCTGCCGACCATACAACGTTATTTGAATTTCCATTTCAGCGTCACCATCGATTTATTTGGTGCGGATCAATCTTCGAATGCTGCGACTTTCTATAGCGCTGGTTTAAAAGGTCGTTACGAAGAAACCAAGCGTGATGATGATCATATGTTGAAAGGTGATCATTACAAGATTTTGGAAGTCTCTAACGGTAAATTAGTTGAACGTGAAGTGCCATTGCTGAATTCATTGAATGAGTTGCTGCGTGATGATTACATCAAAGATTCTGTCGCTGGTATTAATCGTTGGAATAAAGTGATAGAGAAAGCAGGTTTATCTTTCCGTTTACAAGCACCACATAAAGCATTTAATCGTCACATTGGTACCTTTGCAGGCATTCGTATTTCACCAGATGGTCAAATACTGTCTGAAACAGAGTGGCAAGCTCATGTACGCGATTGGTTGCCTTCAGAGGAAGATCGTGCCTATGTGGCTTCACTGATGGGTCGTGTGGTTGAAACCGGTAAGATGGCAAATTGGATTGCGCCACCAAATATTGGTATCAATCGTCAAGCTGTAGATTTTGAATATATTCGTTTCAATTAATCTATGGGTGCTTCCGAAGCTGAGGTGCTGCTCAAGCAGCACCTAATTGATCCCGAGGTTTGCATACGTTGCAATACCTGTGAAGAGACTTGTCCGATTGATGCGATCACGCATGATGATCGTAATTATGTGGTGGATCCTTCAATTTGCAACGGCTGCAATGCTTGTGTGCCGCCATGTCCTACGGGATCAATTGATCATTGGCATACAGTGCTCAAAGTTTCGCCTTACTCCGTTGAAGAGCAATTACTATGGGATGAATTACCAGCCCCAGTTGAGTTAGTCGTACATGGTTCATTGCCAGAAGCAGGAGAGACCAATCAACATAATGCAGCGACTTCACACACATCATTACACGCACCGCAATCTGCAATGCAACCGCATTTGCATTTGCATGATTTAAAAAATCCACTGACTGTAACTGTCGCAGGTAACTTTAGACTGACTGATGCCGATGCAGAGAGTGATATACGTCATATCGTGCTTGATTTTGGTAATCAGATTTTTCCTTTATTAGAAGGACAGTCTGTTGGTGTGATTCCACCTGGCGTTGATGCATCTGGCAAGCCACATTATTTACGTATGTATTCGGTGGCGAGTGCGCGTGATGGTGAACGTGAAGGGCATAATAATTTTGCACTCACAGTAAAACGTGTCGTTACAGATCATGATGGAAAACCTGTGCATGGTGTAGGTTCAAATTATTTATGTGATCTGCAAAAAGGTGACAAAGTACAGATTACTGGACCTTATGGTGCTAGCTTCTTAATGCCGAATCATGCAGGTTCTAATCTGATTATGATTTGCACAGGAACCGGCGCTGCGCCTATGCGTGGCATGACTGAGTATAGGCGTCGCTTACAAGCTAAGGGTGCTGGTGTGGGTGGCAAGATGATGTTGTTCTTTGGTGCGCGACGATCAGGTGAATTGCCATACTTCGGACCTTTATTAAAATTACCTCCAGATTTAATCGATGTGCATCTAGCTTTTTCGCGTGCAGATGATCAAGCGCGTGCTTATGTACAAGATAAATTACGTGAGGCAGGTGCGAACGTTGCACAACTTTTGCAGTCTGATACTTACGTTTATATTTGTGGCTTGAAGGGCATGGAAGCCGGTGTGATGGAGGCATTTCAAGCGCTGTGTGACGATGCAGGTTTAGACTGGACTGCCTGCCATGAAAAAATGGTGAGTGAAGGTCGCTTCCATGTTGAGACGTACTAACTTAAATGACTATGCACATGCAAGCTGATGCAGTGATTGGTGTGATTGGTGCGGGCACCATGGGTGTAGGCATTGCACAAGTCGCGGCAGCAGCAGGGCATGTTGTTAAATTGCTTGATGTCAGAGAAGGTGCTGCCGCTGCCGCTCATACCAGTATTGGTACTGCTTTGACAGGGCTAGTTAGTAAGGGACGCATGGATGAAGCGCAACGTAGCGCTCTCTTAAGTCGTATTACACCTGTCACTAATCTTGCTGATTTTTCAGATGCTGCTTTAGTAGTTGAAGTCATCGTAGAAAATCTAGAAGCCAAGCAAATGCTTCTGAGTGAGTTAGAGCAGTATGTCGCAAGTCACGCAATCTTAGCGAGTAATACCTCCTCCATTTCCATTACAGCGATTGCTAATGGTTTGCAACATCCTGAGCGTGTAGTAGGCATGCATTTCTTCAATCCTGTACCACTGATGAAATTAGTCGAAGTGGTTTCAGGTGCAGAGACGCAGCAGTCTTATGCTGATGCCGTATTTGATTTAGCACAGGCTTGGGGTAAAACTGCTGTGCATGCGAAATCTACTCCAGGATTTATTGTCAATCGTATTGCACGTCCTTTCTATGCTGAGACCCTACAGCTCTTGCAAGAACAAGCAGCAAGCCCTGCTGAAATTGATTTTGCACTACGTAGCGTAGGTTTTCGTATGGGGCCTTGCGAATTAATGGATTTAATTGGTCATGACATTAACTATGCTGTGACGAATTCAGTCTTTGATGCAAATTATGGTGATAAACGTTATCAACCTTCATTAGTGCAAAAAGCATTATTAGATGGAGGACGTTTAGGTCGCAAGGTAGGCAAAGGATTTTATGACGGAGTGCCAGTGCCACTCACGCATCAAGCCGCGACTGGGCAAGAACTTACTATGCATGTGATGGGTAACTCACCATTGCTGAAGCGTTTTATGGAGATCTGTCAATTGCGTGGAGTTGAAGTGACGCATGATGCAGATGCCGATTGGCAGGGACTGTTGATAGGTGAAACGGAATGTCATTTATGTGATGGTCGAACTGCAGTGCAATTATCTTTTGAACGTGGTCAGGCAAATTGCGCTGTCATAGATTGGCCAATTTTCACAGATAAAAGTAATGCCTTGCCACTCTCTTATGCACCATCACTCGATACAACGCAGCGTGCACAGATTGAAACGACATTGCAGCATGCAGGAATACAGCCTGTGGCCATGCGTGATATCTCTGGCTTACTCATAGCTAGAACGATTGCCATGTTGATTAACGAAGCTGCTGATGCAGTTTGGCAGGGTGTGTGTAGTGAGCAGGCAGCGGATCAGGCTATGAAGTTAGGAACGAATTATCCAGCAGGGCCGTTTGAATGGTTACAGCAAATAGGTGCAGTCTCGGTGTCGCAATTGCTAGAGCATTTGTTTATGATGTATCGCAGTGAGCGTTATCGAATTAGTCCTTTATTACATCAGCGTTATTGGCAAGAGTTAGCAAGTTAATACACTAAAAAATTTCAATATTGCTATTTTTTTGTGGGTAATTTGAGTTTGTGCAGCGCAAGATGACTTATGCGTAGAACTCAAGCAAAATGATTTCGCAGTTAAAAAAATAAATCTATCTCTTGAAGAGTTTGAGAGGGGACAATAACCCGCTAGGATGTATTTCCTAGCGGGTTTTCTTTTTGTGGTGATGTAAATGCTTATGTTTATTTTGTCACTGCATGATGCAGAGTTCTTAACTTCATGAATTTTTTTGGTTGAACTTTCGCTTGCATGGCGCAACGTTGTGACTTGCTATTTTGATTTTTATTCACAATGCTGTGCATTGCTCAATCTGAGTCCATATAAAAACAAGTGTGAGAAATCAAACGCTTAAGTCTGTTTAAGAGGATTTATCCACAGAGCTATCCACGGAATCTGTGGGTAACTTTTCAGTAAGCGCGATGTAAGCAAGACGTTTAATAGCTATTGCGCTGAATTCTAGAATCTAGCAGTAATCAATTTGTAATCATTAGACTAAACATCGCAAAGCGGCTAGACTCTCGCCTTGCTAAACAAATCGATCTTATTGCTGTGCTTGCCATTTCGGTATGCTCGCATCATCACAGATCAATTTTGCTTGATGTGCTGAGTAAGTGCAGTGTGTGAATGCACACAGCTCGCCAGAATTTTTCTCAATTACCATTCAACTATGAGTAGTCAAACTGAATCCGATTCCCTTTCTTCGCAACAGGAAGAAAGTGGAGGTGCCAATCCTGTTGTTTCGCGAGATTTAATCAAGCGCGAAGTGGCTCGTCGTCGCACCTTTGGAATTATCTCCCATCCGGATGCAGGTAAGACCACGCTGACTGAGAAATTACTCTTGTTTTCAGGCGCAATTCAATTAGCAGGTACAGTCAAAGCGCGTAAGAGCGGCCGTCACGCTACCTCAGACTGGATGGAAATTGAAAAGCAGCGTGGCATTTCTGTAGCTAGCTCTGTGATGCAGTTTGAGTATCGCGATCATGTGGTGAATTTGCTCGACACACCCGGTCACCAAGATTTTTCTGAAGACACGTATCGAGTACTCACCGCAGTCGATTCTGCCTTAATGGTGATTGATGCAGCAAAAGGCGTTGAAGCACAAACGATTAAGTTGCTCAATGTTTGCCGTATGCGCAATACGCCTATCATCACTTTCATGAACAAGATGGATAGGGAAACCCGTGATCCGCTTGAGCTCTTAGATGAATTAGAGTCGGTACTAGAAATTCAGTGTGCGCCAGTTACTTGGCCTATCGGTATGGGTAAATCCTTTCGCGGTGTGTATCACTTGCTGCGTGATGAAATCATGCTCTTTGCTGCTGGTAGTGAAAAAGCCGATCAAGAATTTGAAATCATTAAAGGTATCGATAATCCTCGTTTAGCTGAGATGTTTCCTTTGGAAATAGAGCAGTTAAAAATGGAAGTCGAATTAGTGCATGGCGCATCACATCCATTTGATTTAGAGGCTTTCTTATCTGGTAAGCAAACTCCCGTATTTTTTGGTTCAGCGATTAATAATTTCGGTGTGCGTGAAATTTTGGATGCTTTATTAGATTGGGCACAGCCACCACGCGAGCGTGATGCTACTGCTCGTCTTGTACAACCGGATGAACAACCCTTCTCTGGTTTTATATTTAAGATTCAAGCCAACATGGATCCGGCGCATCGTGATCGTATTGCTTTTTTACGTGTGTGCTCAGGACATTTTGAACGCGGCATGAAGGTTAGGCATTTGCGTTTAAACCGCGATGTCAAAGTATCTTCCGTTGTGACCTTCATGGCTTCATCACGTGAACAAGTAGAAGAAGCTTATGCAGGTGACATCATAGGTTTGCCGAATCACGGCAATATGCAAATCGGCGATAGTTTTTCCGAAGGTGAAGCATTACAGTTCACTGGCATTCCTTATTTTGCGCCAGATTTTTTTCGGGTTGTGCGTATCCGCAATCCATTAAAAATTAAACAGCTGCATAAAGGTTTGCAGCAGTTAGGTGAAGAGGGTGCTGTGCAGGTATTTAAGCCTGTAATCGGTGGTGATTTGATTTTAGGCGCGGTTGGTGTGTTGCAGTTTGAAGTTGTTGCCAGTCGTCTCATGAATGAATACGGTGTGGATGCTGTATTTGAAACCGCTAGTATTAGTAGTGCACGTTGGGTTTCTTGCGATGACAAACGTATGTTGGCTGATTTTGAAAAATCTTCAGCGGGAGCCAATCTCTCGCATGATGCAGCGGGCAATTTAGCTTATTTGGCTAGTTCAGGTGTGAATCTAAAGTTAACCCAAGAACGCTGGCCAGCTGTTACTTTTCATTCAACGCGTGAACACGCAGTAAAAATCGCGTAAGTCTGTTTGCACGCTGTTTTCTCGTGCCTTCTTGTTAGTTTATTTTGTTTTTGCTCAAGCGTGTGCTGCATTCTTGTTCCTATACTAGAAGCTCCAATCTAGTATGGCTCAGGAACTGCAATGCTTACTGCTACCTATTCAATCGTGACTCTCAAACTCGAGCAAGAAAATATGCGCTGGAATTTTTCAGCTTTGCAGCAAACTATCTTGAGTAGTATTAAAAATCTTAATCATGTCAGCAGCATGGAATTTGAATCCATGTTGAATCGTCTTTCACAATTCGAGCAATATTGTCAGCAACGGAAAGTCGAAATTTTTATTGTTCCTGCTTTGCGTAAATTCACGCGTGAGGCAGATACGTTGCTCGATGAATTAGATAGCCTGAGCCAATATTGTTTTTCTATCTTATGCAAATTACGTGTGCGCTTGCAACAAGTCATACGTGAAGGATTATTCAAGATGGATGAAGTCTATTCGTCGATTGAATTATGCTGTTCAACGATTTACACACGCTTATGCAAGCGCGAAGAATTGGTTGAGCTGGCTGAAAGAGTTATTCCGCATGAAGAATGGTTTGGTCTAGCAGCAAGCTTTATGTCACATGACAGAATCAAAGCTGGGCAACTGCCTTTTTCTTTTCAAGAGGAAGAAGAGTAAAACAGAATTCTTCACCCAGCCGCTAGAGGATTTCACTCAGCAAAAAGGCAGTTCTTCAGTTTTTTTCTTCCGCATTATTCGCTCAAGATTTTCCATTAAGCTCCATTGTGGTGCAAAAATAAGAAAAAATTTAATAAATGCACCGAAATAATGCATGCATTTAAATTCTCCGTCACGCCACTTTTTTTCTTGCCGATAAGATTTTGCTTAATTGCAGCTAAATGCTTGGTTTCATCGCTCAAATGGCGCGTAGTCGTCCTGCGTGGTGCAAGCTGGGAAATGGGAAGTTTGTGGCATGGAATCTGCTATCATCTCGGGCTACGTTCCACCTGGAAAGTCGTTGGTGCAACATGGAGTCGTGCTAGTCACCTCGCGCTCATTGTTGTGCTGTCGCCCCCCATTTTTTACTACGCTAATGTTAGGAGATACGCATGTCAAAGACCGCGGCTGATATATTGAAGATGGTGAAAGAAAACGAAGTTAAATTCGTTGATTTTCGCTTTACCGATACGCGTGGCAAAGAGCAGCATGTAAGCGTTCCGGTTTCCCACTTCGATATGGATAAATTCGAAACCGGCCACGCATTCGATGGTTCTTCAATCGCTGGATGGAAAGGCATTGAAGCATCTGACATGTTGTTAATGCCCGATCCAAATACCGCAAATATCGATCCATTCATGGAAGAGACCACATTGTTTATGCAATGTGATGTCATCGAGCCTAGCGACGGTAAAGGTTACGACCGTGACCCACGTTCGATCGCAAAACGCGCTGAAGCATATTTGAAATCCTCAGGCATAGGCGACACCGCTTACTTTGGTCCTGAGCCAGAATTCTTTATTTTCGATAGCGTACGCTGGAATGTAGATATGTCTGGTTGCTTCGTGAAGATCGATTCCGAAGAAGCTTCTTGGAGCACAGGTGAGAAAATAGAAGGCGGCAATACGGGTCATCGTCCTACAGTAAAAGGTGGTTACTTCCCAGTGCCTCCAGTCGATAGCTTCCAAGATATGCGTTCAGAAATGTGCTTGATTTTGGAATCCTTAGGCATTCCAGTTGAAGTGCATCACCATGAAGTTGCGGGTGCAGGTCAAAATGAAATCGGCACCAAATTCTCAACTTTAGTTGAGCGTGCAGACTGGACTCAAAATCTGAAATACGTGGTCTTTAACGTAGCGCATAACTACGGTAAAACAGCGACCTTCATGCCTAAGCCTATCGTTGGTGATAACGGTTCAGGTATGCATGTGCATCAATCAGTTTGGAAAGATGGCAAGAACTTGTTCGCAGGTGACGGCTATGCAGGTTTGTCAGAATTCGCCTTGTACTACATAGGCGGCATTATCAAGCATGCTCGCGCTTTGAATGCAATTACTAATCCTGGCACCAATTCCTACAAGCGTTTGGTTCCTGGTTTTGAAGCGCCAGTTAAATTGGCTTACTCATCACGTAATCGTTCTGCTTCGATTCGTATTCCACACGTACCGAATCCTAAGGGTCGTCGTATTGAAACACGTTTCCCAGATCCTTCAGCTAACCCTTACCTCTGCTTCGCAGCATTGTTAATGGCTGGTTTGGATGGTGTGCAGAACAAGATTCATCCAGGCGAAGCAGCATCGAAAGATCTGTACCATCTGCCACCAGAAGAAGATGCAAAAATCTCTACCGTTTGTTCCTCATTGGATCAAGCGCTCGAGCATCTGGACAAAGACCGTGAGTTCTTAACCCGCGGTGGTGTGTTCAGCGACTCTATGATTGATGCTTACATCGATTTGAAAATGCAGGAAGTCACACGTTTCCGTATGACGACCCATCCAGTCGAATTCGATATGTATTACTCCCTGTAATTTGTCTTAAGACATCAGGAAATGTAGGGCAGCTTAGGCTGCCCTATTTTTTTATGTGAAGTGTTGTTTTTATGATAAATAAATTGCGTTGTGTTTTGGTATAAGAACGCTATGCGAACTGCAAAGTCAGTTGCGCAAATTAGCCTCACTCCAACTCATTCTTTCTTAGCTGAATCACGACAACTTATGAAAATTCTCAGTACTTTATTCATGCTTTTGTTTTTATCCGAACTGCGTGCAGAAGGAATCTACATTTGCAGTATGCCGAATGGCTCGCGCGAGTATCGAAATACCGGCGATGTGAAAGGCTGTAAAAAATTGAATGTAGAAGCAGTGTCGGTCATACCCTCAGGTTCGGGAGGGAATGCATCTGGGGATAGATCAAAAAATAGCGCAGCACCAGATGGCTCATTTGCCCGTATCGATAACATGATTCAAAAACGACGTGATCAAGACCGAATGCAGATCTTGCTCGATGAAGTCAAACGAGAAGAGTCGAGATTGATAGAACTTAAGCAGGAATATCAGAATGGCGAGCCCGAACGCTTAGGTAGTGAACGCAATTATGCAAAGTATTTAGAACGTGTTGCCCAGCTCAAAGAAGATATACAACGTTCAGAAAAAAATATAGAAGCACTCAAACGGGAGATCAGTACTTTAAAATAGGGTTGGGCTTAATCAAGACAAACAAGGCCGGTTAGCGGCCTTATTTTTTGGATCAACGTGAATATATTTTCCACCTCGCTAGGCGGTCTCGATTTACTGGCTTCCGCAGTCTTAGTGCTCGACGTCCAAGGGCGCATCACCTTTGCTAATGCCGCTGCAGAGAATTTGTTAGAGAGCTCTTTTAAATTACTTCACACTCAGCGCATGGCGGATTTATTTGTCAATGGGGATAAATTAGCTACGATCTTTACGCAGGCTCAACAGCATCAGTTCTATGAAAAACGTGAAGATCTCTTTCTAGAGCGAGCCGGAGGCAGACTACCTTTGCAAGTCAATATGATCGTCACCATTCTGGATGATCCTGAAAATCCCTTACTTATAGAATTACGCGAAAACGATCAGCAATTAAAGCTTGATCGTGAAGAACGTTTATTAGGTCAGACCCAAGCGAATAAAGAACTGATTCGCAACTTGGCGCATGAAATCAAAAATCCGCTAGGCGGAATTCGGGGCGCTGCGCAGTTGTTGGAAATGGAATTACCTGATCGGCATTTGAAAGAATTACGTGAATACACACAAGTCATCATCAAAGAGTCTGATCGTCTGCAAACCTTGGTAGATAGACTGCTAGCACCACATAGAAGGCCGCATATCGTGGGTGATGTAAATATCCATGAAGTGTTCGAGCGTGTGCGTAGTCTCATCATGGCGGAGTTTCCACATGGCTTAGCTATAAAGCGCGATTACGACCTCTCATTACCTGAATTTCGCGGGGACAAAGAGCAACTCATACAAGCAGTGCTTAACATCGCGCATAACGCAGCACAAGCGCTTGCATCTCGCCGTGAGCTGGGTGATGCAGAAATCATTTTCCGCAGTCGTATCCTTCGTTCTGTCACCATCGCAAAGGTCCGTTATCGGCTGGCACTAGACTTGCATATCATCGACAATGGTCCGGGCATACCGGCTGAATTGAAGGACAGAATTTTCTACCCCTTAGTCTCAGGTAGAGAAGGAGGCAGCGGTTTAGGTCTCACACTGGCGCAAACCTTCATACAGCAGCATAGGGGCGTGATTGAATGCGATAGTCGCCCTGGCCATACTGATTTTCATATTCTGATTGCATTGCCCTGATCTTGTGCAGGGCTGTCCAAGCGGGAGCCCTAATAGAGATTAGAATGGCAAAGAAAGCACCAATTTGGTGCGATGCTGCGAATGCGAGAAGCGAAAATATGAAACCTATTTGGATAGTTGATGATGATGAATCGATACGCTGGGTGCTAGAAAAAGCCCTAGCGCGAGAGAATCTAGCCACCCGCAGCTTTGCTAATGTAAGTGACACCGTCGAGGCATTAAAGACCGCCATTCCACAAGTACTCGTTTCCGATATCCGCATGCCGGGTGAATCGGGACTAGAGCTTTTGCAATTAGTCAAAGCGCAGCATCCTGGTTTACCAGTTATTGTCATGACTGCGTTCTCTGATTTAGATTCTGCAGTGGCTGCCTTTCAAGGTGGCGCGTTTGAATATCTCGCTAAGCCTTTTGATTTAGATAAAGCCGTTGAATTAATCCGTCGTGCTTTAGATGAAAGTCTGCGTGAATCTAATGTCGATCAAATCGCTTCAGAAACACCAGAAATTCTTGGTCAAGCAGCAGCCATGCAAGATGTGTTTAGAGCGATAGGACGTCTTTCACAATCAAATGTCACAGTACTCATTACCGGTGAATCCGGTACTGGTAAAGAATTAGTTGCTCGTGCATTACATAAGCATAGTCCACGTGCTATGCAACCTTTCATCGCACTCAACACTGCAGCTATACCTAAAGATTTACTTGAGTCAGAATTATTTGGACATGAACGTGGTGCCTTTACAGGTGCGCAATCCACACGTCGTGGTCGCTTTGAGCAAGCAGAAGGTGGTACTTTATTTTTAGATGAAATCGGTGACATGCCATTTGATTTACAAACACGTTTATTACGTGTTTTATCCGATGGACATTTTTATCGCGTAGGTGGACATCAATCACTCAAAGCTAATGTACGCGTCATCGCAGCTACCCATCAAAATCTAGAACAACGTGTACGCGAAGGTTTGTTCCGTGAAGACTTGTATCATCGTTTGAATGTCATACGTCTACGCTTACCTTCACTACGTGAACGTCCAGAAGATATTCCCTTATTAGTACGTCACTTCTTAACGCAAAGCGCACGTCAACTCGGCGTAGAAGTAAAACGTTTATCAGAAGCTGCCATGCAGTTTTTATCTAAGCTAGATTTGCCCGGCAATGTAAGACAGTTAGAAAATTTATGTAACTGGATCACCGTCATGGCACCAGGGCAAACTGTAGAAGTAAAAGATCTGCCGCATGAATTCACCACTGGCAGCATGACGAACATCACACCGGCAGCATCACCTTCTATGGTTAGTAGCGTCTTATCAGAACCATTGCCAGCAGGATCATCCTTAGATCGCGACCCCAGTGCTCCCATCATGGTGGGTGCGCCCATGCTCGATCGTGGCAGTTGGATCATGCTATTAGAAGCAGAAGCAGCACGCATGCTAGCCGCAGGTAAACCCGAAGTCATGGATACCCTAGGTAGAGATTTTGAATCAGCACTCATTAAAACCGCACTCAAACATACACACGGTCGTAAAAACGATGCCGCCATTCGTTTAGGAATCGGGCGCAATACCATTACTCGTAAGATTCAGGAGTTGGGCATCGAAGGCACCAAAGAAGAATAAAATTTTCTTAAAAGCCCCGCTGACTGCGTTACGCTGCCTCGCCGTACGACATGTACTGTCTTCGGCAGCAAGCCTTGCCAGCGAAGCTTGTAAGAAAATTTTCTAAGTAGCTCCGCTGACTGCGTTACGCTGCCTCGCCGTACGACATGTACTGTCTTCGGCAGCAAGCCTTGCCAGCGAAGCTTGTAAGAAAATTATCTAAGTAGCTCCGCTGAATGCGTTGCGGTGCCTCGCCGTACAAAAATTTAATACCATTTAATTTTCGGATGGTTACGCTACGCTAACCATCCCTTCGAAATGCAAACACTCTATGAATTTGTAGGGACGATTAGCGTAGCGTAATCGTCCGTAATGCACCGCCATCCTATAAATTCAATAATCACTTTTCTTATTCTTCTTTCAAGCGTCGCCACAGGGTGGTTCTGCTTATTCCTAAATGTTCTGCAGCTGCTGCACGATTACCTTCAAAGCGTTGTAGTGTTTCATGCACGCTGACGCTGCGCTGTGCAATCTGTATCGTAGGCTGATTTTTTTTTGTATAACTGTTGGTTGATGTGTTTTGTAATTCAGGAGCGAGCTTTAACATTAATGCAGGTGTTAATGCCTGTAATGGTTCGACTGCAAGTAGTAAGGCAACACGTTGCATGAGGTTGCGTAGTTCACGTACATTCCCTGGCCATGTATAAGCAGAGAGTAGTGGTAGGCAGGCGTTGAGTTCTGCATGCAGATTCGCATTGGGCCTAACGCTCATTTCAGCGAGTGCGTTTTTTAAACACCATTCTGCGAGTGCTACTAAATCTTCGGTATGTTCTCGTAATGCAGGTAGGGTGAGTCGTAATACACTTAAGCGATAAAATAAATCAGCTCTAAATCTTCCTTCGGCTATGCGTGCTTCTAAGTCGCAATGTGTAGCACTAATGATGCGCACATCCACACTCACTGGTCGTGTGCCACCTACACGTGTAACTTCTTTTTCTTCTAGTACGCGTAATAATCGTGTTTGTAATGCAAGTGGCATTTCACCTATTTCATCTAAAAATAAAGTGCCTCTATGTGCAGCTTCAAATAAACCTGCATGTCCACCACGACGTGATCCTGTAAATGCACCTTCTTCATAGCCAAATAATTCTGATTCCAAGAGTGACTCAGCAATTGCACCACAATTCACAGCAACAAAAGCTTGTTGCGCTCCCACGCCACGATTACTTGCGCGATGTATAGCTTGTGCTACCAGTTCTTTGCCTGTTCCTGTTTCACCTTGTATGAGTACAGTAGCAGGGGATTTTGCATAGAAAGAAATCGTCTCACGCAGTGATTGCATGATGGAGGAATCACCACGTAAATCAGTCACGCTATGTTTTGTGCTTTGTTTATTTTTTCGATTGGAGTTGCCGATATCCGTGCGCTCTAAATGCGTGACTCGTGAAATTTCTAATGCATCATCAAATGCATTGCGTATCGATGCTGCTGAATAAACAAACACACCCGTTAATCCTGCTTCTTCAGCAAGATCGGTAATCAAGCCTGCACCCACTACGGCTTTAATTCCTGCTGCTTTCATTTCATTGATTTGTGCACGCGCATCTTCGACTGTGACATAGGTGCGTTGCATGATGTCCAAACCAAAGGTACGTTGAAAATCTGCCAGCTCAAGCAAAGGTTCTTGATAATTTATTAAACCAATATCAGAGGTGATTTTGCGTGCACTAGCGAGTGCTTGCATGACATCAAAGCCACTTGCTTTAGCAAGAATGACAGGAACAGATAAACGGCTTTTTAAATAAGCGCCGTTTGAGCCTGCGGAAATAATGGCATCGCAACGTTCCGTTTGTAATCGCTCTCGTATATGAGCGACCGCTTCTTCAAATCCCAGATTAATCGGTGTGATCTGGGCGCTGTCGTCATATTCCAGTGTGATATCGCGAAACAGATCAATCAAGCGTGAAATCGAGACCGTCCAGAAAACTGGTTTATGGTCGCTAGGATAATCGCGGTTAAAGTTGGGCGGGCGGGGCATGTTTCAGATTTTTACGATGTTTCAATTAATTTGAACATTGAAACATGAGCTGAAACATCGTGGCAAGACTTTTCTCTCTCAAGGAAATCAAGCTGACCGCTAATACCTTGTTTCATAGTCCTTATTTTGTCGCGTTTCAAAAGTTAAACTTTTGTTAATGCATTTTTTGAATTGGCACGTTGATTGCAAATGAAGAGAGTAAGAGCACTCCCTGAAACATCTTTTACACAGGATTATAAAAATGAGTATGCAATCTGCAGGCGCGAAATTTCGTCAAGCGATGAAAGAAGAATCGCCTTTGCAAGTCATAGGCGCAATTAATGCGAATCATGCATTGCTAGCTAAGCGTGCTGGATTTAAAGCAATTTATTTGTCTGGTGGTGGTGTGGCTGCAGGTTCACTCGGTTTGCCAGATTTAGGTATTTCAAATTTAGATGATGTGCTAACTGATGTACGTCGCATTACCGATGTATGTGACCTGCCTCTATTGGTAGATGTCGATACTGGTTTTGGTTCATCCGCATTCAATGTGGCGCGTACTGTGAAATCCATGATTAAGTTCGGTGCTGCAGCGATGCACATTGAAGATCAAGTGGGAGCAAAGCGCTGCGGTCACAGACCAAATAAAGAAATCGTCACCAAGCAAGAAATGGTAGACAGAATTAAAGCAGCAGTCGATGCAAGAACCGATGAAAATTTTGTCATCATGGCGCGCACTGATGCTCTCGCTGTAGAAGGCTTAGAGTCAGCGATAGATCGTGCAGTAGCTTGCGTAGAAGCAGGCGCTGACATGATTTTTCCGGAAGCGATAACGGAACTAGCGATGTATAAAGAATTCGCAGCAGCAGTCAAAGTGCCTATCCTCGCTAACATCACTGAATTTGGTGCCACACCGCTGTTCACTGTGGATGAATTACGTGATGCAGATTGCGGTTTGATTTTATATCCACTCTCAGCCTTCCGCGCTATGAACAAAGCTGCAGAAAATGTGTACATGGCGGTGCGTCGTGACGGCACCCAAAAAAATGTAGTCGACACCATGCAAACACGTATGGAGTTATACGACCGAATTGGTTATCACGATTTCGAGCAAAGACTAGATGCTTTATTTGCTCAACAAAAAGCAAAATAAAGCCGCGTCACAGACATCATCAAATACTGAAAATTTTAGGAGAAAATAATGAGCGAAACAACAACACCTGGCTTTAAACCAAAAAAATCCGTTGCACTCTCTGGCGTCACAGCAGGTAACACTGCATTGTGCACAGTAGGTAAAACCGGTAATGACTTACATTACCGTGGTTACGATATTCTTGATGTAGCTGATACATGCGATTTCGAAGAGATTGCACACTTACTCGTGCATGGTAAGTTGCCGACTAACGCTGAATTACAAGCCTACAAACAAAAACTCAAAGCTTTACGTGGATTGCCAGCAAATGTGAAAGCGGTTTTAGAGTGGTTGCCTGCTTCTTCTCATCCTATGGATGTGATGCGTACCGGTGTATCCGCTTTAGGTTGTGTGCTGCCAGAAAAAGAAGATCACAACACACCAGGTGCACGTGATATTGCTGACAGATTAATGGCATCCTTTGGTTCTATGCTGTTGTACTGGTATCACTATAGTCATAACGGTCGTCGTATAGAAGTTGAAACTGATGATGATTCTATCGGTGGTCATTTCCTACATCTACTACATGGTGAAGCACCTTCTGATTTATGGGTCAAAGCGATGCATACCTCTTTAATCTTATATGCAGAGCATGAATTCAATGCTTCGACTTTCGCAAGTCGTGTCATTGCAGGTACAGGTTCAGATATGTATTCCGCTATCACTGGTGGCATTGGTGCATTGCGTGGCCCTAAGCATGGTGGCGCCAATGAAGTCGCGTTTGAAATTCAAAAGCGTTACGATAATCCTGATGAAGCAGAAGCAGATATCCGT
>CAMCXB010000002.1 GCA_945883145.1 Bordetella parapertussis | reverse complement strand
ATGGATATCGCTGAATTCTGTGTCACATCTGAAATCGAAGTGGGAGAGTATAAATTTGAGGCAAGTAGACTTGTGACTGTAAATAGTGCCTGAATAATTGTTACGAAAAAAATGATTTTTAATAAATACTTCTGCTCAACTTTAATTTTCTTTCTTAATTCAAATAACTCCCAACAAGTCATCAACAAACTCGTCGTACTCACTAAATTCATACGATAAATAAAACTATTACTTTCTTGTCGAATCAATTCAAATGCAATAAAAAACATGCAGACAAAAATACCTACTACTTTAACGATCTCAATATCAACCGGCTTCCTCCAAGAACGAAATAACAATGCTAAACAGGCAGCAGAGCCAATGAAAAATGTATTCCCTACCGAAGAAAGAAAAGGCGTAGTGATAGGCACTAAACCCCAGATTGCAAAAGCAATCGCACGCAAACCCACAGAGGCTACCCAAAAATTTTGAACATAGCGATAATTTCCCGTTCTATCAGAACGATAAGTCCCTATAAAAAGACTAATCAGAATGAGGGAAAAAATTCCAAAAAATAATTGGTTAATTGCTTGCATTTTGTAATTAGAAAATAATCTTTAACAATTTCGTAGGAACGATTATTTTGGCGTAATCATCCGCTCAACTTATAAACCCACTATAACTATATATATTAGCGTCTTTACTTATTACCACTAATTTTTAGAAGCTATAAATCAAGCAGCAAGCGCAAATAGTAATATATGGTGGGTATCACAAGGAAAGAAGGAAACTCGAACTGGAAGGCAGGAATTAAAGTATTAATGCAGATAAGGAATAATCTAGCTGCAGCGATACTATTAAATGTATGAAAAAAAGCTCATTTTTTTATACATTGCAGAGCAACATCCTCCTGAAAAATTAACATAATTTTGTTGAAATTCTGTATAAGAATGATATATTTATCATCTAATTCTAGTTTTTCTACAATATTTTGTACAATTATGCAAAAGAGGTAGCCATGTTGAAATCCTTTGCGGTTCGCAACTATCAATCATTCCAAGATCAAACTCAAATCTCATTAGTGCTTAACAAGCACGCTCCACAGGATGATCGTTCACTTAAAACTCCACAAGGATCATCACTGACCAAAATACTGGCCTTGATAGGTCCTAATGGCAGCGGCAAGACCACCCTTATCCAATCTCTCGTATTTTTAGCTTGGTTCATCCGCGAATCATTTCATACAAAAATAGATGCACCTATTCCGCTAGCAACGCACTTCGATGCAAGCAGCGAACCAACTGAATTTGAGATTGAATTTGAAATGGATGGAAAAGATTGGCGGTATCGCCTCGTAGCAAGTAAAACTCGCGTCTATTCTGAAAATCTCTATTGCAAACTCTCTCGCACCTATTCTTATGTATTTACGAGAGATTGGAATCCGTCAGCTAAGCGCTACGATATAAAACAACAACAGTTAGGATTCCCTCAAAAAGAAGCGGAGCATGTACGAGAAAACGCTTCGCTTCTTTCAACTGCACTGCAATACCAAATTCCTTTAGCAATGAAACTGTGCGCTACACATGTCTTTAGCAATATAGATATTTTAGATAAAAATAAATTGATTGATAACCAAACACAAAGTGCTTCAGCAATTTACGCAAGCAATGAGCAATGGCGAGCAACAATGACTCGCTTAATAAAAGACTGGGATTTAGGACTCAGTGATATACGAATTGAGTGCGAGACCGTTACACAACAAAACGGTGAGAAACAAAAAATTTATATACCCTACGGCATACATAGGTTAGGTAAAACTGAACATAGCATTATGCTTAAACATGAATCAAGTGGTACTCAAGCGGCGTACATTTTACTATCCCAACTATTACCTGCGTTAACGAATGGTGGTCTAGCTATCATAGATGAACTTGAAGCAGATCTTCATCCGCATATTTTGACACCAATCTTAAATTTATTCTTCTCTCCAGAGACCAATCCTCAGAATGCGCAACTTGTCTTCACTTGTCACTCCATAGAAATCTTAAGCCAACTGCATAAATCACAAATTGTTTTGGTAGAAAAAGATCAGCGATTTCAAAGTTACGCATGGCGCTTAGATGAAGTAAAAGGCATACGCTCTGATGACAATTTATATGCCAAGTATATGGGCGGATCGTATGGTGCTATTCCACAACTTTGATATTGGATGCGATGGCAAAATTAATAAAACCTCATCGCATATTAAGAAAAACTTTATTAGCTGTTGGAGAAGGTAAATCCGACACTGCTTTTTTAAAATATTTAAAAAGTATGGTTTGCAATGATGGCGAGGGACTTGCCGTAACAATTAGAAATGCAAACGGAAAAGGGCCTAATAACGTCATATCAACTGCAATCGGCGCTACTACAATTGCTTACTATGATAAAAAATTATGCTTGCTTGATACCGACATTAAATGGACGAGTGAAAACAAGCATGCTGCTATTAAAAATAGAATTGAGCTCGTAGGATCAATACCTTGCTTGGAAGGCATGCTACTTAAGATTTTAGGACAATCGGTACCGCATGACTCAGCTACATGCAAACAGCATCTAAACTTGATCACAAAGAGAAAAATGCTAGACCCAGAAGATTTCGTTATCAATTTTTCTTATAGCCTCTTGCAAAACGCAAGATCAAATATCCTAGAGTTAGACAAGTTATTATGCATTTTTGAAGGCAAATAAATATAGATTACTACCGACACTTCAAAACGACTGGCTTGGGCTGCTGGGTAATTATGAGCTCTTTTGAAGCCAAGTTAAATTTAACCTCACTACTTTTCACGCTACAAATATTTTTCTTAAATGTGAGTACATCATCATTCTCCTCACAAATCTTGAACTCTTCTTTATTAATTTGTATAGCAGTAATTCGTTCTGTACTTGCCGGACTAAGTACTAAAAATACTCGCTTGTTATCTTCACATACGAAATAAACTTTTGTAATTTTAGCGAAGCATGGAGCACTGAGTAAAATCGCACTCAAAATAAGTATGAGTTTATTCAAATAAATGTGCATGATGTTATAAATTTATAAATAAAAATGAAATTTAAATCTTAATTAGCAATAAAACATCAACAAACCAAACTCTAGTTTACTAAATAAATGATGGCTTATCCGATTACTGTATGTCTTAAAATCACGATATTCACTAAACCTTTTGATCGACGACAGGCATGAATAAATCTTTCAAATTACTCAACATTTTGAGCTTTAGCTTCTTAACTCTATTAAGTGGCTGTGGATCTGCATTTGATAAATGCGTAGAAGCCAAGCAGGATGAATTTAAACAAGAGAATCCTAACGAGAATTATGAAAAGTTAGTACGAGAAAGAGAAATTCACGAGCGCGAGTGTCAGAACTTGCGCTGATTAATCTATAGTTTTTTACTAGATCTGCTTGGTCGTTGAGAGGATAGGGAAACTCAAACTTCTCAGGCTTAATGCTTAAGTACATTTAATAGCACTTAGACTTTTTTATCAACAACGGTGCCTTTTAAGTTTTCAGCAGCATCAATTTTGTGAATTGGTTTTACTTCGACCTGAAATTTACTTCCATCACTTTCTCTTTGAACTTCAATGGCAGTTCTTATCGGTGATATGTATTTGGATAAATTGGTAGGTGATATTTGTGAAATTGCACTCATACTGAGCTCCTTTTCAAAAATAAGAAGTGATAATTAAAATTATACTTTATCTTAAATTTTTTATTTTCTTTATTAGGTTAATATTTTTAAAATAATTTTTAATTTTTATTAAAAACTCTTTACCAAGCAAAACAATACTTACATAGAACGCTACTTCACCCGCAATTATAAGACCAGTAGTGATAGCTGAAGCTATTGCAATTGATAAATCAAAAAAAGGCAGAAGTGCAATTGCCGCCCAAGCTACAAATGACAATACAAATAAAAAATAGCCAAAGATAGTTTTCATTTTTTGAATAAGTATGAGTGCAAGGTGAACAAACTATGCGCTTTTACGAATTTGCACAAGCTCATCGCCCCGATCTTAGAATCATTCAGCAAGCACAGCAGCAACCAATAAGCTAAGTCAGTGCGCAACGCGAAAACCAATAAAAAACGCCTTTTCAAATTTGCAAGACTTGAAAAGGCGCATGGATAATGGTGCCTGAGACCGGAATCGAACCGGTACGCCCCCTCTCGGGTAAGCGGCGGATTTTAAGTCCGCTGTGTCTACCAATTTCACCACTCAGGCTAATAAGTGGGACTTACGGGTTTTTGCCCAAAGTCGCTATTCTAATTCACACAACTAATAAAAAAAGCGCCTTGGCGCTTTTTAAAAATGTTTGGAGGCGCGGGGCGGAGTCGAACCGCCCTAGATGGCTTTGCAGGCCACTGCATAACCGCTTTGCTACCGCGCCAGGGGTGCGTATTGTAACCGCGAACATCATTACGTGCCCATGCAAACGCAGCGTCTTCTGTCCTCATCAAACCACATTGAATGAAAAAGGGAAGCTACAAGCTTCCCTTTTCAGGCATTCTGGAGCGGGAGAAGAGTCTCGAACTCTCGACCTCAACCTTGGCAAGGTTGCGCTCTACCAACTGAGCTACTCCCGCGTAAAACAGAAGCGGAATTATAGCTTGAGAGGGAATTTTGTCAAGCCAACATACTCTATGCTTATTAACTACCTACGCTGTCTTTGATGGTAGGCCAAGCTTTTTGCAAGTAATACAGCATCGACCAAATGGTTAAAATCGCTGCAATTTCAAGGAGATGCTGACCTAACCAGAGAATATCGAGTGATCCTATAGGCTGTCCGTAAAGCAGCATGGGAATCGCTATCATTTGCGCTGCAGTCTTTATTTTTCCTATGGAGCTGACTGCCACCGATTTAGAAGCGCCAATATGTGCCATCCATTCACGTAAAGCGCTAATAGTGATTTCTCTACCTATGATGATGAAAGCAATGACAAAGTTAGTTCTATCAAGCTGAAGTAAGAGCAACAGCACACCTGCAACTAGCAATTTATCGGCAACTGGATCTAAAAAAGCACCAAATGCAGAGACCTCATTCCATCTGCGCGCTAAAAAACCATCAAACCAATCCGTGATTGCAGCAATGATGAAGATAGCGCTAGAAATAATGCCACTCTCTTCCATCGTCAGCCAACCATCAGGCAGAAAGAAGACGCCAACCACCATAGGAATCATCGCTACGCGCAGCCACGTGAGCAGGATGGGGATATTAAATGGCATAGATAGCGTTCAACTGAAATTAAAAAAGGACATCAATTAGGTAGATGGTAAACCAGTAAACATCTGGTAAGCATCCGATTAGTGAGCATTATTTTGCCTAATGCAGCATGCCGGCCAAGGATAGCGCAAAAGCATGCAAAAAATCTAATGTAATTGCCGATAAATATCTTCTGCTAATTGACGGGAAATGCCTTCCACAGAGGCTAATTCTTCAACACTGGCATCCATCACACCGCGCAAGCCACCAAAGCGCGCCAGTAGCTTTTGGCGGCGTTTTGCGCCTATGCCTTCTATTTCCTCTAGTCGCGATGTCTGACGTGCTTTAGCGCGTTTAGCACGCATGCCTGTGATGGCAAATCGGTGGGCTTCATCGCGGATTTGGGCAATTAACATCAAGGCAGCAGATTCTTTACCCAACTCCATGGCTGCTCTACCATCAGCAAAAATCAAGACTTCCAAGCCGACTTTACGACCCTCACCTTTGGCGACGCCAACGATAAGACTGATATCGAACCCCAGTTCTGATAAAACTTGGCGCGCGATTTCAACCTGCCCTTTACCGCCATCGATTAAAACGATATCGGGCATGACGCCATCACCGTTAGCGATTTTTTCATAGCGACGGCTTAAGACTTGACGCATAGCGGCATAGTCATCACCTGGTGTGATGTCTTCAATGTTATAGCGACGATATTCACCACTTTGCATTTGATGATGATGAAACACCACACAAGAAGCTTGTGTTGCTTCACCTTGCGTATGACTGATGTCAAAACACTCTATGCGCAGCGTATCAATTTCACCAATATCTAAGCCTAAGGTGTCTACCAAAGCGCGTGTGCGTGATTGCTGCGATCCTTGCTCAGCTAATAAACGTGCGAGCGATAACTCAGCTCCTTTGATTGCCATTTCCTGCCACTGACGTCGTTGTCCCTGTGGCTGAAATAGTAAATTGATGCGATGCCCACATTGCTCCATCAAGACCAACATTAATTCTGGCTCATCCAATTCAAGATTAAGTATCAAAACAGATGGAATGAATTTATCCACGTAGTGCTGCGCTAAAAAAGCTTTCAACACTTCTGTTTGAATCGAGCCTTCGACTGCAAGAGCGTTATCAACATGCAGTGGGAAATAAGCACGATCACCTAAATGTCGTCCCCCACGCACCATGGCGAGATTCACACAAGCTCGACCACCCTGCACTACCACTGCAATGATGTCGATATCCGCATCACTACCAGTTTCCATAGTTTGCTGATGCAAAATACGGGAGAGTGCTGTGATTTGATTGCGCACTAATGCTGCTTGCTCAAACTTTAATTCATTCGCAAAGCCCTGCATTTTTTGTTCTAGTGAGGCCATTAATTCAGTTTGGCGACCACGTAGAAATTGCGCAGCATTATCGACATCCGTTGCGTAATCTTCCTTAGAGATGAAGTTAACGCAAGGACCACTACAACGCTGGATTTGATGTAGTAAACAAGGACGAGTACGGTTGCTAAAGACAGAGTCTTCACAGGTACGCAATAAAAAAATCTTCTGCAAAATCTGCATCGATTCTTTGACTGCCCAAGCACTAGGAAAAGGTCCGAAGTATTGATTTTTTTTATCGACCGCACCACGATAATACGCCATGCGTGGATATTCGCCACCTGACAATTTCAGGTAAGGATAAGACTTATCATCTCTAAACAAAATATTAAAACGTGGTTGCAAAGTTTTAATGAGATTGTTTTCTAATATGAGTGCTTCAGCTTCACTTCGAGTGACAGTAGTTTCTAAACGCACGATGCGCTCCACCATCATGGCAGTGCGTGGACTTGCTAAGTTTTTTTGAAAATAACTCGATACGCGTTTTTTTAAATCGCGTGCTTTGCCCACATAGAGCAAACGATCTTGCGTATCAAAATAACGATACACACCAGGCAAATGCGGCAGCGCTGCTACTTCAGCTAACACTGCAGCACGAGTGTCTGGCTGATTGTCTGAATTCGGTTCAGACTGCTGTTCTGGATCAGACATCGCTATCGTATTTTTAAAGAGCGATCTCAGCGCAAAGCTAAGACGGCTGCTTTGGCTGACTGATAGCGTTTATCTTCTTGTAGAGTAGCCCAGTCTTTAGGCGTATCAACCGGCATCAATCGTGCAAGTCGTTCAGCAGAAGCTGCAGCATTCACAGCAAGCGAACTATCTAAACCTGCAAGTAATTGATCGGCTTTATCAGGCGAATTACAAATTAAAACCATATCGCAACCGGCTTTCAGAGCAGCATGCGCACCTTGTACCACATTGCCTGCAACACTCGCACCTTCCATCGATAAATCATCGCTGAAAATCACGCCTTCAAAGCCGATTTCTTTGCGCAGATGATTCAGCCATTTTTTTGAAAACCCTGCAGGATGAGAATCAAATTCAGGATAGATCACATGCGCAGGCATGACTGCTGTCAGACTCATACCTAACCAATCATAAGGTGCAGCATCTTCTTTCAGAATGTCAGCAGTCTGTCGTTCATCAACAGGGATTTCAGTATGTGAATCCGCTTTAACAAAGCCATGTCCAGGAAAATGTTTACCGCAATTTGCCATCCCCGCTAACATCAATCCATGATTCACATTTTTAGCGAGCATAGTAACGACACGTGGATCACGATGAAATGCACGATCGCCAATGACGCCTGATTCACCATAATCTAAATCTAAAACTGGTGTGAAAGATAAATCGACACCACAAGCACGTAATTCAGCTGCAAGTACATAACCTAAATCAGTCGCTGCTTTACAAGAAGCGAGTACATCTCTATCCCATAATTCACCTAATAAACGCATAGCAGGTAAACGCGTAAAACCATCACTACGAAAACGTTGTACTCGCCCACCTTCATGATCAACTGCGATCAACACATCAGGACGTTCAGCATGAATCGCCTGACACAAAGCAACGAGCTGTGAGCGATTTTCATAGTTACGCGCAAATAAAATCACACCCCCAGTTAAGGGATGGCGTATGCGACGTAAATCATGTTCATTTAATTGTAGACCTTCCACATCGAGCATCACTGGCATAAACGCATGGTTAGCTGATTTATTTTTATTCATATCTTCTCCACTACAACAAAGGCAACCGCATAATCAATTTCATCGGTGATGGTCACATGAGCGCTCAATCCATGTTGACGCATAAATTCTGTTAATGCACCACTGGTCACAACGATAGGTTTACCACTCGGTGCATTTAAGACTTGCATAGAACGCCATGTCATAGGCATGCGCATGCCCAATCCTATCGCTTTAGAAAACGCTTCTTTGGCCGCAAAGCGCGTGGCCAAAAAACGTAATCCGCGTGCTTCTACTTTGGCTTTACGACGATGATATTTTTCTAATTCTTGAGGGCCTAATATTTTTTCTGCAAAACGTTCACCACGACGTTGAAGTGCTTGCTCAAGTCGGTTAATTTGCAAAATATCTGTGCCTATACCAAAAATCATGCACGAGCATCCTTAGTCGTGGCACCTGATCTGGCTTTAATCATTAAAGCTTTCATTTCACGCACCGCATTTTCCCAGCCAACAAAAACGGCATGTCCGACGATAGCGTGACCAATATTGAGTTCAGTAATGTCAGGCAGTGCAGCAATCGCTTGCACATTTTGATAATGCAAGCCATGACCGGCATTAACTTTCAAGCCTAGCTTAATGCCCACTTCAACTGCATCACGAATACGCTGAAATTCTTTATCTTGTTCAGCCTGATTATGCGCATCAGCATAACGACCAGTATGCAATTCAATCACTGGCGCGCCTGCTTCTGCAGCAGCAGTAATTTGCTCTTTATCTGCATCGATAAACAATGAGACACGAATCTTATGCTGTTCTAATTGTTTTACTGCTGCCTGCACTTCATTGAAAAAACGTCGCACATCTAAACCACCTTCGGTCGTGACTTCATTACGTCGTTCAGGCACTAAACACACATCATGCGGCAAGATACGACAAGCAAAATCTAGCATTTCAGACGTCACTGCAGATTCTAAATTCATGCGTGTAGTGATTTGCGGGCGTATCGCTTCAACATCTGCATCACGAATATGACGACGGTCTTCACGTAAATGTAAGGTAATCGCATCAGCACCAGCGCGTTCTGCTAATAATGCTGCTTGCAATGGATCGGGATACACCGTACCTCTTGCATTACGCAAGGTGGCGACATGATCGATATTGACACCCAGATCTAAGCTGGCATGGTGGGGTTGAAGAAAGCTCATAGGAGAAAATTATAACTAAAGATTGATTAAGGTGTTTTTATAGCTGTAATAAGTCAATTAAAATTTGTCGCGTGTTGAGAGGCGTGCCACCTAAATGATGCGCTAACAAGTGGCGCATTAAAAATTTACTTTGCGTTTGTGTTTGTCCATCTTGA
Organism: Bordetella parapertussis; assembly: GCA_945883145.1. GTDB lineage: Bacteria > Pseudomonadota > Gammaproteobacteria > Burkholderiales > Burkholderiaceae_D > Pernthalerella. The sequence goes on along the minus strand of CAMCXB010000002.1, from coordinate 112,053 downwards.
AAATCTTCCGCTGCCATATCAAGCAGAGTTTTACCCGACACCACAGGCACATTGTCACTGGCCCATGCTTCTCTAGCGCCACGCTCAGGATCAAACACATACAGTAAATCAGGCTGCACTTCTTGTTTGGCACTCGTGCAATAAGTCAGGCTACCAATGACGCCCGTTTCTTTTAACAAAGCTAGTTCAAATTTACGCAAAACGATAGCTGGTGCTTCTTCATGCGCTAATTGATTGAGTGCAGAGACATAATGATCAAATAAAACGGGATGCGCATCATCACGTGCGAGTAATTTAACCAATAACTCATTTAAATAAAATCCACACAAGAGTGCAGAACGCTCTAGCGGCAATAAACCACCCACCCACTCGGCACCAATTAAGGTACGCACTTCTGATTTACCACTCCAACTCAATTGCAATGGCTGAAAGGTTTGTAATACACCACGCAGTTTTGAATGCGGACGCTTGGCACCTTTTGCAATCAATGCCACACGACCATGTTCGCGTGAAAACACATTCACAATCAAACTGGTTTCTTTATAGGGATAGCTATGTAATACAAATCCAGGCTGACCCATCACTCGATGTTCACGCTCTTGCGGACGGCTTTGTACGACTGGCTTAATCGACGAAACGCGTTTTTTACTTGCAGATGAGGATACAGTTGAGCTTGCAGGCACTACAGACGTAGTTTGCACAACTACTGGCTCAGCGCTAAGCTCGCTGTCATCTAGGGGAATGGCACGCTTATTCGTAGCCATAGGCACGTAATCCTGCTTCGTTATCAGCCCAACCAGATTTGACTTTGACCCAAATTTCTAAATACACAGGACCACCAAACAGCTTTTCCATATCTAAGCGTGCTGTCGTAGAAATTTCTTTGAGTCGTGCGCCTTTATTGCCGATCACCATAGCTTTATGCATGTCACGCTCAACTAAGATGGCAGCGAATATTCTTCTTAGCTGTCCTTCTTGTTCAAATTTTTCTAACACGACGGTGCTAGTGTAAGGCAGTTCATCGCCCACATAGCGAAAGACTTTTTCACGCACGATTTCTGTTGCTAGAAATTTTTCACTACGGTCAGTGATATCATCTTCACTAAAGATAGGCGCGTTGTTGGGCAAATAAGTTTGAATCTCTGACTCTAGCTGATCAAGTTGAAAACCTTGACGCGCAGACACCGGCACGATGGCAGCAAAATCACGTTGCCCTGCTACCTTTTGTGCAAACGGCATCAGCAAAGCTTTGTCTTTGATTTTGTCTGCTTTGTTAATGACTAAAATAACCGGCACACCTTTGGGTATTTGTTCTAATACTTGCTGATCTGCTGTATCAAATGATCCCGCTTCAACCACAAACAACACCACATCACAAGACACTAAGGTGTTACTCACCGTGCGATTTAATGTTTTATTTAATGCATTGTTATGACGTGTTTGAAAACCCGGCGTATCAATGTAAATGAATTGCGCATTGTCACGCGTTTGTATGCCAGTAATGCGATGTCGTGTGGTTTGTGCTTTGCGTGAAGTGATACTGATTTTTGCGCCTATGAGTTTATTCATTAGCGTGGACTTACCTACATTCGGTCTTCCAACGATGGCGATATAACCGCATCGAAAATCTTCAGTGACCGTTGTTTGTGTCATGCTGATTTACTTTGACCAGTACCTGCTGAGGGAACTTCTGCTTCATTTTCTTTTAATAGATCAGGTTGATTTGCATCATCCCTATTCGATTGAAGTTGCTGCGCGTCCGAAGCATTTTCTTCATACTCATGCGTTGCCTGTGCTTGACTATCTTGATCCGATTTTTTACTCTGTCCTCTAGTCGTCTTACTCGACTTAGGCAACTCCATGTGTGAAACTGGAGCATCTGGCTGAATAGTAGCGATACCGGCTAGTTTTAACTGTGTGGTGCGCGGCTTATTCTTTTTCGCAGCAGCTGGCGCTTTGGCTAATGCTATTTGTACTGCTTCTAGCGCTGATTTAGCTGCCGCTTGTTCTCCAGCACGACGACTACCACCTGTTCCAAAAACTTGAATATCAAGCTTAGGAACTAAACATTCCACTTCGAATTCTTGATTATGTGCAGCGCCATGAGTTGCGACTACATTGTATTGAGGTAGTGCGATTTTTTTACCTTGTAAAAATTCTTGTAACAAGGTCTTTGCATCTTTGCCCAAGGTTTTAGGATCGACAGTATCTAAGATAGGTATATACATAGCGCTAATCACGCTACATGCTGCATCAAATCCCGAGTCAAGAAAAATTGCGCCGAATAAGGCTTCTAAGGTGTCCGCTAAAATTGATGGCCTACGAAAGCCACCTGATTTGAGTTCACCCTCACCTAAGCGCAAAAAATTCGAGAGTTCGATTCTCTGTGCAATCTCATACAAGGATTGTTGTTTAACGAGATTGGCACGCAATCGCGACAGATCGCCTTCATCAATTTTTCCAAAGCGATCAAACAAAACTGACGCAACCACACAGTTCAATACCGAGTCACCTAAGAATTCTAGTCTTTCGTTATGCGTACTACTATGACTACGATGCGTTAAAGCCTGTTGTAACAACACAGGATTTTTGAACGTATGTCCTAAGCGTTCTTGCAGCAGCACGATGTCGATAGAGGATTTCAGGATACTTACTCCGATTTACCCGATTTTTCGGTGTCAGTCGATCCACGATAATCAATCATCAGACTAGCAGGACCTGCAAGCGGGATGTTCGCCAAAGGTATAACTTTTTGATAGCTAAAACTAATCTGCATTGCCGACCCAGTACCCTGTATGACTAAGGATTTTCCATCTAAGGTGCTGATATGACTTGCATCAGCAATTTTGTCAAAAGCGACTCTTAACTCTGCCGGTGTTTTAGAAACTACTTTAGAAGCGGCGACGGCTTTCTCTATCGCCCAAAATTCCAACATAGTAGGAACAATACGTATCGCTAACCAAAAGAAGGATACAAACACAAATAACGTACACACCAAACCTATGAGTGACATACCCCTCTGTTGTTTAACAGTAGGTCGCGTTCTCATTCGCTGAATTGGTGTGTGACTAAGATTACGCATCTGCTTCATCATATTTTTGTTTAATCAAAACTACCTATACGTTTGAAATTCCCTAGATTCATCCAAACAAAGAAAGCTTTACCAACAATATTTTTATCTGGCACAAAACCCCAATAGCGTGAGTCCAAACTATTATCGCGGTTATCACCCATCATAAAATAATGTCCTTCCGGTACTGTGCAGCTAAAGCCTTCCAAGTTATAAGTGCATAACTCATGCTGAGGAAACGCATCCGGACTAGGCACATAAGAAGGTACGCGATCATCATTCAAAATGCCATGCGCTTTGTTATTAAGATTCTCACGATAATGGCTGTAATACGTTAATCGCTCTTCATCTAAATATTCAGGCAATTTCTCATAAGTAAGCTCACGACCATTCACCGTCAAACGTTTATTTTTATAGAGAATTTTGTCACCCGCCACACCCACTACCCGCTTGATGTAATCCAAGGAGGGATCTTTAGGGAATTTAAACACCATTACATCGCCAGCTTTAGGATTATTAAGATCAATAATTTTTTTATTAATAATTGGTAGTCTTATTCCATAAATGTACTTATTTACTAAAATCAGGTCGCCAATCTGTAAGGTTGGCACCATAGAGCTAGAAGGAATTTTGAATGGCTCATAGCAAAATGAGCGAAATAAAAATACCGCTGCGATCACAGGAAAGAAGCTACCCGTATACGTTACCCAGGCAGGCTGACGTTCAAAATTTTCTATAATCTCTTTGCGAGCGGAGGGATCGGCCTTCACACCACTTTCTAATAAACGCGCAGTGCGTGCATCATATTCAGCTAAGGCTGCGTCCAGTGACTGACGACGACGTGGCGCTAAATAAAAGCGATCAATAGACCAGATGATGCCAGTCACTATTGTTAAGCTAAACAGGATTAACGCAAAATTTCCTAATATTGATTGCAGACTCATTTATTTCTCTTCGACTTGTAGGATTGCCAGGAAAGCTTCCTGAGGTATTTCAACTGAACCGACTTGCTTCATACGTTTTTTACCGGCTTTTTGTTTTTCTAACAGCTTACGTTTACGCGAAATATCACCGCCATAACATTTAGCCAAAACATTTTTACGCAAGGCTTTCACATTTTCACGTGAAATAATATTTGAACCGATAGCTGCTTGAATCGCTACATCAAACATCTGACGAGGAATCAATTCACGCATTTTTGCAGCCACTGCACGACCGCGATATTGAGAATTAGCACGATGCACAATGATCGCTAACGCATCGACTTTCTCCGCATTGATCAACATATCCACCTTCACCACATCAGCAGCACGATATTCTTTGAATTCATAATCCATCGATGCATAACCACGTGAGATTGATTTCAAACGATCAAAGAAATCCAGCACCACTTCAGCCATGGGAATTTCATACGTGAGTTGCACTTGCTTACCGTGATAACTCATATTGATTTGCATACCGCGTTTTTGGGTACACAACGTAATCACTGCTCCGACATATTCCTGCGGCATATACAGATTAACGGTGACGATAGGTTCACGCACTTCTTCAATCCGTGAGGGATCCGGCATCTTAGATGGATTGTCTACCATCAGCATGCTGCCATCACGCATCACCACTTCGTAAATAACCGTAGGCGCAGTGGTAATGAGATCCATACCAAATTCACGCTCTAAACGTTCTTGCACAATTTCCATGTGCAACAAACCTAAGAAGCCGCAACGAAATCCAAATCCTAAAGCTTGCGAGACTTCAGGCTCGTACATCAGAGCAGCATCATTGAGCTTGAGTTTTTCTAATGAATCACGCAAGGCATCATATTGATTCGCTTCCACTGGAAACAAACCCGCAAACACTTGCGGCTGCACTTCTTTAAAACCAGGTAAAGCAGCAGGTGCAGGTTTCGCTGCCAAGGTAACGGTGTCACCAACCTTAGCGGCTTTTAATTCTTTAATGCCAGAAATGATAAAGCCAACTTGTCCTGCTGAGAGTTGTTCTCGTGCGATAGACTTTGGTGTAAAGACACCTACACTCTCCACTAAATGCTGCGAGCCAGTCGCCATTAAGAGAATTTTTTCTTTGGGTTTGAGTGTACCGTTTATGACACGCACTAACATCACCACACCCACATAATTATCAAACCATGAATCCACGATCAATGCCTGCAAAGGCGCATCGGGATCACCCTTAGGCGCTGGCACTTTTTGGATTAAGGCTTCTAAAACATCTTGCACACCCAAACCTGTTTTTGCAGAACAGTGCACAGCATCCGAAGCTTCGATTCCTATCACTTCTTCAATTTCTGCAATCGCATTGTCAGGATCAGCCGAAGGCAAATCAATTTTATTCAATACCGGTACCACTTCCACACCCAAATCTAATGCGGTGTAGCAGTTAGCGACCGTTTGCGCTTCTACACCTTGTGAAGCATCGACTACAAGCAATGCACCTTCACAAGCTGATAATGAGCGACTGACCTCATAACTAAAATCCACATGACCTGGTGTATCAATTAAATTCAAGTTGTAGACTTTGCCATCGCGTGCTTTGTAACTCAGCGCAGCGGTTTGCGCTTTAATTGTGATGCCGCGCTCACGCTCTAAGTCCATAGAGTCGAGAACCTGCGCTTCCATCTCACGATCGGATAAACCACCGCACAGTTGGATGATGCGATCTGCCAAGGTGGATTTGCCATGGTCAATATGCGCGATGATAGAAAAATTACGTATGTTATTCATTCACTAAGTAGACACAAAAAAAGCGCTCTGGGCTGGGGACGTGCCCCAAGCGAGCGCCTTGTTACGGAAACCAGTCAAGTCAGGATTTTACCGGATTTGAAAGCCTCTCAGAGGCTTCTGACAGGCGGGTTGGGCTGGACTTTAGTGTTGCATGCTCGATCTGCCACTCACGCGTCAAGAAATTGTCTTTTTGAAAATAGAATTCCTGCCGATTGATGACTCTCGCTCAGCTTACCCCCTATTTTTCAATTCGGGTAAGAAAATCCCGCACCACGGGCAGATCTAAAAAATAATGACATAACTGCTGAGGTGGCTGACCAACTCGCTGCCCAACTAAGACCGGCACTAATTCATCATAACGCTCAATCAGTGCTTCATCTGCATCAACATCAATCACTTCCACAGAAAAATCAAATTCCGCACGCAGATTTTCCAAGGCCGCCAACATGTCGTCGCACAAATGACAATAAGAACGAGAATATAAATTGAAATGAACCACACTATGCTCTCAAAAAAACAGTCTATCTAAAACAATCAGGGCTGCACATAGCAGCCCTGATCTCACTTCTTTATTTCACAATCACGAATTAAGGTTTAGTTGGACGCAAAGGAATGAACTGCGATGAATCACCACGTCGCACTAACAATAAAGCATTCTTGTTAGTATCGAGTTTAGCAACCAGTCCATTGAACTGCTTCGCATCTTTGATATCAGTGTTGTTGAGTCTGACCACCACATCACCAGGCTGCAAACCAGCACGGCTAGCAGGACCATCTGCTAATTCAATCAACACACCGCCATCTAACTTCAATTCACGTTTCTGTGCATCGCTAAGATCGGTCACGATTAAACCTAATGCATTTAAGGTTTGTTCTTGCTTAGGTTTTTTCTCTTCTTTCTTTACAACCTTAGCCTCTGCTTCTAACTCAGCAACAATAACGTTCAAGTCTTTTTTCGCACCCTTACGCCAAACACTAATCACAGATTGAGAACCAGGCTTAGTGTTACCAACTAAGCGTGGTAAATCACCTGATTTTTCTATGCCTACCGAATTGAAATGGGTAATGATGTCGCCCGCTTCCACACCCGCGGCCTCAGCTGGGCTACCTGGCTCCACTCTGGCAACCAAAGCACCTGCTGCACGTGGCAAGCCCAAGGACTCAGCGACTTCTTTTGTGACTTCACCAATTTGCACACCAATGCGACCGCGTACGACACGACCGATAGTTTTCAATTGTTCAGATACACGTATCGCTTCAGCAATAGGCACAGCAAATGAAATGCCCATATAACCACCAGAGCGACTATAAATCTGAGAATTAATACCAATGACTTCCCCACGCATGTTAATCAGTGGACCACCAGAGTTACCAGGATTAACTGCAACGTCTGTTTGAATCAAAGGTAAATAATCACCTGTGTCACGTGCAATCGCTGAAACAATACCTGCAGTGACGGTGTTCTCTAATCCAAATGGTGAGCCAATCGCAATCACCCATTCACCAACACGTACTTTGCTACTACCACCTAAAGTGATCGTAGGCAGATTTTTGCTGTCAATCTTCACCACTGCTACATCAGTGCGACGATCTGATCCTATGATCTTGGCTTTGAATTCACGCTTGTCACTCATGGTGACTAAGACTTCATCTGCACCTTCGACGACATGCGCATTGGTTAATACATAACCATCTGGCGAGATAATGAAACCTGAACCCACACCACGTGGTACTTGTTGTTCTTCTTGCTGAGGTCCCTTACGACCTTTGGGTGCTTGTGGCTGTTGCGGTGAACGCGGCGCTGGCTGACCAAAAAAGCGACGGAAGAATTCCTGCATTTCTTCATCATTCATATCTGGTGCGCCACCTTGTGGTCCACCCTGAGCTGTTGCGCCTTTGTTTTTTTCTGTGGTGCGAATATTCACCACTGCTGGACCAACCTTATCGACTAAGTCTGTAAAGTCAGGCAATGTAACCGCATGCGCTGTTGTTGTCACAGTAGCAGCAAGTGGCACAAACATCAGGCCAGAAACAGCCAATGCGGATAGAGATAGAATTTTTTTAATGTGATCAAACATATGCATGGGATGGTTTAGGTTAAGTTCAAGCCTATAAAATCAGCGACTTGGCAGATTGGCTACAAAAAAGATTTCAACAACAATGGTAAGCCAAAATTCTTTCATGCGCTTGCCGACCATGCTGAATGCACCCGTATGCTCTCTTACGACACCCTATCATGGCTTTTTATGCGGCTAAGCCGCTAGCAAAATGGAAATTCTAGCTAATCTGGCTACAACCTCGAATCACATCAATTCTCTAGTCTGAGCGCGTCGCACTAGTCCTTCTCATCTTCTTTATTGCGCAAGATGAACCGGTATGTGTTGGTAATCTACTTTGGTAGCGGGCGTGTTGTTGGGTGCGTAGTTGGGCGCGTGGTTGGGTACGTTGCTAGGTACATTGTTATGCACATCCTCACGCGCTTTTTTATCAAACAGTGACAATGATGATTTCACGATCAATACAGTGGATGGAACAACCACGATCATGACTAACATCGCAACAAGGATGACGATTTTTTTGAAACTAGGCTTGTAAGTTCTGCGTATTTTTGTTTTGGTAATGTGTGCTCTGACTGTAGGTCTAGTTGAGTTGAAAGCTTAACTTGAAAATCATGGCTAAGAGCTTGATGTTCAAAGCGAAGTAAGTCGCCAATCTGATGATAAATAGACCATGTATTTTTTTGATCTTCTGAATGATACAAGGCATCGATTTGCGCAGCAGTCAGATGTGCTAACTCACTATCCATGAGCGCAGAAATCCATTGGCGTGCCTGCTTATCTCCTTCCATCATTTCCCCTTTTGCGGCTTACCGATGTTTGCGCTGTCATTGTTATCGTAAATAATTTTTTAACCACAGCCATCATCACACTATCATTCGCATTTAACATTGTTTTTTTGACTTCTAGGGCATATCATTGTCAGTCTTGTAGTCTTACCATCTCTTATCACCTGCAGTATCAAGTAATGGTCTGAGTTTTTCTGCGATCGCTTCGCGTGCTCGAAATATTCTGCTGCGCACAGTACCAATAGGACAATGCATCGCTTCTGCAATATCTTCATAACTCAAGCCTTCAATCTCACGCAAAGTAATCGCCATACGTAATTCATCTGGCAAAACTTCCATTGCTAGATTCACTGTTTCAGCAATTTGCTTCGTCGCGAGCATGGATTCAGGTGTATTGATATCTCTTAGTTGGTCTCCATCATCAAAAGTTTCCGCTTCTTCCACATCTGCTTCAGTAGATGTCGGTGCACGTCGTCCTTGTGTGACTAAATAATTCTTTGCGGTGTTAATACCAATACGATAAAGCCACGTATAAAACGCTGAATCACCTCGAAATTGCGGTAAGGCGCGATAAGCTTTGATGAATGCTTCTTGTACAACGTCTTCCGCTTCTGCTTGATCTCGAATTAATCGAGAAATCAAACGCATCAGCTTACGTTGATATTTCACCACCAAAAGCTCGAACGCTTTCTTATCGCCATGCTGAGCCCGATCAACTAGTAATTGATCTATGTTTCGTTCTGTCGTCAAATCTTGCACCTTCTTACCATGCACTGACAAACAGAATCGTGATACCCGCTTGGCGTCCTATCATGTGGTGAGGGGATCAAGCTTTGCTTCTGATTTTTAATACCTAGCATGGCAAGCTAGCAATGACAGCAGTGGAATCGAGGATGATTTCTGCGAAACCTTGGCGTTAGACCAACTGATATAAAACAAGTTCAGTCGGTATAAGAGAAATTTTATGGAAGAGAAAGTTGTTGAGCGTCGTGGTTTTTTACACAACGCAATGCAACGATCAAAGATCGATAGTTTTTCTGCTCTACAGAATCGGGAAAAACTAAAACGGTAAAAATTTTTCCTTTCTCCGATTGCAAACGTAGTGACATGATATGAGGCCAAAGCGTAGAGTCTCCAAGTAAACGCACAATCTCTCCTGCATGTAGATCAATTTCAGAATGATTTTGAAAATGATATGGAGGAGTTGTTCGCTTAGTTTGAAACAAGCGAATTTGTCCATTTCCTGAAATATCAATCCTGACGATATTTCTAGACCTGAAAACAGGGATAAGAAGCGCGAACACTGGGATAACGCAAACTATAAGGACTGCAAGACACTGAACTAAGTTGAATAACTCAACTAAACGTTGGCATAGCAAGGCCGCAGTGATGAAAAGATCAAGCGAAAACAAGAGACAAAGAAAAAGATAAAGACGAGAGGGTCGGATCACAGCGGAGACTGCAATGCTCATCTTTGGTAGAGAAGATTAGTGAAGAAACATCAGAGGTACGATCAGAGGTGCTATCGAAGGCATTATCGGAAGCAATAAGCGTCGCACTGATAACAGTTGCAGTTCGACGCTAACAGAGAATCAGAGTTTGCCGAAAATCAGTGTTCCATTGGTGCCACCGAAACCAAAAGAATTTTTTACTGCAACATTGATTTTCATTTCACGCGCTGCGTTAGCGCAGTAATCTAGATCGCAAGCAGGATCTTGATTAAAAATATTAATCGTTGGTGGTGATAATTGTTTATGCACTGCGAGTGCAGTAAACACAGCTTCCAAACCACCTGCACCACCTAATAAATGACCCGTCATCGATTTAGTGGAATTAACTACGATGTTTTTAGCGTGATCACCGAGTGCGCGTTTAATCGCAACGGTTTCAGCTACATCGCCTAAAGGTGTGGATGTGCCATGTGCATTTACGTAATCTACTTGATCCGCATTAATACCAGCATTATTCATGGCAGAGACCATACAACGACGAGCACCATCACCATCTTCTAGTGGTGCAGTCATGTGATGTGCATCTGCACTCATACCAAAACCTAATAGCTCGGCATAAATTTTTGCACCACGTGCTTTCGCATGTTCATACTCTTCAAGCACCATCACACCTGCGCCTTCACCGAGTACAAAACCATCACGGTCTTTATCCCAAGGACGTGATGCAGTAGCAGGATCATCATTGCGGGAAGACAAAGCACGAGCTGAAGCAAAGCCACCTAATCCCAAAGGAGAGATAGTCGATTCTGCACCGCCAGCTATCATGATGTCGGCATCGCCGTATTCAATCAAACGCCCTGCAGCACCTATGGAATGTAGTCCTGTAGTACACGCTGTGACGATCGCAAGATTCGGGCCTTTAAGTCCATACTTAATAGACAAATGACCTGAGATCATGTTGATGATAGAAGCGGGTACAAAAAACGGACTGATTCTGCGTGGACCGCGATTCGTCAGTTCCGCATGCGTTTCTTCAATCATAGGCAAACCGCCTATGCCTGAACCAACGATGACACCAATGCGTTCAGCATTCGCTTCAGTCACTTCCAATCCACTGTCTTGCATCGCTTGTATACCTGCTGCCATACCATAATGAATAAAAGTATCCATATGGCGAGCTTCTTTGCCGGGCATGTAATCCTCGACATTAAAGCCTTTCACTTCTCCGGCGAAATGCGTAGAGAAGGGACTAGCGTCAAACTTGGTAATAGTCGCAATACCTGATTGACCAGCAATCAGTGCATCCCACGCAGTGGATACTGTATTTCCTACTGGCGCTACACAACCTAGGCCAGTAATAACGACACGACGACGATTTGGACGACTCAAACGATGCTCCTAGCGATCTTAGGCGAAGAGATTAAGACTTTACGTGTGCTTTTGCGTAATCAATCGCTTGCTGCACAGTCGTAATTTTTTCAGCTTGTTCGTCAGGGATTTCCATTTCGAACTCATCTTCTAATGCCATTACTAATTCAACTGTGTCGAGCGAATCAGCGCCGAGGTCATCAACAAAGGATGATTCGGTTTTGATATCAGCTTCTGCAACACCAAGCTGTTCAGCAACAATCTTCTTAACGCGTGATTCAATATCAGACATCTCTTACCTCCAGATTATGGGTTACCCAAAGTGCGCGCATTTTATCAGGTTTGCGACGCGAAACTATACATTCGACTTTTGCTTTTAACAACAATTTCAATCACTACTTTACTTCACTAAACTTCATACGACTACATTAACCACCACTCATATACATACCGCCATTCACATGCAAGGTCGTGCCAGTGATGTAACTGGCCTCATCGGAGGCAAGAAATGCCACTGCTGCTGCGATATCTTCTGGTAAACCAAAGCGTCCTGCAGGTATCTGCTGCAATAATGCAGCAACTTGTTGCTCAGTCAGTGCTCTTGTCATATCGGTATCAATAAATCCTGGTGCAACACAATTCACTGTGATGTTGCGACTACCGATCTCACGGGCGAGCGCACGACTCATACCCGCTACACCGGCTTTCGCTGCTGCATAATTCATTTGCCCAGGATTACCTGCTGAGCCCACCACCGAAGTGATGTTGATAATACGACCGTGTTTGGCTTTCATCATGCCGCGCAATACTGCTCTAGAAAGCTGCGCCACTGCAGTAAGATTAGTAGTGATAACAGCATCCCACTCTTCATCTTTCATACGCATCGCAAGTTGATCCTGCGTGATACCTGCGTTATTGACTAAGATAGAAAGCGAACCAAATTCTTTCGTAATCTCATCAACCAAACTGCTTGATTGTCCTGCTTCATTCACATTCAATACTTTGCCGCGGCCCGCTTCAGGACGCACCGCCTTTAAATAATCTGAAATCGCTTGCGCACCTGCTTCTGAAGTTGCGGTACCGATTACAGTTGCTCCACGACGCGCTAATTCTTGCGCAATCGCTTTACCAATGCCGCGTGAAGCACCCGTTACCAACGCAACTTGCTTCTCTAGCGTGGTTTGCCTTTGTGTCATTTCAATGCCTCCAACATTGCATCCAGAGATGCCTGATCATTAATAGCATCGGACTGCAAATCGCTATGAATTCGTTTGGTTAATCCTGAAAGTACTTTTCCAGGACCACATTCTATAAGTCGTGTAATGCCCATCTCTGACATTTTTTGTACAGTTTCTACCCAACGTACTGGACTTGCTGCTTGACGTACTAAGGCATCTTTAATTGCTTGCGCTTCATTTTCTATGCGCACATCCACATTGTTGATCAATGGAATAGAAGGCGCTGCAAAATGTATGTCTGCTAAATAAGTTCGTAAACGATCCGAAGCCGGTTTTAATAATGAAGAATGGAATGGTGCCGATACAGGTAGCGTTAAGGCACGTTTTGCACCTTTGGCTTTCGCTGCTTCACAAGCACGTTCTACCGCTTCTTTATGACCTGCAATCACCACTTGTGCAGGCGCATTGAAATTCACTGCTTCTACAATTTGTTGTTGCGCTGCCTCTGCACACACTGCACGTACATCATCATCTGACAAACCTAAAATCGCAGCCATGCCACCTTGCCCAACAGGCACTGCTTCTTGCATCGCTTGCGCACGAAAACGTACCATGGGCACTGCATCTTTAAATGCAATCACACCGGCTGCTACTAAGGCAGAGTATTCACCTAAGCTATGTCCTGCGACTAACTGTGGCAATTTGCCGCCTGCTGCTAGCCATGCACGATAAAACGCGACCGCGCAAGTCAACATCACAGGTTGAGTATTGGTAGTGAGATCTAAAGCTTCTTTTGGACCTTCAGCAATTAACTGCGCAAGATCTATCTTTAATAAATCGGAAGCTTCAGCAATCGTTTGCGACACATGCTGATTGTCAGCAAAGCCATTCAACATACCGATTGCTTGTGAACCTTGTCCTGGAAATACAAATGCAAATGAAGTCATACTATTTTTTAATTAATTAGATTGTGGCGAGTGCCGCGCCCCATGTGAAGCCACCACCAACAGCTTCCATGAGTATGTTTTGACCGGTCTTGATGCGACCATCACGCATAGCGACATCAAGTGCAAGAGGAATCGATGCAGCGGAGGTATTACCATGCTGATCCACTGTGACCACCATTTTTTCCAAAGGCAAAGCTAGCTTTTTCGCAGTGCCTTGCATGATACGAATATTCGCTTGATGTGGAATCAACCAATCGACTTGTGAAGCTTCCATATGTGATGCTGCTAAAACTTCATGTGCCACTTTTTCTAACACTGAGACAGCGAGTTTAAATACTGCTTGTCCATCCATATGCAGAAAACCACTGCCTTGTAATGCGCCTGCAGTCACAGAACCTTTTACACAAAGAATATCTGCGTGTCTGCCATCAGCATGAAGTTTAGTGGCATGAATACCTGGTTGATCGGATGCAGTCAGTACTAATGCACCCGCACCATCACCAAATAAAACACAAGTTGTACGATCATTGAAATCTAAAATGCGTGAGAAAACTTCAGCACCAATCACCAGCACTTTTTTATGCATACCAGATTTGATGAAATTATCCGCAACAGAAAGCGCGTAAATAAATCCACTACAAACTGCTTGCACATCAAGTGCAGCACATTCATTGGTGATACCTAATTTACGTTGCACTACACAAGCAGTACTCGGAAAACCACCGATAAAATCTGGTGTCGATGTCGCCAAAATAATGAGATCCATATCACTCGCTTGCAAACCTGCCATGGCCAGTGCATGCGTTGCTGCTTCCGTTGCGAGATCACTTGCCACTACACCAGGCGCAACGTAGTGACGCGCAGAGATACCACTACGCGAAACTATCCATTCATCCGATGTTTCCAATCCCTTCTCACCCAAGATTCGTGTGAGATCATCGTTAGTGACACGATTAGGCGGTAAACAGCTACCTGTTCCAATAATTTTTGAGTAAATACTCATAGAGTTTTTTTTGAGTCTGTAGATGCAGCAAGCTCAGCATGGGGCATGAGTTCTGCAATCGATTTTTCTATTCGAGTTAACACATCATGATGGACAGCATCAAAAGCACGTCTTATCGCCCATTCAAAGCCATAAGCTTCTTCACCACCATGACTTTTAAAAACTAAACCACGCAAACCTAATAAACTAGCGCCATTGTAACGGGATGGATTGAGTCTTTGTGAAACTCGTTTCAACGCACGATAAGCAATCAATGCGCCTAACATATCAATCCAACCCTTACTGAGTTCGGATTTGATCACACCTTTAATTAATCGCCCCAGACCTTCTACAGATTTCAAGGTGACATTACCTACAAAGCCATCACACACAACAATATCTGTGGTGCCTTCGAAAATATCATTACCTTCTACGTTGCCGTAAAAATTAAGCAAACCTTTTGCATGATCAGCACGCAATAGTTCTGCAGTGTGTTTAACAAGCTCATTACCTTTGATATCTTCTGCACCGACATTTAATAAACCAATGGTAGGTTTAGGTTTACCTTCAACTGCTGACACTAAAGCTGATCCCATCAAAGCAAATTGATGTAAGTGCATAGGTTCGCAATCGACATTCGCACCTAAATCCAACATATAAGTCGGACCATCTTTTTGATTGGGAAGGATAGTACAAATCGCAGGTCTATCCACACCAGGTAAAGTTTTAAGTAGATAACGCGACACCGCCATTAATGCAGCAGTATTACCCGCTGAGACACAGGCTTGTGCTTGACCTTGTTTAACCAGATCAATTGCCACACGCATGGAAGAATCTTTTTTACGACGCAGTGCGACTTCGAGTGGATCATCCATCTCCACCACTTCAGAAGCATGCACTATGCTCAATCGCGCATGATGCAAAGCGCCACGACGTTGTAACTCAGCACGTATCGCATCTTCGCGACCAACGAGTATGAGTTCAGCCTCAGGCTCACGCTTTAAGAAAGCAAGTGCAGCAGGCACAGTGACACGAGGTCCGTGATCACCACCCATACAATCAATTGATATTTTTTTCGTCATGATGATCAGCACAGACTGAAAGTAGTCATAGGAATGACTAGATCAGCAATAGTGGGAATGTACTGAGTAACGACAGAGGAAGGCAGTGTCTGCATACAAAAACGGCGCAAGCAGTCGAAGACTCTTCACGCCGGATTGTTTTTTTGAATAATGAAATTATTCGTCGTTCTTGGTCTTGATCACTTTACGACCACGATAAAAGCCGTTTGGGCTGATATGGTGACGCAGATGTGTCTCACCAGTGGTTGGTTCAACTGCTGTTGCTGGTGCAGTCAAAAAATCATGCGAACGATGCATGCCACGTTTAGATGGTGATTTTTTATTCTGTTGAACTGCCATGATGCACTCCTAATACGATTAATCCAAAATTTTAACATAGTCAGCGCCTAAAACTGCGCTGTTGATAGGGGAATTGCTCGAATAGTTAAGATTTTTAGCCAATTTTAATGAATCTCAGCAAACCGATAACCGACTGACTCGAGCAAAAAAGTTTCTTTTATTTTAATTTTTTCAACGCTGCAAACGGTGACACTGGCTTTTCATTGATGATTTCTGCCTTAAAACCATCGGGACACGTAGCGTGACGCGGCGACACAGGCAAGGCAAGCAAGGCCTCATCTTCTATTAAAACCGAATACTCCTGTTCAGGCGAGACAACAATGACATCAATGCTGTCATCATTTAAGCGCTCTTCCAATTCATCAGCCTGCTCTTCGGTTTTAGCGAGCACCAAAGTAGAAACAGAATCTAAAGTTTCCACATAAGGCGTCAAACAACGCTGACAAATTAATTTAACCTGCGCTTGAATATGTAACTTTAATTCAGGTGCACCTATCTGATGACGTCCGCCAGAAAAATTCCAAGCCAAGTCGCCATCACTAGCGACCAGTTCAGCACTGAGTCTGTTTAAATCTTGAATGGCATAGGAGCCTGATGCCTGATCAGCGTCTAAGCAAAACTTAAACAAGTCCATAGTCTTGCCATTCATGTCCGCGAGCCCGTCGAAAAACCTGAGATAATACTAGGGTTTTGCCTTATAAGTCAAAGCCTTACAGTGTTTGAGACGAGCTCACGCAGCTGTTTTGCAGCCGTTTTTTCAAGTACGCCACATGACCGATACCACTTCTTTTTCTTGATAATTGTTTGCCATAAATGCAAGACTCATCTTCTCCACCCTCAGCAAACACACCACGAAGACTGATTCTGGCGTCAGGCTCAGCCTATCGCAAAGAATTACTGCAGCGCTTGCGTTTGCCCTTTGAAGTCATGTCACCTGACATAGATGAAACCAGTCTGCCGAATGAAACACCGGTAGCCACCGCACTGCGCTTAGCGCAAGCTAAAGCACAAAAAATCGCCGAGCAGACCTCGCCTGCGCTAGTGATTGGTTCTGATCAAGTAGCAACTCTCGACAATCACCAAATCGGCAAACCAGGTAATCATGCAAACGCATTAGCGCAATTACAAATGATGCGCGGACGCTCGGTTGTGTTTCACACTGCACTATGTTTAATCGACACGCACCCGACAAGCACCAAACCACTGCAAATAGAAAATATACAAACCGTGGTGACCTTTCGTGATTTGCCTAATGCAGAGTTAGATGCCTATTTAAAAATTGAACAACCTTATGATTGTGCAGGCAGCGCAAAAAATGAAGGCTTAGGCATTACACTGATAGCCTCAATCGAAGGCACAGACCCTACCGCACTTACAGGCTTACCTCTGATTGCACTCACCAGCATGCTGCGCAATTGCGGTGTGTCTTTTTTTTAGCGTGACTAATTTCAACCAACTCTTATGACTACGCTTTATTTAATTCCCACATCCTTAGGACCTACTGAACTAGTTAGCATTTTGCCGGCAGAAGTGTGCGCTGTGACAGCATCCCTGCATCACTTCGTTGCTGAAAATGCCAAGACTGCGCGTGCATTTTTAAAACAAGTGAGTGCAAGTCATCCATTGTCTATCGCATTGCAAGAGATACAGATCACTGAACTCAACATCAACACATCCGCAGCTGCATTACCTGCTTTGTTAGCACCACTGCGTGAAGGTTTTAATGTGGGCGTGTTATCAGAAGCCGGTGTACCTGCTGTTGCCGATCCCGGTGCAAGCTTAGTTCGACTCGCTCATGCAGAAGGCATCACCGTAAAACCTTTAGTGGGACCTTCATCGATTTTATTAGCCTTAATGGCAAGCGGCTTAAATGGACAAAGCTTCGCATTTCATGGTTACTTACCTACTGATGCAAGCATGCGGAGTAAACGCATTAAATTATTAGAGCAACGCTCACAGCAAGAAAATCAAACGCAGATTTTTATTGAAACGCCTTATCGTAATCAGGCGTTGTTAGAAGCAATGCTGAGTAACTGCAATGGCCAAACTTTAGTCTGTGTTGCAACTGATTTGACTTTAACTTCGGAAACCATCACGACTCAAACTGCTGATGCATGGGAGCGAGAAATTGCAAAAGGTCGGCTTCCTGATTTTCATAAGAAGCCAACCGTGTTTTTATTTTTAGCTGAATAAGTAATAGTATTCTTCAGAATTTCATCTTTGGTCATCGCGATTTGATCAATGTGACTAAAAGATCAAGTCGCGATTTTCTATTTAAAGATCAATTCTTTTAGAATCTCGTTGTAATAATAGATTTTGATTTAGCGTATTTTTATAAATACCATGAGGAACCATCACGATAGCATTGCCGACTATGTCGTCATACAATTTATCCGCCACAGTAAATAAGTCTTCAACGTCAATCACAGCATATTTAGTAGAACTATCTGAGTTGTGAGAATTAATCGTATTTACTAAACTTTCACCTATTGATTTATAAGGATTAATAGTAATAGAACCATCAACAGCAATCTTTAATCGCTTTCCATCATCTAATGCTGCATTAAATTTGGAACGTATTTCCTCCATATTCATATAATTACTATTGCCCACATATACCGAAGAAGGATCAAATTTTTTCTGTGTTGAATAATCCTGAAATTCTTCTTTATCAATTATCTTATCTATTTCTGCTAGATCAAGTCCCCCAGCTTGATCAATTATTGACTTCATTTTTTTAAGTGAATCAGTCGTTTTTTTTACTAAATTTGATATTTGCAATGCTGCCTTATTCGGCTCAGCCATCGTTGTCCTAAATATAGAAAATTTCTGAATTTCTATTGAAGCTTCTGATAAACCGTTAGTGTTGAATGGAAGATCGCCATCAATTTCTTTGCAGTTAGCATTACGTAGCTTATACACATCCAAAGCGAACTTACATCCCGGCATTGAACCTGGAATGAACAATAAATCGCCGTCGACATTCTTCATTCCAGCAAGTACTCGGGCAATTTTTTCGTTAATACTCTTATCAAATCCTTTAGTTCCAACAATAATCGTTACACCTTTAACGCTATCATCTAATTGCAAAGATCTACTTAACTGTATATCAAAATCATGTTGAAATGACTTTAAAAACTCACTGATCGTCGATGGTTTAGTGACATCTATTACATTACTTGAAAAGCTAGCCTCTACTGCTGGCGGACCTATCTGAATATCAGGCATATAAGAAGACAATGACCGCGTTGCCGTCGCCATCCATGTCCACATATCCTTTGCTGTCTCAGTCAGCGACTCATAACTATATGCACTATCTAATGCGTCAACCAGAGCGATTTGTTTAGACTGACTAATCATCTGATCGGGTAACGCTATGCCATTTTTCTTGCGAATTTGATTCACAATATTCTCTCTGGCACGCTGATCCATTTTAGGACGTCTAAGTTGGGGTCCGCCTACTCGGGTAGATTTTGATGCCTGTGGCAATTCAACAAAAATCATATTCTTGCTAAACATACGTGGTGCAATTTGTTGATTATTGCTGTGAGTAGAACGTGATGAAGTTGTAACCTGCTCTGCCTCGACCTGCATCAACAGTGGAGATCGAACATGACTGTAATTGCCAACTGGCTGCATATTTTTTCCTGTGGAAGTGATATACCGTCAATTCAAACAACGAAAAACCGCCTCGTCTGAATAAAGTATGTGAATAAGAAAGTGGGAAATGAAAGAGAACGGATAGATTAATAATTGAAATCTAATGACATAACGCTATGGCTATTCAAATTAAATTTCGAACTCTGTGTAACTACACACCCGCAAGAGTTCTATTAATCTACCGTCTTGCTAAAAATCATAGAACTGCACTAGATGAGCAGATGATTTTTAGTTCGCTGATCGAACCGACAGTACAAAACTAATCAAGTAATACGTAATCAGTGATTCAGCTGGCTTTAGCGCAGCTTGATCGCTTCGGATTGCATTGCCTTCACTGCACTCGCACCAGCAGCAGCACCAATCTTTTTCAATACACGATCAGATAAACCTTCATGCGCTGTGTAATCAACAATTTCTTCAGCTTTAATTACATCACGCGCTACGCTATCTACAGTACCCAAGCCATCTGCTAAACCAAGAGAGATAGCTTTACTACCTGTCCAAAACAATCCGGAAAACATATCAGGCGTTTCTTTCAAACGCTTGCCACGTCCTTTTCTCACCACTGCAATAAATTGTTCATGAATTTCATGTAACAAGCCTTGCGTAAATTCTTTTTGCGTAGGTGTCTGCGCAGAGAATGGATCAAGAAAACCCTTGTTTTCACCTGCTGTCATTAAGCGACGTTCAACACCAATTTTTTCCATCAAACCTGTAAAACCAAAACTACTCATTAAGACACCGATTGATCCAACAATGCTCGCTTGATTCACATAAATACCATCAGCAGCAGCAGCGATGTAATAGCAACCTGAAGCACACATATCTTCTACCACCACATACAGCGGCTTCTTAGGATAAAGCGCGCGTAAGCGCGTGATTTCATCATTCACAATACCGGCTTGCACAGGAGAGCCACCCGGACTATTCACACGCAAAATAATGCCCGCTGATGCTTCATCACTAAATGCACTATTCAATGCAGGAAGCAAAACACTAGCTGAAGCAGAACTACTATCACCATCAATTTCACCATTTAATTCAACTAAGGCAGTGTGACGCGTCAATACTTCTTTAGGTGCACCACTAATATCAAATGCTGCCCAAATCGCAACCACGGTAACGAGTAATACAGAAAAACGAAAGAAATTACGCCAGCGACGATTCGCTTTTTGTTCATTCAACATCTCACGTGCCAAACTTTCTAACACGGTACGCTCTGGAATCAAAGAAGGCTCAGTATGCGCAGAAGCATGTGTCCATTCTGATTTTTTTTCATGCTGCTCTTCGTGCTTATCTTCGTGCTGTTCTGCATACTTAGCTTCACCATGCGCATCATGCTTCACCTGATGTGTAGCTTCATCCACTGCAGATTCCACACTCTTATTTTCAGGATGTGATTGACCATCTGATTGTGATGATGGAGTTGTAGGTGTATTTTGTTCTTTATCGTTCATGATATTTTTTCTTTACATTCAGACTAATATGAAGTGCACTATTTATCAGGCAAGCACAGGACGAAAAACATCATCCGGCTGCCAAAATATTTTGTGCTCTTTTTCAACGACTTTAATTTGTTTCAAGCTACCACCACGGCAGGGACCACCTGCACATTTTCCTGTGTTAGGTTCATATAATGCACCGTGCGTTGCACACATTAAAAACAAACCACTGGATTCAAAAAACTCACCCTGATTCCAATCCAACTCCATAGGCACATGTGCACAGCGGTTTAAATAACCATGCACTTCCTGCTCGAACCGCACCACAAAACCCACTGCATCTTCACCCGCAGCAGTAAGCGGAAAACGCACACCACGACCACCCTCTTCGACTGCAGATGATTCACAAATAAAAATAGTGGAATCAGACATCTCTGCGCTATCAGGCATGCTCGATTAACCAATCATGTAAGGCAGGAATAGAATGCGCGCCAAACAAAGGCGCATGCTGATTTAATTCATGTTCAGGATGTGCACCGAAATACACACCAACAGAAGCAGCACCTGCATTACTCGCCATCAGTAAATCATGGGTAGTGTCGCCTATCATGAGGGTGCGCTTCATATCTTGACCTAATTCTCGCGTCAGTTCTTGCAACATTGCGGGATGCGGTTTAGAAAAAGTTTCATCTGCACAGCGTGTGGCATCAAACAAACTCATCATACCGACTGCGTGTAAGGCTCTGTTAAGTCCAACACGACTTTTACCAGTTGCAACCGCTAAAAAATAACCATCAGCAGAGAGTTGATCCAACATCTCTGGCACACCATCAAACAAAGTTAACTCATGATCTTGCGATAAATAATGATGCTTATAACGCTCTACCATACGTGGATAAGCAGCAGGATCAAGATCAGGCATTAAAGTTTGCATCGCATCTTGCAAACCTAAACCAATCACATACGATGCTGACTTATTATCTGGCACAGGCAAACTTAAATCTTTGGCAGCAGCTTGCATGCTCTTCACAATAGCAGCAGTGCTGTCCATCAGTGTGCCGTCCCAGTCAAAGACGATTAAATCAAATTGTTTTCTTGGCATAGTGTGTTCTGGCGCTAGCAGGCAGCATCCAGACTTTTTGGTAAGTGATTAGGCTGTGGTTAAGTTTATATCGTTCATTATTTTATTTCTTACATCCAGAGTCAGGCTGTATTTTCCTCAGCAAGCAAACTCTGTAAAAAACTTTCACAATCTTTAGGCAATGCTGCTTGTAGCTGAATGACTTTATTCGTATCAGGATGCGTAAAACTAATTTTATAAGCATGTAAAAACATGCGCTTACAGGCTTTTCTCAGCCCTTCTGCTTTTTGCAAGCGGCGATTGAGCGTAAAGTCACCATATTTATCATCGCCTGCAATCGGAAAACCATTGGCTGATAAATGCACCCTAATCTGATGCGTGCGTCCCGTTTTCAATTCTGCTTCTAGTAATGCAAAGTCACCGTATTTTCGCAATAAATTAAAAATCGTGTGCGAAGCGAGTCCACCCTCTGTTTGTACACGAACTCGGCGCTCACCATCCGGCGTGGTGTATTTAAAGAGCGGCAGTTTGACGTGCTGTCGACTGTTTTTCCACTCACCATACACCAGTGTTAAATAACGTTTATCGATAGTGCCCGCACGAATTTGCTCATGTAAATGCGTGAGCGCTGAGCGTTTTTTAGCCAACATCAAAATACCTGAGGTTTCTCGGTCTAATCTATGCACCAACTCGAGAAATTGCGCCTCTGGCCTAGAAGCTCGCAACTGCTCAATCACACCATAACTCACACCCGAACCACCATGCACTGCGACACCTGCAGGTTTATCAATCACCAACAAATGACTATCTTCCAACAGAATCTTAAATTCAGCAGCAGGCGTATGTTTTTCTTCGCGCTCCGCCAAGCGCATAGGCGGAACACGCACCATATCGCCTTCAACTAAGCGATAAGTTTGGGCTACTCTGCCCTTATTAACTCTCACCTGACCTGAACGTAAAACCTGATAAACATGGCTTTTAGGTACGCCTTTACAGATGCGTATCAAAAAGTTATCAATGCGTTGACCCGCATCTTCTTGTTCAATTGCTATCATTCGGACTTGCATTTGTACCTGCCCAGTCGGTGTAACCTCTTGGGATCTGACAAACGCTTCAGAAACACTCGCTAAGTCCTTCATTTTGAATATATAATCAGGCTGCAGTGAGGTTGTAATCACTGCGCGTGTAAGAATAAAAAATACATTCTACACAGGGGCGACTCCATCGGCCTCGCCAAATTTGCAAATTCGATGGGAAAGCTGTGTATGCAGCATTCCTGTGCCGTCAAGGCTGCTCCTCTGTTGTCGCCGGACCGTGCGCTGGAATGTTGGACCGAATGCTTGGAACGTAAGGATAAGTCTGACCAGCCCACTCCATGTGATGTGAGCTTGTTGGTTGATGTAATTGAATCGAGTTAAATGAATTTGCAAACCACATTAATTATGGTTAATCCGAATCGCCACCCATCGCATCAAGCCCTGCCATTTTTATTGGCGCTTGATTGTCATGGCTTGCGAGGCTCGGCGCTGCAAGTCACCAACTGATTTTTTTCATCCGCGCCCTGTGTTGACTCTCACATCAATTGATGTGAATGCTCAAGACGAAAACGGCAACTCTTCCCCCTTCCCCAAGTTCGGCTCTCGCATACATCCTATGATGTGCTGTGTGCTCTAGCGTATTCGCTCCGCACACAAAGAAATATGGCCTTAATGGTCACGGAGCTAACAACATGAAACGTATGCTGTTTAATGCCACGCAACAGGAAGAACTGCGCGTAGCAATCGTCGATGGGCAAAAACTCATTGATATCGATATCGAAACAACCGGACGCGAACAACGTAAATCAAACATTTACAAAGGCGTCATCACCCGCATTGAACCCTCACTCGAAGCTTGCTTCGTTAATTATGGCGAAGAACGCCACGGCTTCTTGCCATTCAAAGAAGTCGCTCGCAGCTACTTCCGTGAAGGCGTCGATCTACGTAATGCATCCGTGCGCGATGCTTTACGTGAAGGCCAAGAAATCATGGTGCAAGTTGAGAAAGAAGAGCGCGGCAATAAAGGCGCTGCACTCACCTCATTTGTATCACTCGCTGGTCGCTATCTAGTCCTCATGCCTAACAATCCACGTGGTGGCGGCGTATCACGTCGGGTTGAAGGTGAAGACAGACAAGAACTACGCGACACCATGGACAAACTCGATCTGCCAACTGGCATGTCCGTGATTGCTCGTACAGCAGGCATAGGTCGTAATGTCGATGAATTGCAGTGGGACTTAAATTACTTAATGCAGTTGTGGGGCGCGATTGAAGGTGCGAGCCAATCCTCAACTGGTGCATTTTTAATTTATCAAGAATCTTCTTTAGTCATACGCGCGATTCGCGATTACTTCCAACCTGATATCGGTGAAGTCTTAATTGATACGGATGACATCTTCGAACAAGCTCAACAATTCATGAGCCATGTGATGCCTGACATGGCACACAGAGTAAAACGCTATCGTGATGATGTGCCATTGTTCTCACGCTTCCAGATTGAACATCAAATCGAAACTGCGTACTCACGTACCGTTCCTTTGCCTTCCGGTGGCGCTATCGTGATCGACCATACTGAAGCCTTAGTTTCAGTTGACGTTAACTCAGCCAGAGCAACACGCGGTGGTGATATTGAAACCACTGCCTTCAACACAAATTTAGAAGCAGCAGAAGAAGTAGCGCGTCAATTACGTTTGCGTGACTTAGGTGGTTTGATCGTGATCGATTTTATCGACATGGAAAACTCGAAAAATCAACGTGAAATAGAAAACCGCCTCAAAGATGCCTTGCACTACGATCGTGCTCGCGTACAGATGGGTAAGATTTCACGCTTTGGTTTGATGGAGCTCTCACGTCAACGTCTGCGTCCTTCTTTGTCGGAAGGTAGTCATGTGACTTGCCCACGTTGTAATGGCACGGGGCATATTCGTGACACTGAATCCTCTGCATTACAAGTCCTGCGCATTATTCAGGAAGAAGCAATGAAAGAAAATTCAGCCGCGATTCACGTACAAGTGCCGGTTGATGTTGCTGCATTCTTGTTGAATGAAAAACGTGGTGAAATTTTAAAAATCGAAACCCGTCATCGTGTGAACGTTATTCTGATTCCGAATAAATTCCTCGAAACACCGCATTACAAACTTGAGCGCCTCAAGCATGATGATACGCGTCTCGAAGATCTGCAGGCCAGCTACACCATCGCTGAACAAATGAATACCGACATCGGTTATAGCAAGCGCCAGAAAGAAGAATCACGTCCACGCCAAGAAGCAGTAGTAAAAACCATCACACCAGATCAACCTGCGCCTATCGTTGATAGACGTCCTAATCAGTCTGCAAGTGGTGATGCAGCCGAAGGTTTCTTATCACGCTTGTTTGGACTATTCCGTAAAAAGCCTGCTGAACCAGCAACAAGCACAAGTGCTAAACCCACACATCGTGATCGTGGAGATCGCCCTGCTCGTGGCCGTGGTCGTGGTCGCGGTCGTGGTGGTCGTGATAAAGAAGATCGTCCTGCAACAGCAGGTGCAGAAGCTAAAGAGCCGAATGCACAGCGTCAACCTAAACCACCACGCGAGCCTAAAGAGCCTAGAGAGCCGAATGAAAATCGTCGTGAGCGTCCACAACGTGGTCAGCGCAAAGATAGGAATGCACCTGCAACAGAGGAAGCATTATTGAATCCTGTTGAGCAGCAAACGCTCTTGCCTGCACATGAACAACATCAAGCACCTGGCCCACAACTAGAAACAGCGAATGGTCCAGAGGGAGATGAACAACCAAAACGCAGACGTCGTCGTGGTGGTCGTAATCGTAATCGTCGTGACCGTGATCCATCCGATGTGTCCAACACAGATGATCAACAGGATAATGAATCAGGAGATCATGTACATGACATGATGGATACTGCACACACTACCCATGCGAGTGACAACAGTGGTGAAGCACATCATCACGAGCCAGTGCATACGCATCATCATGCAAGCGAGCACGCACCAGTTGTTGCAGCACAAACGCATGCACATCAACATGAAGCCGTGCAGCCATCAGTCACAACACATGCGCCACAACACACGACAGCACCGGAGATCGTAGCAAGCACAACTTACTTTGAACCTGCGCCAACAAGCTCAGACATGGCTCCAGTTGTGCAGCCGATTATTCATCATGAAACACCTGTTTCTGCACCAGTAGCTACTCAGATAACAGCGCCAGTAGATGCTCCGGTAGCAGCGCCAGTAGTTGCGCCAGTAGTTGCTCCGGCAGCAGCACCAGTAGCAGCTCCAGTGATTCGTCAACCTGCACCAGTCGCAACGGTAGAAAATTTAGAAGCCGTACTACAAGCAGCAGGGCTCACCATGGCAGTCACTGATCCAGAAAAACTGCGCTCAGTACAACAAAGCACACCAACTGTTGTTGAACAACGCATACCAAGAGAAAGAAAACCTACTCCAGTGATTGCGGATGAACCATTGGTTCAAATCGAAACACAGCGATAAATATTTTTCTCGCAGCATATGAAAAAACCCGCTTTAACTAAGCGGGTTTTTTTATGCCTCATTTTTACTTTTCCATACGGCGCAATGCATTGCGCCGCATGAATCTTGCAAAACTACTGCTAGAGCTTATAACTAGACTAAATTTCCATTATCAATTAAACCTTGTAAGGTGATCTCAGTACCATCAACACCAACTAAATTTAATATAGATAACCAAATTGGATTATTCAAATCAGCACTACGATTAATTTGTAAATCATAATATTCTGCACCCTCACTTAAGAACGGGTGTTTATCATCAGCAGATTTTTTTTCTAGATTCGTTCCAGATATTGCCCAATTATAATCAGTTGCACCTAAAAAGAAATTGATTTTATCTCCACCATCTATAGGCTTTCGTCCATCAAAATCCATTACCCAATCAATACTCTTTGATGATTTTCCAAACAGCTCGAAAAAATCACTACCTGCACCACCCCACATATAAGCTTTTCTTCCTTGTGAAGTATTATCACTCCCAAAACCAAAAAAGTCATTACCGTTTCCACCCAAAGCTAATATATTTGTAACCCTAAATTGAAACGATAAATTATCATCACCTTCTCCACCAAAAAAAACAGTATTTAGACTATTCGAAGTCAATACATCATTACCATTCTCACCATATGCCACTATTTCACTAAAAGATTTACTGCTTAAATCATCATTGCCATCTCCTGCGTACGCCACATCTTTTCCAGCAGAAGAAGAGGGAAATTTATTAGACCCATCCGTGTCCTCAAAAACATTATTTCCTTCATCAAACCCACCAACAAACTCAATCTCATTACGTCCAAATAAATTCAGCATTATTTTAGTATCTATTGTTGTAGTGCCATCATTAATGGTTACGATGAAATCATCGTCTTTGCTAGAACTTCCAGCAGCTGGTGTATTCAAAGAATCAAGATCACTATCTTTAACGGTGTAAGTCCATTTAACAATATACTCACCATCAATAATATTGCCGCTTGAATCTTTCGCGTTTGTATAATCGTCGAAAGTAAGTATTCCTAAATTTCTCTCTAGGCCAGCTGCCTCGCTTGTTATAGTGAACGTATCTGTAAGATCCGAATCACTAAAAGTAAATTGACCCGTGCGGACATGATCAAAATCATATTTTGCTTTGTATTTGATATCAGTATTGATTGCAGGAGTAGATTTGAAGTGATCTAAGTTAATCAACTCTTCCACATTCGCACTACCTGCATATTTATTTTCGCCTTGTCCTAATTCTTTCACTACAGGCGCACTGTTCACAATATCATCAGCGCCATTGATCGTGATACGAATCGTTTTATCTGTGCCGTCTTTTGCAAAAATTGTAAAATCATCGAAAAGATAATCGCTTGCATTTAAAGACTGTATATCTGCATTATTTAATTTATAGGTGTAGCTTCCATCGCTTTGCAAAAGAAATTCGCCTTTATTCTTAGTGAAAGAGGCAACGAAGCTAGCTTCGTCTTTATCAGCATCGGTGATTGTTATATCTCCTGTTAATGTAATGAATCCATCAACGATATCACCGGCATCTTCTGTTACTTGAGTGTTGGTTGGATCGCCAATCACTGCTGCATCATTCACACCTACTATCTCGAAGGTAAGGGTTTTAGAAGTTCCATCTTTTGAAACCATAGTAAATGTTTCTTGTTTAATTTGACCCTGAGCAAGATATTGCACCTTACTATTTTCAACAGTAAAGTAATAAAGGTAATTAGTTGCGATTACTTCATCTGTATTTGGATCTTTTACGTTGATAGGTGATTGAGTTAAACTACCTAAGTTACCTGAGTCAGGCATGAATGTTAATAGATTATTTTCATTTTGATCTTTATCTTCTAGTTTTACAGATCCAATTAAAGATAAAGTTGAAGAATTTTCATCCTCTATTAATTTGCGTGGTTTATCAAATGTAATCACTGCCTCGTCATTCACATCTAGAATGTTGATATTCACTGCGCCAGTCGCACTAAGACCTTTCGCATCGGTGACCATGTAAGTAAAGCTTTCAGTTGCAGTTTCTCCTGCTTTTAAATACTGATAATGAGTACTATCAGGTGTGTAATTGAAATACCAAGTATTGGCATTATTAGGATTGTCTTTGACAAGTACGACTGACCCTTTTGCAGGACCAGTTTCTAACTTCAACTCTTTGACCAAATCACCCTTACTGTCATTGAATAAGACATCAATCTTTCTTGCCGCAATTTCTTCTTCAGTGATTTCGATTTCATCTAGTTTAGCAACCAATTGATTTTTACCCGCATTGACGATTTCAGCACCATCCACTTTCACAACCAGTTTTTCTATATCCTCTATTTCTAGTCTAGCGTTACCAAATCTGAAGGTGAAGTCATCATCCCATCTGCAACTACTGCCTGAACGATTCGCCCAATTCAAATAACTCTGTAGCACTGTTTGATTGGATGTATTCATCCACTCAGCACGAGTGAAGCGCAGTTCTAGAGTGTCGGTGCCTGAGCCACCTTCATATTCATCATAGGTAAACTTACCTACGATATTATTCTCTGCAAGGGTGTAGATGAGGGTGTCATTGCCTGAACCACCTTCGAGTTCATCACTACCACTTCCACCATCTAAAACATCATTACCAGAACCACCATTGAGTTCATCCTTACCTGCTCCACCATTCAGTGTGTCGGCACCTGATCCACCACTCAGTCTATCGTTGCCTCCATTGCCGTTAATGACATCATTTCCTGAACCACCTGTTAAGCGGTTGTTCCCTTCAGTGCCATTAATAATCATTCCAGTTGTAGTCATGTTCGCTCCATATTGAAAGTTTAGATAAGAGTCCGATGGTCGGTGAATGTCCGATCAGCGATCTATCTAATCAAAAACGGAGAAGGAAATCCAGTTTCGCGATGTACTATGTTGTTTATGAAAAAAAACAACACTTTTTTATTTGCAGCATTCTTGTAGAGTTTTTTTATGAATCTTAAATGGGTACGGTGATATGCACTTAGAAGCATTTATTTTTGGATGTACTATGCGTGCAGTTATAGCTAAGGCTACAGCTAGTTCTAAAGCTTAGCTATCACTCACCTGAAGCTACTTGGAATGATCTAGAAATTGCAGGGTTATTTCTTACTGCGCGTCTGACGAATGATGTTGCATCTTTACTACTTGCGCAGGTCATTTAGACTCATTTTTACTTTTCCATTCGGCGCAATGTATTGCGCCCTACTTACTCACTGAAAGTGGAGTGTGGTGGATAATTATTTTCTGTCTGGCGGTGTCCAACTACCCTGCATGATTTTTTCTAACCAGAAGGCACCGATGATGGTTTTTACATCGGTGACTTTACCTTGCTGTATCCATGTCATGAGTTCTTCAAATGGGATGGCGATTACATCTAAGAATTCACCATCATCAAGTTGTGCTTTTCCTGTTTGTAGTCCACGCGCCAGATAAAGGTCAAGATGCTCATCTGAATAGGCGATGGCGTTATGTATGGTGCAAATATATTGCCAACTGTTTGCGGTGTAACCGGTTTCTTCTTGTAATTCACGCTGCGCGCAAAGTAATGAATCTTCACCTTCATGCAATTTACCAGCTGGGAATTCTATAAAGACTTGATCAGGTGGGTACCGATACTGACGCTCTAGTACGACTCGTCCATCTTCCAACAAAGGCAAGATGACGACAGCACCTGGATGACGGAGATATTCGCGTGAGGTTTCTTTACCGTCTGGCAGACGAACGATGTCACGTCTGATTTTTAGGAATTCACCTTCATAGACGATTTCACCGCTGATTAATTTTTCTTTTAGATGTTCATCCATGATGCTAAGAGTTTGTTATTGAGATGGGTATTAAAAAAGCCGATCTGTATTTTTCATCAGATCGGCTTTTGTATTTTTTTTAATGGTACGTGGTGCTAATGTGAATTACTCAAGATGCTAGTACACGCGAAATTGTGTATGTGCACAGTGCCATTAATGCACCTGGCCATATGCCAACAACTAAGACTGCAAGTCCATTGGCTGATAGTGTTAATCCCATGCTGCGATTGATGACGATTGGATGCTTATCAACTGCTTCATCAAAGTACATGAGTTTGATTATGCGTAAGTAGTAATACGCTCCGATTAATGAGAACAACACGGCAAACAAGGCTAACCAAATTTGTCCGGTTGCAAACACGGCTTGTAAGACTGAAAGCTTGGCGTAGAAGCCTACCATCGGTGGCAAGCCTGCGAGTGACAACAACAGCATCATCATGACAGCAGCAAACCATGGGCTCCGCTGATTGAGTCCTTTGTAATCTTCTAAGTTATCTGCTTCAAATCCTTGACGTGCCAGCAGCATGACAATGCCAAATGTACCCAAGGTTGTGAAGACATAAGTCAGTGCATAGAACAAAGCTGAACTATAAGCATTGGTTGCAGCATCAGCTGGCGCGCCTGCATAAAAACCAGACAACAAGCCTAGCAACATGAAGCCCATTTGCGAGATGGTGGAATACGCCAACATACGCTTGATGTTGGTTTGCGCAATTGCGGTGATGTTGCCCACTGCGATAGAGACCACTGCCATAACGGTGAGCATTTGCTGCCAATCAGCGACTAGTGCTCCCAACCCTTCGACTAAGAATCGTATGCAAATCGCAAAGGCTGCTAACTTAGGTGCAGCACCTAATAAGAGTGTGACTGAGGTTGGCGCGCCTTGATAAACATCTGGCACCCACATGTGGAATGGTGCTGTGCCGAGTTTAAATGCAAGACCAGAGACCAAGAATACTAATCCAAACACGAGAATAGTTTTATTGGCTGTGCCATCTGCGGTTGCAGTAGCAACGCGACTTAGATCTAGTGTGCCTGTTGCACCATACAACATGGAAATGCCATACAACATGAAACCTGATGCTAAGGCACCTAAGATGAAGTATTTCATGGAAGCTTCAGTTGAAGCGACATGATCACGACGCAATGCTACCAATGCATAGAGTGATAAGGACATCATTTCTAGGCCGAGATAAATGATTAGGAAGTTGTTCCCAGAGATCATAATCATCTGACCTAACAAGGTCAGCAATGCGAGTACGTAAAATTCACCACTCAGAAAACCACTCAACATGCCTCTATCACTGGTATAGAGTCGTGAATAAATGAGTGTGATGGCGGTAGCGATACAGGCTGCCAATTTTAGTAAGTTGGCGAGTGGATCTGCAACAAACATATTGCCAAAGGCTGTCGTGGTTAATCCTGCGTCTAAATGATAAAAAGAGAGAGCTGCGCACACAGCCAACACGATTAATGACAGCGTATAGCTAACAGGACCGTTTTCTTCTTTGAAAAACAAGCTGACTACTAAAATCAGCATGATCGCTAAGACCAGAAAAATTTCCGTTATCGCAGGAATCAGATTAAGTGCATTCATTGTGACTGCTTTCGCCTAAATCTTAGTAAATTAGCTTAGTGAGGTAGCTTACTGATCTGCACATGCTGCAGCAAATCATTAACCGAAGTTTGCATGGCATCGGTAAATGGCGCGGGATACACACCCATCCACAATACCGCTATTGCTAGTATGCCCAGCATAAAAAATTCTCGTCCCGTTAAATCAGCGAGCGAAGTGACATGAGGATTTTTTATTTCACCCAACACTACACGCTTAACTAACCAGAGTGAATAAGCAGCGCCCAAGATCAATGCTGTTGCAGCTAAAGCACCGATCCAGAAGTTGTATTTAACAGCGCCAAGTATCACCATGAATTCACCGATAAAACCTGATGTCGCTGGCAAGCCTGCATTGGCTAATGAGAACAGCATGAAGAGCGCAGCAAAACGCGGCATGACGTTAATCACACCGCCGTAATCAGCGATTTCACGGGAATGTAAGCGGTCGTATAACACGCCTATACATAAGAACATCGCACCGGATACGAAGCCGTGCGAAATCATTTGCATGATGGCGCCATTCACAGCCATATCACTAAACATGAAAAAGCCTAGGGTCACAAAACCCATGTGTGCAATCGATGAATAGGCGACAAGTTTTTTCATGTCGGCCTGCACTAAGGCAACGAGTCCAATATAAATCACGGCGATTAAAGAAAGTACGATCATCATGGCAGCTAAGCTATGACTTGCATCAGGCGTGACTGGCAATGAAAAACGTAAGAAGCCATAGCCACCGAGTTTCAACATGATGGCAGCCAAAATCACGGAGCCACCGGTCGGTGCTTCAACGTGCGCATCAGGCAACCAAGTATGCACTGGCCACATTGGGACTTTGACTGCAAAGGCAAACAAGAAAGCAAAAAACACTAATGTTTGCGCTGTCATGCCGAGTGGCAGCTTATGCCATGCCAATACATCAAAACTTCCACCTGATTCGAAATACAGATAGATCAATGCGATCAACATCAGCAAGGAGCCAAGCAAGGTATAGAGGAAGAATTTAATCGCTGCATACACACGACGTGGACCACCCCACACACCAACAATGATGAACATCGGGATCAGCGTTGCTTCGAAGAAGACATAAAACAACATGGCATCGATTGCGCAAAACACACCGATCATTAAGCCCGATAAAATCAAGAAGGCACCCATGTATTGCGACACTCGTTGTTGTATGACTTCCCAACCTGCAATCACAACAATAATGGTCATGAAGGCAGTCAGTGGTATGAACCACAGAGAGATGCCATCTATGCCTAAGGCATAGAAAATATTAAAGCGCCCTATCCAAGGCACGCTTTCCACAAACTGCATGCCATGTGCTTGTACATCGAAGTTGAGCACTATGGGCAAGGTCACTAAAAAACTAACGATAGCGCCAAAGAGAGCAAGAATTCTCGCGATTCTTGCGTTTTCATCGCCAGCTCTAGTCAGCACTAGTGCTCCAAATGCGATTGGCACCCAGATAGCTAGACTCAGATATGAAATAGTTGACAGCATAATATTTATTGTTGGGATGTCTGGTGTGAGTGCCGATTAAAAATCACGATGTGATTAACAGATAGCCAAGATACAGAGCGATGGCAAGAATCATCGTAAATGCATAGTGATAGATATAGCCGGTTTGTAAAGTACGCACTACACCGGAACACCAATTCACAACGCGTCCACTGCCATTCACGATCAGTCCATCGATAAGGTTGCGATCACCTACATTGGAGAGTGCTGATCCTATGCGACGTGCACCACCTGCAAAGACCACTTCATTAAATTTATCCATGTAATATTTATTATCAAGAATGACGTAAATAAAATGGAATTGTTTTTTAATCCAAGTGGGCACTGCAGGATTGATGAGGTAGAAGTACCACGCAGTGATAACGCCACCAACTGCAAGCATGAAAGGCAAGGTAGTGAATGCATGCACTGCCATTGCAGTCGCGCTATGGAAATGTTCACCTAACTCTGCCATTGCCGGATGCGATGCATTTACAAAAATCACACCTTTAAAGAAGTCGCCAAACAGCATAGGTTCAATCGCAACATAACCTATCAACACGGAAGGGATAGCGAGTAAGACTAACGGCAAGGTCACTACCCATGGTGCTTCATGTGGTTTTTCACCGGGGGCGAGTCCATGGTGTTCATCACCATGATGATCATCTGCTGCATGATGATGGGCTTGTCCAAAACGCTCTTTGCCATGAAAGACTAAGAAGTACATACGGAAAGAATAAAACGCTGTGACAAACACACCCGCTAACACGGCAAACTGCGCAAATTCTGCACCCCAGATATGGCTTGCATGCACGGCTTCAATAATGCTGTCTTTCGAATAAAAGCCTGAGAAAAATGGTGTGCCTATTAAAGCCAGTGAACCTAGCAAAGCGGTGATCCATGTGATGGGCATGTATTTTCTTAAACCACCCATGTTGCGTATGTCTTGATCATGATGCATGCCGATGATGACAGCACCTGCTCCTAAGAAGAGCAAGGCTTTAAAGAAAGCATGTGTCATTAAGTGGAACACAGCGACTGAATAAGCAGAAGCTCCTAATGCCACTGTCATGTAACCCAGTTGTGACAATGTGGAATATGCCACCACACGTTTAATGTCGTTTTGTATGATGCCTAAAAAGCCCATGAATAACGCTGTGATAGAACCTATCACCAACACAAACGATAAGGCTGTGTCGGAGAGTTCAAACAGCGGTGACATACGCGCCACCATGAAGATACCTGCTGTCACCATTGTCGCAGCATGAATCAATGCTGAGATAGGTGTAGGGCCTTCCATAGAATCTGGCAACCACACATGTAATGGGAATTGCGCTGATTTACCCATCGCGCCTATGAAGAGGCAGATACATGCAACAGTGATTAACAACCAATCAGTACCAGGCAACATCAGTTGCGCTAGTTGCTCACGCTTAGCAAACACTTCTGCGTAATTCATGGAGCCTGCATAGGCGAGTAATAAACCTATGCCGAGTATGAAGCCAAAGTCACCTACACGATTCACCAAGAAGGCTTTCATGTTGGCGAAAATCGCTGTGGGACGTTTGAACCAGAAACCAATTAACAAATACGACACCAGCCCTACTGCTTCCCAACCGAAGAAGAGTTGCAGGAAGTTATTGCTCATCACGAGCATTAACATGGCAAAGGTGAATAAGGAAATATAGGAGAAGAAGCGGTTATAGCCTTCATCTTCTTCCATGTAGCCTATGGTATAGATATGCACCATTAAAGAAACAAAGGTCACGACACACATCATCATGGCGGTGAGGCTATCAATCAGAAAACCTATTTCTAATTTAATGCCACCGACTGTCATCCATGTGTAGAGCGTGCCGCTATAGCTAGCACCACTCATTACCTCGGATAAGGTTTGTAGAGAAATCAGCATTGCAATCAACACACCAAGTATGGTGACGCTGTGTGATGCAGTACGACCAATCACATTACCAAAGAAACGCGTACCTAATAAGCCTGCAATAGCCGAACCGACTAAGGGAGCCAAAGGTACAACCAGCAGTAGATTGGGATTCAGTTGCCCTGCCATGATGAGTCTTATCCTAGTTGGGTAATTAGCCTTTTAGGCTATCAAGTTCTTCTACGTCTATCGTGTCTAAGTTACGGAATAACACGACTAGAATCGCTAAGCCGATCGCTGATTCAGCAGCAGCTACAGTCAAAATAAAGAATACAAAAATCTGTCCTGCTGCATCACCCAGATAATGGGAGAAGGCGACGAAGTTCATGTTCACAGCAAGCAGCATGAGTTCAATTGCCATCAACAAGATGATGATGTTTTTTCTGTTTAAGAAAATCCCCACTACGGAGATGGCAAACAGAATAGCGCCAAGAATGAGGAAGTGCGTCAATGTTAGAGTCATATTCACTTCACCCTTATGATTTTTCAGCGGCTTCAGCAGGGCCGCGATCTACAGGTTCAGATGCCATGCTAACGATGCGTACACGATCTTGTCGTTTCACTCTGACTGCTGCACCGGGATCAAAATATTTAATGTCTTTACGGCGACGTAACGTTAACGCTACTGCTGCAATAATCGCTGCTAACAAAATGATGGAAGCAATTTCAAATGCGTAGAGATATTTGGTATAGATTAATTTACCCAGTTCGCGGGTGTCGCCTATGTTGGCTGCAACGGCTGGGACAACAGAATTTTTATCAAAAAATCCTTTGAATAAGACCGCTGACATTTCCAGCACGATAATGCCACCGACTAAAGCTGCAATCGGCAAATGGCTCCAGAAACCTTCGCGTAACTTCGCCATGTCTATGTCTAGCATCATGACCACAAACAAGAACAACACCATGACAGCACCAACATAAACCAACACCAACACAATGGCGAGGAACTCAGCTTGCAATAACATCCATATCGCTGCCGCTGAAAAGAAAGACAAAATCAAAAACAATGCGGAATGCACAGGATTACGATCAGTAATGACGCGCACTGCTGCAAACACGAGCAGAGTTGAAAATGCGTAAAAAAGGGCTGCGGTAAATTCCATAATTAATCTCAGCGATAAGGCGCATCAGCAGCGCGATTCGCTGCAATTTCTGTTTCATAGCGATCACCAACAGCTAATAACATTTGCTTAGTGAAGTAGAGATCGCCACGTTTTTCGCCGTGATATTCCAATATGTGCGTCTCAACTATGGAATCTACTGGACATGACTCTTCGCAAAATCCACAGAAGATACATTTAGTGAGATCGATGTCATAACGTGTGGTGCGACGTGAACCATCATCACGTTGTTCTGATTCAATCGTAATCGCCATTGCAGGACAGACTGCTTCACATAATTTACAAGCGATGCAGCGCTCTTCTCCATTTGGATAACGACGAAGAGCATGCAGACCACGAAAGCGTGGTGATTGCGGTGTTTTTTCTTCTGGAAATTGCACCGTGATTTTGCGCGCGAACATGTAACGACCTGTCAGTGCTAAACCCTTGAACAGTTCACGCAACATAAAGCTGCCTATAAAATCTTTGATGGCTTCCATTTCGTTTCAGCCCTTAATGAACATTATTTTGTTTGAATGATGCATCGCTTATTCCCAAATATTCCAAGCTGATTGCATCCAAACCGCCACAATAACTAAATAAAACAAAGTCAGTGGAATGAAAATTTTCCAACCTAAACGCATGATCTGATCGAAACGATAGCGCGGGAAAGAAGCACGCACCCAGATAAAGATGGACACCACTAAGAAGGCTTTAATTCCCAACCAAATCCAACCTGGAATAAATTCTAATGCCGCTAAAGGCGCACTCCAACCACCCAAAAACATGAGGGATGCAAGTGTGGAGATTAAAATCATGTTGGCATATTCAGCGAGGAAGAACATCGCAAACGACATACCGGAATATTCCACCATGTGACCCGCTACGATTTCTGATTCACCTTCCACTACGTCAAACGGATGACGCGCTGTTTCAGCAATGCCAGAGATGATGTACACCACAAACATAGGTAACAGTGGCAACCAATTCCAAGAAAGGAAATTCAATCCCATGGAAGCGAACTGACCTTTAGTTTGACCGACAACGATGGCAGATAGATTCAAACTGCCCGACACCATTAAGATGATGACTAAGACAAAACCCATTGCAATTTCATACGACACCATTTGCGCTGATGCACGCATGGCACCTAGAAACGCATATTTAGAATTTGAAGCCCAACCCGCGATGATGACGCCATACACTTCTAATGAAGTAATCGCCATCACAAACAATAAACCTGCATTCACATTTGCAATCGCTTGTTCAGGACCAAAAGGTACTACAGCCCAAGCCACTAAGGCCGGCATGATGGTCATGACAGGCGCTAATACAAACAAGGCTTTGTTGGCTTTTGCAGGTACGACTATCTCTTTGAGTAATAACTTCAGTGCATCAGCGATAGGCTGTAGTAAACCAGCAGGACCGACTCGGTTAGGACCCATACGCACATGCATCCAACCTATCATTTTGCGTTCCCATAAAGTCAGGTAAGCAACGCAAGCCATCACAGGCAATACAACACAGATAATTTTTATCAAGCTCCATACCACTGGCCACAGCGGACCTAGTAGTTGACTGCCTTGACTCACAAATTGAGCGAGAAAATCTGACATCAAATTTTCTCCAACGAGATGGCACCGAACATGCCACCTAATACTGATGTGGACGCATGGCCTGCAGCTAAACGCACAACATTGCTTGGCAAACTTGCGACGATCTCCGTCGTTAACTTCACTTGCACGGCACCTTGTGACACTCTCACTGCATCACCATCATGTAAACCTAGCTTAGTAGCGAGATCTGGCGAGATCATGACATTCGGTGCTTTTGCATCGGTGGTTTTTTGCAAAGAAGCTGAACGACGGACGATGGCATCACTAAAATAAATCGGCACATCAGCAACACGTTGTAGCTCTGTGCTTGCTGCAGTTGGCGTAGTTGGTACAGTGAGTTTGAGATCTTTAACGAGGTTGTTGAGTTTTGCACTGAAGTTGGCATCAGCAACATTGCTCGTGCCTATGACTTCATTGCGTATCGCTTCTGAGCTTTCATAATCAAAACCAGCTAACTCAAGCAAGTTACCTAATACACGAAGTACTTTCCAAGCAGGACGTGTTTCACCTAATGGCTTCACACTGCCATTAAAGCTTTGTGCACGACCTTCAGCATTTACAAAAGTGCCTGAGGTTTCAGCATAAGGTGCAATCGGCAAAATGACATCTGCATATTCCAAACCATGTGCATAAGGTGACAATGCCACTACCATTTCAGCTTGATCGAGTGCAGTGCGAGCTAAGCGAGGATCGTAAGAATCTAATTCTGGCTCTGCATGTAACAAGACATACGCTTTACGAGGATTATTAAAAAACTCGAGTGCATGTTTGCCGTTAGATGGCGTTGCATGCGCTAGATAACCACCAACCGTATTTGCTGCTTCAGTGAGATAACCGAATTTTGATTCAGTTTGTTGTGCTATCCATTGCGCAGCAGCATGTAAGGCAGCAGCTTGCGGATGTTGAGCAACTGCATTACCTAAGAAAATAGCACGTGGCTCACCAGAGATTAAACTTGCAGCGATTTGTTTTGCTGTAGCAGATGGTTGGCAAGCAGCGAATTCAGCAGGTGCTGCCACACCTTTGTTTTGCGCGACAGCGACTGCAATCTCACCTAACAATGACAGCCATGCTTGAGGTGCTGCGATACATTTATTGGCAACTGGCATGAGCAAATCATCATCACTCGCATGCACTATGCTTAAGCTAGCACCATGACGCACTGCTTGACGTAATTTTGCAGACAACAAAGGATGATCTTTGCGTAAGAATGAACCAATCACTAATACGCGTTTTAATTGACTGACTTCTTGGATAGGCATACCTAACCAAGGCAGAATTTTTCCATCTAAAGAAAAATCTGACTGACGCAAACGGAAATCAACATTCTCTGAACCTATTCCACGTATGAGTTTTTGTAGCAAACTCATTTCTTCTAACGTTGAATAAGGTGCGGCCAGTGCAGCGATGGCATCAGCACCATGTTGTTTGCTGATGTTATTTAATCCACGCGCCACATATTCCAATGCAGTTTGCCAATCAGTGGTTTGCCATTTGCCACCCTGCTTCAACATAGGTGCAGTTAAACGCTCTGAGCTGTTCAAACCTTCATAAGAAAAACGATCGCGATCAGATAACCAGCATTCATTGACTGCTTCGTTTTCTAAAGGCACTACACGCATAACGGTAGAACCTTTTACTTGTACGACTAAGTTGGCACCTAAACTGTCATGTGGGCTCACTGATTTGCGACGTGAGAGTTCCCAAGTACGTGCGCTATAGCGGAAAGGTTTGGAAGTCAGTGCACCGACGGGGCAAATGTCTATCATGTTGCCCGACAATTCAGAATCAACAGTGCTACCAACAAAAGCGGTGATTTCAGAATGTTCACCACGACCCAACATACCGAATTCCATCACACCGGCTACTTCTTGACCGAAGCGGACACAACGCGTGCAATGTATGCAGCGTGTCATCTCTTTCATGGAGATCAATGGACCAACATCTTTCGGTGCAACCACACGCTTTTCTTCTTCATAGTGGGAAGAAGAAGGTCCGTAACCAACGGTGAGATCTTGTAATTGACATTCACCACCTTGATCGCAAATTGGGCAATCGAGTGGATGATTAATCAATAAAAACTGCATCACATCTTTTTGCGCTTTAATCGCTTTTTCGCTGTGTGTGCGCACTATCATGCCGGGGGTGACTGGTGTAGCGCAAGCAGGCAAAGCTTTAGGTGCTTTTTCTACATCGACTAAACACATACGGCAGTTAGCCGCTATCGATAATTTTTTGTGATAGCAGAAGTGAGGAATGTACGTGCCTAAACGATTGGCAGCTTCCATCACCATACTGCCCTCAGGCACTTCGACTTTTTTGCCGTCTATCTCGATCTCAACCATGGCTTCGCTTTAATCCGTCAGAGTGTGGTCATGGGTACCAAACACCGCTTATGCTCGATGTGATACGCAAATTCATCAGTGAAATTTTTAATCATGGCACGCACTGGCATTGCAGCAGCATCGCCGAGCGCGCAGATAGTACGACCTTGAATACCATCTGCCACTTTATTTAACATCTCGAGATCGCCAGGTCTGCCCTGACCATGCTCAATTCTATGCACCATGCGATATAACCAACCTGTGCCTTCACGACATGGTGTGCATTGACCACATGATTCTTCATAATAAAAATAGGAAAGGCGTAATAAAGATTTCACCATGCAGCGAGTTTCATTCATGACGATGACTGCGCCTGAACCTAACATTGAACCCGCTTTCGCGATGGAATCGTAATCCATGTCGGTTGCCATCATGACTTCAGCAGTTAACACTGGCATGGAAGAACCACCTGGTATGACTGCTTTGAGTTTTACGCCTTCGCGCATTCCACCTGCTAACTCTAATAACTTAGCAAAGGGTGTACCCAACGGCACTTCATAGTTACCTGGCTTAGCGACATCGCCTGATACTGAAAAGATTTTGGTGCCACCGTTATTTGGTTTGCCTAAACCCGCATAGGCTTCGCCACCTAAGTTCATGACGAACGGAACAGCAGCAAATGTTTCTGTGTTGTTGATGGTGGTTGGTTTGCCATACAAACCAAAGCTTGCAGGGAAAGGTGGTTTGAAACGTGGCTGACCTTTTTTGCCTTCTAATGATTCCAACAAAGCTGTTTCTTCACCGCAGATGTAAGCACCATAACCATGATGCGCATGCAATTGAAATGAGAATTCAGTGCCTTGTATTCGATCACCTAACCAACCTGCTGCACGTGCTTCATCTAAGGCTTCTTCGAAACGCGCATAGGTATCCCAGATTTCACCGTGGATGTAGTTATAGCCCACAGTAATGCCCATGGCGTAAGCGCCTATGGCCATGCCTTCAATTAAAGCGTGCGGGTTATAACGCAGGATGTCACGATCTTTGAATGTACCTGGTTCACCTTCATCAGAATTGCAGATTAAGTATTTTTGCCCAGGGAATTGACGTGGCATGAAGCTCCACTTCAAACCAGTCGGAAAACCTGCACCACCACGACCACGTAGTGAGGATGCTTTTAATTCTGCGATGACTTGTTCTGGTGTGATGTTTTCAGTCAGTATGCGTTTTAACGCGCTATAACCACCACGCTTCACGTAATCAGCTAAATGCCAATTCTCGCCGTTTAATCCAGCGAGTATGAGTGGATTGATATGACGATCATGCAAGCAAGTCATTTTTTCAATTCCTCTACTAATGCATCAATTTTTTCATTACTCATGTGGCTGCACATACGTTTGTTATTCACCAGTAGTACAGGCGAATCACCACAGGCGCCCATGCACTCACCTTCTTGCAGTGTGAAAGCACCATCGCTGGTTGTACCTAGAAAATCCACACCTAACTTTTGTTTTAAATAATTTGCTGCTGCTTCTCCACCTGACAATGCACACGGCAAGTTGGTACAGATAGTGATTTTATTTTTACCAGTTGGCTTTAAGTTATACATGGCATAAAACGTAGCCACTTCTTGCACTGCGATTGCAGTCATACCAAGATAGTTGGCTACATCTTGCATGACTTCTGGCGTTAGCCATCCTGTTTCATCCTGCGCGATGGCAAGAGCTGCCATCACAGCTGATTGTTTTTGATCAACTGGATATTTCGCGATTTCGCGATCAATTTTTTTCACTGCTTGTTCTGATAACTGCATGCTCTATGCCTTCTGCAACGCACCGACTTAACGGTCGATTTCACCAAAAACAATATCTTGCGTACCAATAATCGTGACTGCATCTGCAATCATGTGGCCGCGCGCCATTTCATTTAATCCTTCTAGATGTGCATAACCAGGTGCACGTATCTTTAAGCGATAAGGTTTGTTCGCACCATCTGATACGAGATAAATACCGAACTCGCCTTTAGGATGCTCAACCGCTGCATATGCTTCACCTGCTGGCACATGAAAACCTTCGGTAAAGAGTTTGAAGTGATGAATCAACTCTTCCATGTTGGATTTCATATCTACACGATGAGGTGGCGCGACTTTATGATTGTCCGACATCACAGGACCTTGATTATTACGCAACCACTCTACGCATTGTTTAATGATGTTATTTGATTGACGCATTTCTTCTATGCGCACTAAATAACGATCATAACAATCACCATTCACACCAACAGGTACATCAAATTTCAGTAAGTCATACACTTCATAAGGCTGTTTCTTACGTAAATCCCATTCAATCCCTGAACCACGCAACATAGGACCAGTAAAGCCCATCGCTAAAGCACGTTCAGGTGAGACCACACCTATACCAACTAAACGCTGCTTCCAGATACGGTTATCTGTTAACAAGGTTTCATATTCATCAACATAGGTAGGAAAGCGATTGGTGAAGTCTTCGATGAAATCAAGCAATGAGCCCTGACGATTTTCATTTAAGCGTGTAATGGCACGACCATTACGAATCACTGAAGCCTGATACTGTGGCATGGTATCGGGCAAATCACGATACACACCACCGGGACGATAGTAAGCTGCATGCAAACGCGCACCAGAGACAGCTTCATAACAATCCATTAAATCTTCACGCTCACGGAATGCATACAAGAATACGCCCATTGCACCAACGTCGAGTGCATGTGCACCTAACCACAAGAGGTGATTGAGCAAGCGGGTAATTTCATCAAACATCACACGTATGTATTGCGCACGCATAGGCACTTCTACGCCTAGCAATTTTTCAATTGCCATGACATAGGCATGCTCATTACACATCATGGACACGTAATCCAATCTGTCCATGTAAGGTACAGATTGCAG
This sequence comes from Bordetella parapertussis, assembly GCA_945883145.1. Classification (GTDB taxonomy): domain Bacteria; phylum Pseudomonadota; class Gammaproteobacteria; order Burkholderiales; family Burkholderiaceae_D; genus Pernthalerella. Next base: position 68,466 of record CAMCXB010000002.1, on the reverse strand, counting down.
GAAGGTTTTTTCTTCCGCTAATTTTTCTGTGGCGCGATGTAATAAACCGATGTGTGGGTCAGCACGTTGTATGACTTCGCCATCTAACTCTAATACCAAACGCAACACGCCATGTGCTGCAGGATGTTGCGGACCAAAGTTGAGGGTGTAATTTTTTATCTCAGCCATGATTATTTGATTCCGTAATTTTCTTCACGAATAACACGCGGCACATTTTCGCGCGGCTCAATCGTGACGGGCTGATAGATGACTCGTTTTTGTTCAGGGTCGTAACGCATTTCTACATAACCTGAAACAGGGAAATCTTTGCGGAATGGATGACCGATAAAACCATAGTCAGTCAAGATGCGACGTAAATCATTATGACCATCAAACAAAATACCAAATAAGTCGAAGGCTTCGCGTTCATACCAATTCGCAGCAGACCATAGTTCAGCAATCGAAGGAATGATGGGCATAGCATCATCCGGCGCAAAGGTGCGTACACGCACACGCCAATTTTTATGAATAGAGAGTAGATGCACAACTGCTGCGAAACGCGCTCCATTCCATGCACCATCACCATAGGCGGAATAGTCCATGCCACATAAATCAGTGAGCTGCGAAAATTGCAAACGCTGATCATCACGCAAAATTTGCATTGCAGATAAATAATCTGAGGACTTTACAACGATGGTGATTTCACCGAGTGCGCGATCTATGCTCTGCAGCTTATCTGCTAAAGCTTCTTTTAACGCGACTTCAAGTGACTCTAGTTTGGTGCTCATGATTAACGCGCGATCGTGTTGGTACGACGAATTTTATTTTGTAGTTGCATGAAGCCGTATAACAATGCTTCTGCTGTAGGAGGACATCCTGGTACATAGATATCAACCGGCACGATGCGATCACATCCACGTACAACTGAGTAGGAGTAATGATAATAACCACCACCATTCGCACAAGAACCCATAGAGATGACCCAACGTGGTTCTGCCATCTGGTCATACACTTTTCGTAAAGCAGGTGCCATCTTGTTACACAAGGTACCGGCCACAATCATCACATCAGATTGACGTGGCGAAGGACGAAACACCACACCAAAACGATCAAGGTCATAACGTGATGCGCCTGCATGCATCATCTCAACTGCACAGCAAGCTAATCCAAACGTCATAGGCCACATGGATCCCGTACGGGTCCAGTTAATGAGTTTGTCAGCAGTCGTAGTGACAAAGCCTTCGTTTAATAGTCCTTCAATTGCCATGACTTATTCCCAATCCAGAGCGCCTTTTTTCCATTCGAAAATGAGACCTATCGTTAACACACCGAGAAAGATCATCATCGCCCAGAAACCCAACATACCAACATCACGCATAGCAACTGCCCATGGCACTAAAAAGGCCACTTCGAGATCAAATAATATAAATAAAATTGCGACCAGGTAGTAGCGTACATCGAATTTCATACGCGCATCTTCGAAGGCTTCGAATCCACATTCGTAAGCGGAAGTTTTTGCTGAATCTGGTCTATAAGGTGCCAGCAATCGCCCTAACACTTGGGGTGCGACGCCGACTAATATGCCCACAAAAATGAACAACAGAATAGGAAGATAATTTTCGAGATTCACGATAGTTCGCAATACAAAAAAATTTGATTTTGCGCGGAGAAAATCAAATATGGAGTCAAAAAGACAACTCTGCCATTTCAACAAAAAGCCAGCAGAGATTTCCTTTGCTGGCCTGCTTATTCTCATATTCCCTAAATGGTGCCGACGGCGAGACTCGAACTCGCACAGCTTTCGCCACTACCCCCTCAAGATAGCGTGTCTACCAATTTCACCACGTCGGCCATAACCACGCATTTTAACTCGGCTCACCCCTCAATTCAACGCGGATTTACTGAGTCATGCTACGTAGTGATTTACTTTGGTATTTCTCCAGCTTGACCAACAGGTTTAGCAGGTAAAGATGTCGGTGCTGTGACAGATCCAGACTGGCTCTGAGGATTAATTGCCGGTGCTTGTTCCATCACTCCACCACTTGATACAGCAGGACGGCTACCAAAGAATGACAAAGCTAAGGTAGAGATGAAAAAAACCGCTGCAGCGATCCCTGTCAATTTAGAGAGGAAATTCGATGAGCCACTCGCACCAAATAAACTACCGGAAGCGCCTGAACCAAATGCAGCTCCCATATCTGCACCCTTACCATGCTGGAGTAAAACCAAACCAATAATGAGCAGGGCTGACAGCACCTGGATAGCAATTGCGATAGCAAGTAAGGAATTCATGTTTCAGCTTTCAGATGTTTTGATTAAGTCTGTCTGACTTGTTTTCAATCGTTAAAAAAATTATTCATTCGGGGTGGCTTGCTTGCGCAATCGCCAGAAAATCTGCTGCCTTTAACGCAGCGCCACCAATTAGTCCGCCATCAATATCCGGCATGGCGAGTAAATCCACTGCATTATCTGGCTTCATGCTGCCACCATATAAAATTCTTACACTACTCGCTGCTTCTCTATCAACTGCTGCGAGTGTCTTACGTATTAATGCATGTACTTCTTGCGCCATTTCAGGCGTTGCAGTTTTACCTGTTCCTATTGCCCACACCGGCTCATACGCAATCACAATATGGTTAAGCTGATCATGCATTTCTGAAAGAACAGGTTGCAACTGCTCTTGTACTACATGAGCGGTTGATCCAGCTTCACGTTCAGCTAAGGTTTCGCCCACACAAACTATAGGCGTTAATCCATGCGCCAGTGCCTGTTTGGTTTTCTTTGCTACATCTGCACTTGATTCACCATGCATGCTACGTCGCTCAGAGTGTCCTAGGATCACATAACGACAAGCAAAGTCTTTCAGCATGCGCCCTGCTACTTCACCTGTGTATGCACCTGCTTCATGTGCTGACATATCTTGTGCACCCCAAGCCACCGATGAGCCTTCTAAAGCTGCTTGTGTTTGCGCTAGATAAGGAGCAGGCACACATACTGCCAACTCAGCTGAATGCGCTTCTGCACCTGCGCGAACAGCCTGCAACAAAGCTGCATTGGTGACTAAATCACCATTCATCTTCCAGTTGCCCGCTATAAGTGTTCGACGCATTGCACTCACCTTGTTCTGATTGCCGCTATGGCGCAATACTATTTCGACAACCTACTCGTTAAGCTTAAACAAGTTGACTCATGAAAGCTCACTATTTTAGCCCTTCGCGAGAATCATGGTCAAACCACGCTCTCGCTCATGTGTAGAAAATTAATTAATTGTTAACATGATTTTACCGACATGCGTACTGGTTTCCATTAACGCATGCGCTTGGTCGGCTTGCTCAAGCGAGAAGGTCTTGAAAATCACAGGTTTGATTTTTCCTGTTTCAATCAAAGGCCATACTTTTTGATGCAATTTATCGGCAATCATTTGCTTAAATGCGACCGGACGCGGACGCAAGGTCGAACCAGTAATAGTCAAACGACGACGCAAGATTTGACCAAAATCGATTTTGCCACTTGCCCCACCTAACAAAGCGATGATGACTAGTCGACCGTCATCCGCTAAACAACTAATTTCACGTCCAACATAATCGCCTGCCACCATATCGAGGATGACATCTACGCCTTTGCCATTGGTCGCAGCTTTCACAACTTCGACAAAATCTTCGGTATTGTAATTAATGCCACGTTCAGCACCCAGCGCTTCACATGCACGACATTTATCATCTGAACCTGCAGTTGCCCACACTTTATGTCCAAAGGCGTGCGCCATTTGAATTGCAGTCACACCAATGCCAGAAGTACCACCTTGCACCAGCAAGGTTTCATCACCACTCAGTTTGGCTCGTTCAAATAAATTACTGTACACAGTAAAAAATGTTTCAGGCAACGATGCAGCTTCTAATGCGCTTAAGCCTTTAGGTATGGGTAAACATTGCGCAACCGGTGCTGCACAGTATTCAGCATAGCCACCACCCTGCACTAACGCACACACCATGTCACCTTTTTTGAATGCGCTGCCTGTAAAATCACCATCCACAATTTCACCGGCGACTTCTAAGCCAGGAATATCAGAAGCACCAGGTGGTACTGGATAGTTACCAGTACGCTGCAATACATCAGGACGATTCACACCCGCTGCATGGACTTTAATTAAGACCTCACCTGCTTTGAGTACAGGCAGTGGACGTTCACACAGTTTGAGTACTTCTGGTCCACCAGGTTGAATGATTTCTATGGCGCGCATTTTTCTCTCCGAAAAATTTTAGTATTCTTGATCTTTGATGAAAAAACCGCCGGGCTAATTAGCCAGGCGGTTTTAGCTTTGCAGAACAAAACTAAACAGTGTCTTACTGCTGTTCAGCCTGTGGTGCCTCACCAGCTTCACCAGCTTCACCAGCTGCTTCTTCTGCAGCGACTGCTTTCATGGACAATTTTAAGCGACCACGATCATCTGTCTCTAACACTTTGACACGTACTTGCTGACCTTCTTTCAAATAATCAGCAACAGCATTCACACGTTCATTAGCGATTTGACTGATATGCAGCAATCCATCTTTACCTGGAATGACTTGAACGATAGCGCCGAAGTCTAATAACTTTAGAACGACACCTTCATAGATCTTACCGACTTCAACTGAAGCAGTCAGCTCTTCAATACGACGCTTCGCTTCTTGGCCTGCAGCTGCATCAACCGAAGCAATGGTTACTACGCCTTCGTCGGTGATATCAATCTGTGTACCTGTTTCTTCGGTCAGTGCACGAATCACTGCACCGCCCTTACCAATCACATCACGAATTTTTTCTGGATTGATCTTGATGGTGATCAGACGAGGAGCGAAGTTAGACAACTCAGTACGGCCATGTGGCATCGCTTCTTGCATCTTGCTCAGAATATGTAGGCGACCTTCTTTAGCTTGTGCCAAAGCGACTTGCATGATTTCTTTAGTGATACCTTGAATCTTGATATCCATCTGCAATGCAGTAATACCATTGGCTGAACCAGCTACTTTAAAGTCCATGTCACCGAGATGATCTTCATCACCCAAGATGTCAGACAAGACAGCAAACTTATTGCCATCTTTGATCAAGCCCATCGCAATACCAGCTACATGCGCTTTCATCGGTACACCAGCATCCATCAATGCTAAGCAACCACCGCAAACGGACGCCATCGATGAAGAACCATTCGATTCGGTGATTTCAGAAACCAAACGGACTGAGTAACTAAATTCATCCGCTGCAGGTAAGACGGCAACCAATGCACGTTTTGCTAAACGACCATGACCAATTTCACGACGCTTAGGTGTACCTACACGACCGGTTTCACCTGTTGCAAACGGAGGCATATTGTAGTGAAGCATAAATCTGTCACTGTACTCACCTGTTAAGGCATCAATTTTTTGTTCATCACGTGCAGTACCCAATGTAGCTACTACTAAAGCTTGAGTTTCACCACGTGTAAACAAAGCTGAACCATGGGTACGTGGCAGTACGCTGCTACGAATAGAAATTGGACGCACAGTACGTGTGTCACGACCATCAATACGTGGCTCACCTTCTAAAATTTGTGAACGTACGATCTTGGCTTCTAAATCAAACATGATGTTGCCCAACTCAGATGAATCAGGTGCTTCAGCATCATCTGCAAATGCAGCATTAACAGCAGCACTGACTTCTTTAAGTTGATTGGTACGTGCTTGCTTTTCTTTGATTTGATACGCTTCACGCAATTTAGCTTCAGCAATTCCTGAAACTTTCGCGATCAGTGCTTCATTTTTCGGAGCAGGACTCCATTGCACTTCTGGCTTACCACCATCACGCACTAAATCATGAATCGCATCAATCACTACTTTCATTTGAGTGTGACCAAACACTACCGCACCCAACATAATTTCTTCTGATAACTCGAGTGCTTCTGATTCAACCATTAACACTGCAGTTTCAGTACCCGCTACCACTAAATCCATTTGTGATTTCGGTAATTGTGAAACAACTGGGTTCAATACATATTGACCATCAATGTAACCAACACGGGCTGCACCTAATGGACCATTGAAAGGAATGCCTGCTATGCACAACGCAGCAGAAGCACCAATCATGGCTGGAATATCAGGATCGATTTCTGGATTTACTGAAACTACATGAATGATGACTTGTACTTCATTCAAATAACCTTCAGGGAACAGCGGACGAATAGGACGATCAATTAAACGCGAGGTCAGCGTTTCTTTTTCTGATGGACGTCCTTCACGCTTGAAGAAGCCTCCAGGTATACGACCCGCAGCATAAGTTTTTTCTACATAATCAACTGTCAGTGGGAAAAAATCCTGACCTGGCTTCGCATCTTTACGCGCCACAACGGTGGCTAAGATAACGGTATCTTCAACTGAAACTAAAACAGCACCGGATGCCTGACGAGCAATCTCGCCGGTCTCCATGGTCACTGTGTGTTGACCATACTGGAAGGTTTTCGTAACTTTATTAAACATTAGGTGTTTCCTTTCTATTTTGCCGACAGATTTTCAGGCGCTGTCGTTCACCTCACCACGTGTGACAATTCTTCCGTCACCTTACTTTGCTACACACTACACTGCTAACTCTACAACCTCATTACAACTGCCAGAAATGCAAAATGCCCGCATCAGAAAACTGACACAGGCATCTCAGCGATGAAACGAAAAGATTGCAATGGTAATTACTTACGCAGACCAAGCTTTTCGATCAATGCGCGGTAACGATCTGCATCTTTACGCTTTAAGTAAGCTAGCAGACTTTTACGACGATTCACCATCATGATCAAACCACGACGTGAATGATGATCTTTGGTATGCGCTTTGAAATGGCTATTTAATTCATTGATACGTGCAGTCAAGAGAGCGACTTGCACTTCTGGAGAACCCGTATCATTTTGTGCGCGGGCGTTTGAAGCAATGACCGCGGCTTTACTTTCTTTAGTTACTGACATGTTTACTATCCTTCACAAGCGGCAAAACGAGTTTTGATTACAACCTCCACCCAAACTGCCGTGATTAAATTGGTCAAATCCGACCAACCGGAGAGTATAGCCGAAAGCCTCTCCTTTTACAAATTTAACAGCAAAACTAACTTACTAACTCAGGATGTTTTTAATTTGACAATTTATTCTGATTTTCAAATTTCACTACTTAAACCTGAGGATTTAGCTTCTCGGTTTTTGAATGGAGTTTATTCAGTGCAGACAAATACGCTTTTGCTGAAGCCACCACGATATCCAAATCAGCACCGACGCCATTCACAATCCGACCAGCTTTAGATAAACGCATGGTGACTTCACCTTGCGATTCAGTGCCGGTAGTGATCGCATTGACAGAAAAGAGCAATAACTCTGCACCGCTTTTTGTGGTGGATTCAATTGCATTCACAATCGCATCCACAGGACCATTACCCTGACCTTCGCAAATCGTTTCTTTGCCCGCTATCGTGAAGGCGACTTTTGCACTAGGTTTTGCACCCGTTTCTGAATGCTGATTCAGCGAAACAAAAGCATAGTGCTCTTGCTCATGTGAGTTTTGTTCATCTGAGACTAAAGCCATAATATCTTCATCAAAGATTTCTGACTTACGATCGGCTAACTCTTTAAAGCGCGTAAAAGCAGCATTCATTTCTACTTCAGAATCTAAAGTAATGCCTAATTCTTCAATACGCTGTTTGAATGCATTGCGTCCAGAGAGTTTACCCAAGACGATTTTATTAGCAGACCAACCCACATCTTCTGCACGCATAATTTCATAGGTATCACGCGCTTTTAAAATACCGTCTTGATGTATGCCTGATGCATGCGCAAAGGCATTCGCACCCACTACGGCTTTATTAGGTTGAACCGCAAAGCCTGTGATTTGCGAGACCAATTTAGAAGTTGGCACAATTTGCGTCGCATCGATTCCAATTTGTAAGTTGAAATGGTCTTTACGGGTACGCACAGCCATCACAATTTCTTCTAAAGCAGTGTTACCTGCTCTCTCACCTAAGCCATTAATCGTGCATTCCACTTGACGTGCGCCACCTATCATCACACCTGCCAATGAATTTGCCACTGCCATACCTAAGTCATTGTGACAATGCACAGACCAAACCGCTTTATCAGAATTAGGAATACGTTCTCGCAAAGTACGCAGCATGGTGCCGTACAACTCTGGCACGCCATAACCAACGGTATCGGCGAAATTAATCGTGGTGGCACCTTCATCAATCACCGCTTCTAAAACGCGACACAGAAAATCCATTTCTGAACGACTACCATCTTCAGGACTGAACTCCACATCATCAGTAAATTGTCTTGCAAAGCGCACTGCCTGACGTGCTTGCTCTAAAACTTGATCCGGCGACATACGCAACTTTTTCTCCATGTGCAGAGGCGAAGTCGCGATAAACGTATGAATACGTTTTCTGGAAGCAGGTGCTAAGGCTTCAGCAGCACGTGCGATGTCTTTGTCATTCGCACGCGAAAGTGAACACACAGTGGAATCTTTGATCAAACCTGCAATGGCTTTAATCGCTTCAAAGTCACCTTGTGAAGAGGCAGCAAAGCCTGCTTCGATCACATCAACTTTTAGACGTTCCAATTGACGCGCAATACGAATCTTTTCTTCTTTCGTCATGGACGCGCCGGGCGACTGCTCGCCATCACGCAATGTGGTATCGAAAATAATCAGCTTATTTGAATCAGCCATGCTGGGCTCCTGATGGAATAACTATGGGTTTGCATGCAATTTCACCTGTTCTTGTCTTAGCATGAACGAGGTAAAACACGAATTGTAGGGGAAAGGGAGTCTGCGCGTTAGCGCAATAGATGCAGGAGTAGCAGACCAAGCAGGCCGCTACGTAAAATGATGGACGAGGAATGTGAAGAACGTGTCATGGTTAAAGCATAAGCGGATTCAGATAAAAGTGCAACCGCATATCCACTGTTTAAAAATTGTTAGTGATCGTCTGGTGAGTCCGGCTCGGTCTGCACAATGCTCACTGGATTACCTTGCATACGGCGCCAGATAAAGACGGCATAGCCAGATAAACCATAGATCACAAATAAACCAAATAAGACTTTAGGAGGATCGCTAGAGACTGCAACGAAAATCAGTACGATCAAGAAAACTGCAATAAACGGTACCGATTTACGGAAATTCACATCCTTAAAACTATAAAAAGGCGCATTGGTCACCATGGTCAAACCGGCATACAAGGTGATCGTCCATGAAAGCCAATTGAAATCCGTACCTGCAATCCGTAGATCATCCATCAACCAAATAAAGCCGGCTACTAACGCAGCCGCAGCCGGACTAGGCAAGCCCTGAAAAAACCGTTTATCTACAACCGTAATATTGGTATTAAAACGCGCCAGTCTTAAAGCAGCACCAGCGCAATAAACAAAGGCAGCCAACCAACCCAACTTACCCATGCCGCGCAAAGCCCATTCATACATAATCAAAGCGGGTGCTGCACCGAAGGACACCATGTCAGACAAACTATCGTATTGAGCGCCAAATTCACTGGTGGTATTGGTTAATCGCGCAACGCGACCATCCACCGCATCCAACACCATCGCCGCAAAAATCGCCACTGCTGCGTTAGAAAACTGACCATTCATCGCCATCACAATTGCATAAAACCCGCAAAACAAAGCCGCAGTCGTAAACGCATTGGGTAAAAGATAAATCCCACGATTACGCTCAGGCGGAGAGAATGGATCTGAATCTTCTGATTTTCGCAGTCGTCGGATAGGCAATCGCGGCAGCCTCAAGCCTCTAGCGTGACTAGATTTGGCCTTAGATTTACGGTTGTTAAAGAGTGACATGGCGGTATGGTATCCGAGTAGCGAAGAGAGTTGAATCAGAATTCAGCAAGAATCGTTTCCGTCGCCGACACTTTATCGCCCACCACAACTAGAGGACGCGCTGTCAAAGGTAAATACACATCAACACGTGAACCAAAGCGAATAAAGCCGTAACGCTGACCACGCGCTAAGACATCAGATGCATTTACATAGCAAAGAATGCGACGTGCAACCAGACCAGCCACTTGCACACAAGTCACCGTCTCACCATTAGCCGCCTTAATAACTAAGGCATTGCGTTCATTTTCAGTCGATGCTTTGTCCAGATCAGCATTCACGAATTTGCCAGGGAAATACTCGACTTTTTCAATCTTGCCATCCACCGGCGCGCGATTTGAATGCACATTAAATACATTCATAAACACACTGATTTTCAAGGCTTCGCGATTGGCATAAGGATCATGTGCCTTGGCCACCACCACGATACGACCATCAGCCGGTGACAACACCGCCTTGGGATCAAGAGGAATCAAACGACCAGGGTCACGGAAAAACTGCAAAACAAATAGTGCGATCAACCAGAAAGGAAGCGACCAAGCACCTAAGGTAACAGATGCGATAAGAGCAACAATGACAGCAATCGCAAGGAACGGCCAGCCTTCGCGGGCAATGATGGGGTGGGGATAAGAATTCAAACCTGCTCCAATAAACTAGAAATTTTCTTTTATGAAAGATTAACTCAAGGAAAAATCTTCTGGATAACAATTGTCGAATGATATCAGCTCAACGCATCAAACAGCCTACAACCACCTTAATTCAACCCAGATTCAATAAAGAACTTATCCCAGTTCCTTGCCACCAATTTTTTCTAACGAAAAATTGAACCAAAAAATTGGCATCAAAAACAAGAAGTTCGAATGACAAATCTTGATTAAATAAAGGTGAAATCCATGACCAGTATCGCCAAACAAAATACGATTGAAGCTTTAAATATCTACCATAAGGCGCAGACAAATAAATGGGAGGTGCGTGTATCAGAATCAGGCAATGTACGTATCGCGAGTTGGACCGATCGTTTCAAATCAGGCTTCAGAGCGATTTTCAATCCTAGTCGCGAACGCACAAATTGGAATGAAAAAGCAGAACTTGCAATTCAACATAAATTATTTGGTGAAGTATCACTATTTCAAGAAAAAATAGAAGTTAAACCCGTTACCTCTTTACTAAAAAAAATATTTTTGCTTGATGTTAAAAATCCAGAACCTAATTTTAAATCGACTCTTGAAAACTCAGATCTATTTAAAGAAAATGAAAATATAAAACAACTTTGGGATATTAAAGATAAAAAAATATATGGCTTTGTTGTTGAAGAACTAATGAATACACCTAGCAGTGATTTAAGAAAGGCTACCAATGTAGCAAATCACACCGCATATTTAATTAAGCAATTTGGTCTATCAAAAAAAGATGCTACAGAAGCATCTAGAAAAACTTGTGTCGCAATGGAAGAATTTAAATTTGAATTTAAAGAGGCATATAAACTTGCGCGCTTGGCAGAAAATCTAATCAATAAAAAACATATAGAAAAAGATCTACCATTGAAATTACAATTAAGCGCATCTTTAGCATTTATGCATTTGCTAGACAAGGGAGTAAATAAAAAAGAGGCTATAGCAATAGTAAAAAATCGGATTGAATTGCGTAATCAAATTAAAAAAAACATCCCTGAAGATATGTCTATTCCCTACATACATGAAGGGAAAGTATACGAATATAAAATTTCTTTTACCGAAAAACAAAAAGAACAAATCGCAAAAAATTTAAAAACACAACTTAATGACCCATTGTGCGAAGAACAAGACAAGATAGAACTTTCAAATCTCATTTCAAACCTTGACGCTCAATGCAGTAAAGATGCAACTAGAAGCACATCGAAATTTAGTATAAATGGGAAAGATACCAACACTCAAAATATCGCCCCAAAAGCAAATCAATCAAAAACTATAGAAAAATATCTGCCCAACGGATTTTTAAACGAAGAGTTTGAAAGTTATGAAAACTCAGAATCGAATCCAGAATCCAATAAAAAAATAGATCCTGACCTTATTTTATTAAATGATTCATTTATTAAACCTTTAAAGAAATTTCAACTTCAATCTAACCTAAATACAAAAAATATATCTGATATTTCTCATTTTTTGAGTCAAACTACTTTTGGCACTTTACTCACTTTTTCATTTCAAAACTCAAGTTCATTCATATCCAATGTTGGTGATCCAGAGAAAGCAAAAATACTATTTGATGTCAATTTAATTGAAAATGAAACAGAAGGAAGAGACAGACGAATTATTTTAAGAGCAACACAATATACCGATGGCGATAACCTAAGAATCAAGCATCAACCTGATGAAAATATTCCTGCTAATTTTACACTTCTACCCATCAACCAAGTTCTCGATAAAGGCGAAAAAGCAAGTTCAGAAAAATTCGTACAAAAAATAAATATGGAATGTGAAATTCTAATAAACGAAGATGACGAAATTAAAATAAGGGTGATTGATGCTGGAATTTTTTATAAATTTACAATCAATGAAACTGTTCTAGATGAAATGCCTAGAGAAGAGGTTCTTTCTTAATTAGCTATTACGTAGACACAAAAAAGGCTGCACAGATGTGCAGCCTTTTTCATTTTCAATACAAGCTTCGCTTACCAGCGCATCCCGTATGATGCCGAAGAACTTACTAGTACTTAGTTCCTTGACTGATCTACCATTTTATTTTTAGCTATCCAATCGAAGAATGAAAAATTAGTTCTTAGACTGATCTACCATCTTATTTTTAGCAATCCAAGTGCACGTAAGGACGTAAAAAAAGCTGCACCTGCGTGCAGCTTTTAGTCCGAGCGCGGGGTGCGCTTACTAGCGCATCCCGTATGATGCCGAAGAACTTTTTAGTACTTAGTTCTTTGACTGATCTACCATCTTATTCTTAGCAATCCAAGGCATCATCCCCCTTAATTTCGCGCCTACGACTTCGATCTGATGTTCTGCATTCAGACGACGACGTGAAATCAATGTTGGTGCACCTGCTTTGTTTTCTAAGATGAAGCTCTTCGCATATTCACCGGTTTGAATGTCTTTCAAACACTGACGCATTGCATTCTTCGTGTCTTCAGTCACGATACGTGGACCGGTTACATATTCACCATACTCAGCGTTGTTAGAGATGGAGTAATTCATGTTAGCGATACCGCCTTCATAGATCAGATCCACGATGAGTTTGAGTTCATGCAAGCATTCAAAGTAAGCCATCTCTGGCGCATAGCCGGCTTCTACTAAGGTTTCATAACCTGCTTTAATCAATTCAACGGTACCGCCACACAGCACTGCTTGTTCACCAAACAAGTCGGTCTCTGTCTCTTCACGGAAGTTGGTTTCGATGATGCCAGCACGACCACCACCATTTGCCATGGCATAGGACAAAGCGATATCACGAGCATGACCTGATTTGTCTTGATAGATCGCGACTAAATGCGGCACACCACCACCTTGGGTGTAAGTTGCACGCACTGTGTGACCTGGTGCTTTTGGAGCGATCATGATGACGTCGAGATCAGCACGTGGCACGACTTGACCGTAATGCACATTAAAGCCATGTGCAAACGCGAGTACAGCACCTTGTTTAGCATGTGGTGCTACGTTGTCGTGATAAACCTGCGCGATATTTTCATCTGGCAGCAAAATCATGATGACATCAGCAGCTTTCACTGCATCATTCACTTCCGCTACTTTCAGACCAGCTTTTTCAACCTTGGCCCATGAAGAACCGCCCTTACGTAAACCGACGGTTACTTTACAACCTGAATCACTCAGGTTTTGTGCATGTGCATGTCCTTGTGAACCGTAACCGATGATGGCGACGTTTTTGCCTTTGATGAGGGAGAGGTCGCAGTCTTTGTCGTAAAAAACTTTCATGATTTTCCTAACTAATTAAAAATTGTCTAAGTTGTTGATTGAATTAAACCTTGAGAATTCGTTCACCACGCCCTATGCCCGATCCACCAGTGCGGACGGTTTCAAGTATGGATGCACGGTCGATGGCATCAATGAATGCATCAAGCTTGGATTTATTCCCTGTCAGCTCAATGGTGTAAGTCTTATCAGTGACATCGATGATGCGACCACGGAAGATATCCGTAGTACGCTTCATTTCTTCGCGCTCTTTACCTACTGCACGTACTTTGATCAACATGAGTTCACGTTCAATAAACGCGCCTTCTGTGAGATCAACTACTTTCACGACTTCGATTAAGCGATTCAAATGTTTTGTAATTTGTTCAACCACATCATCTGAACCTGAAGTCACGATAGTCATACGTGACAGTGTTGCATCTTCAGTAGGTGCAACGGTCAGCGTCTCAATGTTATAGCCACGCGCAGAAAATAATCCTACGACACGTGACAACGCACCGGCTTCATTTTCTAATAAGGCAGAAATAATATGGCGCATGTTATAGATCCTCCGAACCAAGCAGCATCTCAGTCAGACCCTTACCTGCTTTCACCATAGGCCATACGTTTTCATCGCGATCGGTGATGAAATTCATGAAGACGAGTTTGTCTTTCATCGCGAAGGCATCTTTTAATGATGATTCCACATCACTAGGTTTGGTAATGGTCATACCCACATGGCCAAATGATTCTGCTAATTTATCGAAATTAGGCAAGGAATCCATGTAGGACTCTGAATAGCGTTTGTCATAATCAATCTGCTGCCACTGACGCACCATACCGAGATAACGATTGTTGAGCAAAATGATTTTTGGTGTCAGATGATATTGCTTACATGTTGCGAGCTCTTGTATACACATCTGTATTGAAGCTTCACCCGTCACGCAAGCTACCGTTGCATCAGGATGTGCCATTTGTACACCCATTGCATAGGGCAAGCCCACACCCATGGTGCCCAAGCCACCTGAATTAATCCAACGACGTGGCTTATCAAATCCGTAGTACTGCGCTGCCCACATTTGATGTTGACCTACGTCGGATGTAATGAAGGCATCACCTTTGGTGACTTCCCACAGTTTTTGTACGACTGACTGTGGTTTGATGACTTCCGTTGACGTTGGATATTTCAAACATTCTTTTTTACGCCACTCATTAACTTGCTTCCACCATGCAGAGATCGCAGTGGCATTAGGTTTGGTTTCAGCAGCATCGAGTTGAGACAAAATTTCATTCAACACTTCTTTGACATTGCCAACGATAGGAATATCAACTTTCACACGTTTTGAAATTGAAGAAGGATCAATATCAATATGAATGATTTTGCGTGGGTTGGTTGCGAAATGTTTTGGATTGCCAATTACGCGGTCATCGAAACGCGCACCAATCGCAATCAGCACATCACAGTGCTGCATTGCCATGTTAGCTTCATAGGTGCCATGCATACCTGGCATACCAACAAAGTGCTCACTGGTTGAACGATATGCACCCAGACCCATCAAGGTATTGGTACAGGGATAACCGAGTTTATCGACTAATTTATTGAGCTCAGGTGAAGCATCCGACAAAATCACACCACCACCGGTATAAATCATAGGACGCTCAGCAGTCAGTAATAACTGCACCGCTTTTCTGATTTGACCCGCATGACCTTTTTCTACCGGCTTATAAGAACGCATTTCTAATTCTTGCGGATACTCATAAGTGGTTTTGTGAATCGTGATGTCTTTTGGTATATCAACTAGCACTGGACCAGGACGGCCAGTGGTCGCAATATAAAAAGCTTTTTTCATCGTCATGGCCAAGTCTTTTACATCCTTGACCAAGAAATTATGTTTTACGCAAGGGCGGGTAATACCGACGGTATCGCATTCTTGAAATGCGTCTTGTCCTATTGCATGCGAAGGTACCTGACCTGTGATCACCACCATAGGAATAGAATCCATATAGGCAGTAGCCAAACCCGTTACCGCATTGGTTACACCAGGACCTGAGGTCACGAGTGCTACACCAATCTTATTCGAACAACGTGAATACGCATCAGCAGCATGTACAGCAGCTTGTTCATGACGAACGAGTATGTGCTGAAACTTATTCTGCTTAAAAATTTCGTCGTAAATATAAAGTACAGCGCCACCGGGATAGCCGAACACATGCTCGACGCCCTCTTCGGCTAGACAGCGCACAAGAATTTCTGCGCCAGTGATTTCTTGACTCATACAACTTCCTTTCAAGGTCCATGGGAGATTGATCGGATGCTCTCTCCTAATAGAATCGGCAGTTGTTTTATCCTCGGACATTCCTTTTTTGTGCGGTCACGTCAGTCCGTTATACATACCCAGATGTATTTCAAACCAACGCTAAACGCGACTCGTGCAGCCTGAGGGCGTAAAACAACAAAAGATTCTTCACGCTTGTGGCGTGGGTTAGAGCAAACAGCTTTCAAAATGAAAGAGCCTTGTCGCACGAGCAGCGTCTTGCGCCACCCGTGGCAAGGCACAGGATTCCCCTGTGGATGACAGGGGATCAATACGTTACTGCGTTGCAGCAAGTCGGTCAAGTCCAATCTGGGGAAAATCGTTTGAAATCAAGGATTTTGAGGGCTCAAATCGCGCTTGTATCGCTGATCTTTGCAGTTATTATCAATATTGAAACCTAACGCCTATGTTTAGCCCTTCAGCGCTTTGCAAACTGGCCGATCATTCATTCAGGCTGACTCGCTTTACAATGACTGTTTATTGCATCCCATTCCATTTCATTTCATTGATAGCGTCATCTTGAACACTACTCTCACTTCACCACCAGCCACCAAATCTTCATCACGCAACGCGCCCTCACTACGTGTGCGATTGCTTTGTATGGTGTATGAAGCAATGTTGTTATTCGGCCTGTTATTCATCGCTACTTGGTTATTTTCTACCCTCATCCAACAACGTCATGCGCTGTACATGCGTACGCCTTTAATCATCTGGTTATTTACCGTGTTGGGCGTTTACTTCATCTGGTTTTGGACCCATGGCGGGCAAACGCTGGCAATGAAAACATGGCGCATACAACTCACCACAGTAAATGGTGAAGCACTCAATTGGCAACGTGCATTGCTGCGTTATGTATTGATGTGGTTGTGGTTTGTGCCAGGATTAGCAATCGCTTCTTTATTTCATGCACAGGGCTGGATGTTGGTGATTTTGCCGACTGCGAATTTCATCTTGTGGGCTGCAGCTATTTTTCTCCACCCTGATAGGCAATACCTGCATGATAGATGGGCTAAAACGCGCTTAAATCAGCTAGAGAAAATAATCAAACCAACATCCACTCCACCGACTGAACCAACAGCATGATTGCCAGCTTCACACAATTTATGCTGTTTGTGCAGTTAGTCAGTATTGCGCTATTGTCTGTGTGGATAGTATCAATGGAATTGACTGAAACATTGTTAGCGATTGTGATCAGCACTGTCTTAACATCACTGCCTCGCACTTATATCATTATCAATAATTTTTTTACTGCTGCTGTGTTCGATGTAACACGGGCTGAAGGTAAAAAATATCATCGCTGGCAATTACTACAACTTATACTGCAAGAATTTTACTGGAGTAGCGTATGTTGGTATTGGTCGTTTCCATTTGCAGGTTTTAGTTTTCGCTCTAGCACGCAGCATGTTGGCTTACCTGTATTACTCATTCATGGTTATGGTTGTAACAGTGGTTATTGGAGTAATGTCAGTCGTGTACTGCAAAAACAAAAAATTACCCATAGCGCGATAGATTGCGAACCGGTGTTAGCAGGCATTGATGACTATGCAGTTCTCATTCACAATGCCATCACAACACTGTGCCAACATACAGGTCAGTCACAAGTCGTTATTGTGGGGCACAGCATGGGAGGACTATCTGCACGTGCTTATATGCGACGCTATGGTGAAGAGAAAATTGCGCGCTTAATTACGCTAGGCACACCGCATCATGGCAGTAAGTTAGCGGCAGCAGCATGGGGTATGAATGCTTATCAAATGCGTTGGAATGACAATCAGGAAGCTAGTAGCTGGATCAATACACTGAATGTATCTTCAGCACCCGCTACATGTTCAAAGATTGTGTCGATTTATTCACGGCATGACAACATCGTATCACCGCAACATTCGTCTTATTTACCGCATGCACGCAATATAGAAATTGATTTAGTCGGGCATATTGCATTAGCATTTACTAAACAATCAGTAAACATTGTGATGCAAGAAATTACTGCAGCCCGCGAAAACAAGTTGATATCAGAAAATCGATAACTTGTTCATCTGTGTATTGTCCTGATGATCTCAGATAGTCTAAAGTGGGATCACATGAACGTGCATAGATTGTAAACAACACTACATCCACCGGCAGATCCTGACGAATCACCCCTTCTGTTCTGGCTTTTTCTATCAAACCCGCCATGTGTTCATTTAAATCTAGTAAGCGATTTAGATAACGATTGTTATTCAATAAGGCGTCACGCAAACTAGTGTTTTCATTTGGGAGAGTGGGCAATCCGCCTTTGATGCGAATATCTAACGCCCACTTCAATACGCTTTTTAATTGTTCTATTGCGGATAGCTGTGTATCCAGATCACGCACAAACGATATGGTGTTTTCTAACAACCTAACCATAGCTGCTGCTGCGAGCGCTTCTTTTGAGGGAAAGTGTTTATATAAACTGGCTTTAGCAATCCCAACTTCTGCTGCCACCTCATCCATCGTCATGAGGTCATAACCTTTTTGAGCAAGCAAGGCATTGGTTGCATCAATAATCGCGTTTTCACGCACAATTAATTGTTGCTGCTTAAATGACAATTTAGGCTCTTTACTCATTGGTTACTTTTTAGGCTGATCGGTTGACAAGTATTAATTATAAGCGAGAGACTCGCATTGAGCTTCTTGTCTATTTAGTAAGGACGCATTAACTCCTTACTGTCAACAATAAATAGGCAATAAGTTGCAATGAACCTTATTCCAGTATGATATTTTTTATTAATTAAAAAAATGAGCGAAATGAGCTAGCTTCATGTCTAAAAAATCCATACAAAGTCTATGTGTTTATTGTGGTGCTTCGACTGGGCATGATCCCATCTATTCGCAAGCAGCGAGTCAACTTGCGCAGTGCCTAGTAAACAATCAGATCGCTTTGATATACGGTGGCGGTCAGGTTGGCTTAATGGGGAAAATCGCAGATGCTGTACTCGCATTAGGAGGACATGTTACCGGTGTGATTCCTAAGGCATTAATGGAAACGGAAGTGGGACATCATCACCTGACAGAACTCATTGTTGTCGATGATATGCATGCGCGCAAAGCTAAGATGGCTGAACTATCGGATGGCTTTATTGCTATGCCCGGTGGCATCGGGACTTTGGAAGAATTATTTGAAGTCTTAACTTGGGCTCAGTTAGGCTTTCATGAAAAACCTATAGGCTTATTCAACACAGCCGATTTTTTTAATGGCTTAATCGATTTTCTGCAACATCAAGTACAACAAGGATTTTTACGCGCTGAACATGCTGAGCTACTTTTAGTGGATAAGGATGCAAATCAGCTCATTACTAAGCTACAACAGTTTGAAATGAAAGCCGGTGTGAGTTGGCTAAGCCGACAAGCTGCGCGCACACTAGGACCTTAGATAATTTATTTTTTTGGTGGACTCACAGCATCTAAGGCTTGTGCAAAATCTTGTAATAAATCTTCAGTCTCTTCAATACCGGTTGAGACTCGAATCAAGGATTCCGCAATACCCATACTAGCGCGACGCTCTGCACCCATTTCATGATAAATCGTGTGTGCCACTGGAATGATGAGTGTTCGTGTATCACCTAGATTGCTAGAAGGAATAGCAAGCTGTAGATGATTGATGTAATCAAAACAATCCAAACCCGCTTTTAGTTCGAAACTAAACAAGCCACCATAGGCTTTAAATAATTGACTCGCTAATGCGTGTTGAGGATGTTGCGTCAAACCAGGGTAATACACAGCAGCGACACGTGCATCTTTAGCCAACATGCTTGTTAAGGCAAGTGCACTAGCTGATTGTCTTTCAACTCGTAACGCTATGGTTTCAGTACCCACTGCTAAATGATGCGCTGCTTCAGGACCTAGTGAAGCACCAAAATCACGTAAGGCTTTCGCACGCAATTGCGCCATGCCCCACTGTTTAGTTTCAAAGCGTTTATAAGTTTCGGCAATATTCGAATAGCGATTCCAATCAAACAAACCTGTGTCTGTCAGACTGCCACCTAAAGCATTACCGTGTCCACCTATGTATTTAGTTAATGCATTAATGACGAAGCTCGCACCCACTGCTTTAGGACGAAATAAATACGGCGAGGTCATGGTGTTATCCACCACATACAAAATGCCATGCTTGGCGCATAGCTGACCTATACGCTCTAGATCAACTATTTGAGTACGAGGATTGGCTATCGTTTCTACAAACACCATGCGTGTTGCTGGTGTGATGGCACGCTCCACATTTGCCACATCGGTCGCATCAACAAACGACACTGGCATTCCCTGCACTTCTACGGTCTGCCACAAGCTATTCGTATTCCCAAATAAAAAAGAAGACGAAATAACATGATCACCACTACGCAGCAAGCCTTGCACTAAGGCGCCTATTGCAGCCATACCTGTCGCAAAACACAACGTAGAATAACCATCTTCCATGCGTGTGACTTTTTCTTCTAAAGCAGTGACGGTAGGATTGCCTTGACGTCCATAGCGATAGCCTGATTTTTTACCTTGAAATACAGCCGCTAAATCGCGTGCATCGCTATAACCAAATGCAACTGAATGATGGACAGGCTTATGCAATGAGCCATGCTCAATCGTCTTTTGCCTATCGCTATGCAAAATCGTTGAGGTAAAACCGAATGTTTTTTTAGTTGTCATGGCAATGCAATGTAAAACTATAGCTATTCTATCTGCGCTAAATTGAGATTGAGTTGCGTACGTACCGCATCTTCCATCACAACTTTTGGATTGGCACGGGCAAATTCGATTCTATCTAAATAATCACGTGAGATATCGCCTGTGATGTATTCACCATCAAAACAAGAAGCTTCGAATTTTTTCAACATAGGATTGATATCAGAAATCGAACGCTTCATATCTTCTATGTCTTGATACACCAGCGCATCGGCTGTGATTTCACGGCAGACTTCTTCGTTAGTGCGGTTGTAAGCAATTAGCTCATCGCGGGTAGGCATGTCTATGCCATACACATTAGGATATTTCACCGGTGGTGCAGCAGAAGCAAAAATCACACGACGAGCACCTGAGTCACGTGCCATCTGTACGATCTCACGGCTAGTCGTACCACGTACGATGGAATCATCTACGAGCAATACACTCTTACCTTTGAATTCCGCACTAATCGCATTGAGTTTTTGACGTACAGATTTTCTGCGTATAGCCTGCCCTGGCATTAAGAAGGTACGACCTATGTAGCGGTTCTTAATAAAGCCTTCGCGATAATCTAAATTAAGTGTCATCGCTAATTCCATCGCAGATGGACGCGAAGAATCAGGAATAGGCATCACCACATCAATATCACCGGCAGCAAATTCACGACGAATTTTATGCGCCAGATATTCACCCATTTTTAATCGCGCTGCATATACTGATGCGCCATCAATCACAGAATCAGGACGTGCCAGATAAACAAATTCAAACGCACAAGGATTTAAGGTCGGCGATTCAGCACATTGTTGGTTATATAGCTTGCCATCGTTATCAATGAATATTGCTTCACCCGGCAAGACATCGCGCAAGAAATGAAAACCTAATCCTTCTAATGCGACTGATTCACTAGCGATTAAATATTCAGGTCCTTTTTCGGTGTCATTAAAACCTATGCACAAAGGACGTATGCCATAAGGATCACGAAACGCGAGCAAACCATAACCAGCTACTTGTGCAACAACTGCGTAGGAACCTCTGACTCGCTTATGCAATGCAGTGACTGCATTAAAGATAGTGTGCGGATCAAGCGAGAAGCTACTAGTGGATTGTTGTATCTCATGCGCTAAGACATTGAGTAACACTTCAGAATCGGAATCGGTGTTGATATGACGGCGATCATTCTTAAACATTTCTATTTTAAGTTGATCTGCATTGGTCAAATTACCGTTATGCGCTAAGGTGATTCCAAAAGGAGCATTCACATAAAAAGGCTGCGCTTCTTCTTCACTCGAAGATCCGGCGGTGGGATAACGACATTGACCTATACCTGAGTTACCCGGCAAAGAACGCATATTCCGCGTACGAAAAACATCGCGTACCAAACCATTCGCTTTATGCATGCTAAAGGTATTGCCATGGCTGGTTGCAATACCTGCGGCATCTTGACCACGATGCTGTAGTAACAGCAAAGCGTCATAAATGATTTGATTGACCGGTCCGTGAGAAACAACACCTACAATGCCACACATGGTGGACTCCTCAACATAACAATTCAAGCTCTATCACATCAGAGCTGGTTTAGACTGGCTGCAATGATCCGTTAAGACCAAGCTTGCGCAGTCGCGCGCGCATCTTCTCTGCTTCTTCTTTATTCACAAATGGACCTACGCGTATGCGTATACGGTCACCTGCACTAGTAGGAATTTTTTGCGTATAAGATTTAATCCCTGCCTTCTTTAATTTTTCTTGCATATCATCTGCCTTGGCTTTATTTTCAACGGCAGCTACTTGCAAGACATAACGTATAGGTAAATCGCGATTCGACTTCGTATTTTTACTATCTGATTGTTTCGCACTATCAGTTTTATTACTGGCTTTGTTATTCGATTTATCGTTAGCCTTGTCTTTAGATTTTTCTTTAGCCTTATCTTTCGTAATCTCTTTTGTATTTTCTTTAGAAGATTCCTTAGGCGCGACTTCTTTTTTCACTTCTTTTTCAGCTTGCACAGGCTCTGAGATATTATTTTTTACAACCGGTGCAGGAGTGTCAATCTTAGGTACTGGCAAAGTAGCTATAGGTGCATCAGGTGCAATTGGAGCACTCGGTTTTTCAACAACACGATTAGTTGGAGGACTTAATTCTAGAGGAGGTAAGCTAGGCGCACTTTGACGAGTGGCAGGTGCATCGCGAGCGGGAATCTGAATCGCAATCTCATCCGAGAAGGGCTTAGGTTCAGAATCAAAAATCATAGGCAAGCCAATAATGGCAGCCAGTACCAAAGCGGTAGCACCAATCAAGCGACGGCGCGCACGTCTTTTCTCAGGAAGTGCAGGATCTAGCGGCTCTTGTGCTTCGCTAGATTCTGATCTGCGGGTGCGGCGCGCTTTGACGGGAGGATTATTCTCTTCGTCATTCGCTTGCTTGTTTTTATCTAGGAAAGAGAACAAGCCCATATTGATGTCGTGAAGTCCAGAATCAGTGTAATGCGGATTTTTTAGCGGCCAAAATTCCGGCTACCGTCCAAAATGATCCGAAGACCACAATTCTATCATTCTCCCCTGCCCGATTACTCGCATTCAACAGGGCTTCTGCAGGAGATGAAAAACATTCAATACTCGTTTGCGCATCCGGCGCATCCGCTGCTTGAAAACCCGCATCTAATACTGCTTTTTTTAAACTCTCCGCACTTGCAGCACGCGCAAGGGGTAAGTCGGTTAAGCACCAATGATCTATACGACCAGATAACTGTGACAAGATTCCAGCAATATCTTTGTCGGACATGGCACCAAAGATAGCGTAGGTGTAGGGATGAAATCCCATGTTGTCAAGATTTTGCGCCAAGGTAGCAGCTGCATGCGGGTTGTGTGCCACATCTAATATGACTGCAGGCCGACCCGGCAAGACTTGAAAGCGACCCGGCAAATCCACCAACACCAGACCAGTACGCACTTCTTGCGCACCTAATGGCAGTTTGTGTCGCAATACTTCTAATGCAGCTAAAGCAGCACTAGCGTTTAACAACTGATTCGCACCACGCAAGCTAGGATAAGCTAAAGCGTTTCTGCGTTGATCGCGTCCACCATAATTCCATTGTTGCTTATCACCAGAATAATTAAAGTCACGTCCAAACAACCAGAGATCAGCGCCGATTGTTTGTGCGTGTGCAATCAAAGAAGCAGGCGCTACCGGATCACTACAAATTGCGGTACGACCCGAACGAAATATGCCGGCTTTTTCAAAGCCTATTTTTTCACGTGTATCACCCAGATAATCCATGTGATCTAAATCGACACTGGTGACGATCGCAACATCAGCATCAATGATATTGACTGCATCTAAACGTCCACCTAGACCTACTTCTAAAATCACAGCATCCAACTTCGCATCGACGAATAACTGCAGTATTGCTAACGTAGTGAATTCAAAATAAGTCAGAGAAATAGCAAGTTTGGCGCGCACTGCTTCAACACGAGCAAAGGCATCACAAAATTTTTCATCATCCACCATCTCGCCATTTATACGTGCGCGTTCATTAAATTGCAAGAGATGAGGAGAGGTATACAGACCGACACGATATCCACCTTGCATCAGCATGGATTCCAACATAGCGCAGGTAGAACCTTTGCCATTGGTGCCACCCACTGTGATCACAGGACAAGCAAACTGCAAACCCATGGCACGTGCAACTGCATCAACACGCTCAAGTCCTAATTCTATGACTAGTGCATGGGCAGTTTCAAGACGCTGTAACCATGCGTCTAGACTAAGTGTGGAAGTCGTCATTGGGTTCATGCAGACACCACTGTCTAACTTAGGCAGACAGTGGTCTTAGGCTAATACCTCTGGAGGCTGGTTCTGCAAAATCGCCAAGATACGTGCAATTTCTTCACGCATTTGACGACGGTCGACGATCATATCGATCGCACCTTTTTGAATAATAAATTCAGAACGCTGAAAACCTTCAGGTAGTTTTTCACGCACAGTGTTTTCAATCACACGTGGTCCTGCAAAACCAATCAGTGCTTTTGGTTCTGCCATCACGACATCACCCATAAAAGCAAAGGATGCAGAAACACCACCCATAGTGGGATCAGTCAACACAGAGATGAAAGGTAATTTTTTCTCAGAGAGCTTAGTGAGCATAGAAGTGGTCTTTGCCATCTGCATCAACGACAACAAACCTTCTTGCATACGTGCGCCACCAGTTGCAGTGATACAGATGAACGGTACTTTTTGTTCTAATGCTGTTTGTACTCCACGCACAAAACGCTCACCCACTACTGAACCCATAGAACCGCCCATGAATTCAAACTCAAAACATGCCACCACCACAGGCAGAGTCATGATGGCGCCACCTAATACGATTAAGGCATCGGTTTCACCAGTGGCATCCATCGCTGCTTTTAAGCGCTCAGGATATTTTTTACTGTCTTTGAATTTTAATGAGTCGACCGGCAAGGTGTCTTGACCGATTTCATAACGACCTTCTTGATCGAGTAAGGCATCTAAACGATCACGTGCACGAATGCGCATGTGATGATCACATTTAGGACAAACATGCTGATTCGATTCTAAATCGGTACGATACAGAACCGCCTCACAAGAAGGACATTTAACCCATAAGCCTTCCGGAACGGAGCGACGTGTAGATGCGTCGGATCGTTGAATGCGGGGCGGTAGTAGTTTTTCTAACCAACTCATGGAAGCTCACTTTCAGGAGAGCGGCGCTTTTGGCGCCACGACGCCGTCATTGTACCTTCCACTGGGTGGTGATCCAAATCGGCAATTTTGATGTTAATTTGAAAACTTCTATTAACATCTTGTTTAACCGGCAATCTCATCAATCGCTGTTCGAATATCAGTCAAAAACAGCCGAACCGCTTCCGTCGCTTTATCAGTAGGTGTGTTTTCTAATTCCTGAATGATGCGACTGCCGATGACGATCGCATCTGCCACTGAAGCCACTGCTTTTGCAGTGCTGGCATCGCGGATACCAAAACCTACACCGATTGGTAATTTCACATGCTTGCGTATAGAAGCGATGCGCTCAGACACTTCAACGGTATCGATATTGCCTGCGCCAGTCACACCACGCAAAGAAACATAGTAAGAAAAACCACTGCCTACTTTTGCGACTTGTTGAATGCGCTCCTCAGTTGAGGTTGGTGCCAACAGAAAAATTGGATCCATGTCTTTGGCTTGTAAAGCTTGCGCAAATTCCACACATTCTTCAGGTGGGTAATCGACCACAATGGCACCATCTACACCGGCTGCATGCGCTGCATCGATAAATGTTTGCATGCCCATACGTTCGATAGGATTGGCATAGCCCATTAAGACGATAGGCGTATGTTTATTTTTTTCACGAAAACTTTTTACATAGCCAAAGACATCATGCATGTTGACACCGAACTTCAACGCACGTTCACAAGCACGTTGAATCACCGGACCTTCTGCCATAGGATCAGAAAAAGGAACGCCTAGTTCTAAGATATCTGCACCACCTTCTACTAAAGCATGCAGCAAAGGTACTGTCAGTTCAGGCGAAGGATCACCAGCAGTAATAAAAGTGATGAGTGCTTTTTTCTTTTGCACTGTTAAATCAGCAAAGGTTTTTTGAATTCTAGACATGATGCATCCTTATTTTGCAGCAGGATGCAATTTGCCATATTCAGCAACGGTATGCATATCTTTATCGCCACGGCCAGATAAATTCACAAGTATGACTTTATCCTTAGGCAAGGTAGAAGCAAACTCTGCTGCATAGGCTAATGCATGCGCGGATTCAAGCGCAGGAATAATGCCTTCAATTTGACAGCAATGATGAAAGGCTTTGACTGCTTCATCGTCGGTCACTGATACATACTGCGCACGATGTGAGTCTTTCAACCATGCATGTTCAGGACCTACACCAGGATAATCTAAACCTGCAGACACAGAATGCGTCTCGATGATTTGACCATGTTCATCTTGCAGTAAATAAGTGCGATTGCCATGTAACACACCTGGTATACCACCAAGCAAGGCAGCGGAATGCTTACCCGTTGCTATGCCCTCACCCGCTGCTTCCACACCAATTAAAGTCACTTCATGATGATCAATGTAAGGATGAAAAATTCCCATCGCATTCGATCCACCACCGATACACGCCATCACATAATCAGGTTGACGACCTATGAGATCCGGCATTTGTTCTAAACATTCATTGCCAATCACGGATTGAAAATCTCTTACCATCATAGGATAAGGATGAGGACCTGCAACGGTACCAATAATGTAAAACGTATTTTCTACATTCGTGACCCAATCACGCATGGCTTCGTTTAATGCATCTTTCAGTGTTTTGGAGCCAGACTCTACGGGCACAACGGTTGCACCTAATAACTGCATACGATAGACATTTTGTACTTGGCGCTTTACATCTTCACTTCCCATGTACACGATGCATTCCAAACCAAAACGTGCGCAGATGGTCGCTGTTGCCACTCCATGTTGACCTGCACCAGTTTCTGCAATCACACGCGGTTTACCCATGCGCCTAGCTAACAAGGCTTGGCCAATCACATTATTAATTTTGTGTGCACCAGTATGATTTAAATCTTCACGCTTGAAATAGATTTGTGCGCCACCCATTTCTTCAGACCAGCGCTTAGCGTGATAGATAGGACTAGGACGTCCAACAAAATATTTCAGCTCATGATGAAATTCACGTAGAAATTCCGGATCATGTTGATAATGAGCGTAAATCTCTTTAAGTTCTTCCAATGCATGGGTCAGCGTTTCTGAAACGAAGCTGCCACCATACTGGCCAAAATGCCCACTCGCATCGGGAAAGTTGTAATGACCCTGTGCGTCTTGATCACCTAAGTGTGAAAAGTCTTGATCCATGTTGATCTCTCTTATTTAATTTGACTGTCGCCTGCTTGAACAGCAGACACGAATGCATGCATGAGTCTAGTGTCCTTGATACCTTTTGCTGATTCAATGCCACTACTGACATCAACAGCAAAAGGACGGACGCTGACAACAGCTTCAGTCACATTTTGTACGTTCAAGCCACCACTTAAAACGGCCTGATGCGCGAGTTCTGCGGGAATGAGAGACCAATCGAAAACCTTTCCACTACCACCGTAAGAATCGACCCAAGTATCGAGTAGCAATCCAGAGAAATAAGGACTAGCTGAACGGTATTGCTGGTCACATTCTAACAAATCGGCTGATTTCATATCGGGCTTGACTCTAAGCGCACGTAAAAAGGGTCGCTGCACCTCTTGAGCTATGGCACAGCATTGCTCTAAAGTTTCATCACCATGGAATTGCAAAATTGATATGGGTGCAATCGCTAGTGTTTGCCTCACTTCTGCGATCGAGGCATTCACAAATAAACCAACCGCACTCACAAACGGTGGCAATAAAGCGAGCAACTGTGCTGCCTGTTTTGCATCAACCGCACGTGGTGATGCAGGATAAAAAACAAAACCCAGTGCATCTGTACCTAATTCCACTGCAAGCTTTACATCTTCTGCGCGGGTTAATCCACATAATTTAATGCGTGTACGTTGATTTTTCATGTGCGTCATTTGTCATGATTCCAAAACATGGGAAAAGCGTGGGATATGTGCGGTAAATCCCAACGACTATCGTAATCAATCTTAGCCAGATATAAACCATCTGGCGCAAAGGTAGGCGCTGCCAGACTGCGATCACGACTGATTAATATTTTTTCTATCCAAGCAGGAGGCTGATTAGCACTCCCTACCTGCACTAAAGAACCAACAATATTGCGCACCATGTGATGCAAAAAAGCATTAGCACGAAAGCTCAGTAAGATTAAATCATTTTGCTGTGAGATTTCTAGACTATGCATAGTGCGCACAGGCGATTGCGCCTGACATTCGGATGCACGAAAGGCAGAAAAATCTTGTGTTCCAATTAAAGCCTGCGCTGCTTCCCGCATTAAATCAATTTGCAATGGGCGAAATACCCAACCTGCTCGTCCCTTCCATAAAGGAGAACGCACTGCGTCGTTATAAATCAGGTAGTGATAAGTGCGCGCTGTGGCAGAAAACCGAGCATGAAATTCTTCTTCTTCCGTTGGCACTTCAGTCGCCCAACGCACTGCAATCGATGAGGGCATTAAAGCATTCACACCACGCACCCATGAAAATAACTCACGCTTTACATCGGTATCGAAATGTACAATCTGTTCAATTGCATGCACACCTGAATCGGTACGGCCTGCACACACGACCTCAACTGGTTTTTGTGTGAACTTGGTTAATGCAGCTTCGAGTTTATCTTGCAGCGTAATGCCATGAGGTTGACGCTGCCAACCTTGCCAAGAGCTGCCATCATATTGAATACCAAGTACGATTCTTTTTACATCATGTTTCACAATCCATCACCTAGCATGATAAAAACCGTCTCAGTTAATATGCCATGCCTTGCTGTTAAACGATATCAGCAGACTTAGCAGTAATTAAGGGGAAATTTATTTGACTATCGTCATTGCAGCTCGACGATTTTGTCTAGACAAAATAAAAGATAAAAATCTAAAAAAATGAATGTGAATTTTATGCAAGCTGCGCAAGTAAAGATTGTGCTCGCTTTGCTAATTCAGGATTTTCTGCACTTGCCACTTCACTCAACAACTCTCTGGCACCATCACGATCACCTATTTCTTGACAAGCTAACGCTAAATCTAATTTAGTTCGTAATGCAGTGAGTGAACGATCATCATTAATCACAAACTCAGTACGGATCCTAGTTTGATCTGCCTCGGTAGGAAAATCCAAACCTATATGCGGTTCGACATCAATAATAGGAGGAATACCATCTGCAATTTCACGCTTTCTATGTGCTGCTAGCATACCCTCTAAGCGAGAATCAAATTCCATCACAGAGGAAGATTTCGACACAATCGTATCAGACACAACGAGTTTTAATGAAGGCTCAGTGCGCGTTAAGATTTCTTGATTATCATTGCGCGTAACTATCGTTTGCGTAGTACGTGCCGATGTTTTAGCTGCACTGTATAAAGCATTATCTGGATCAAGAATGCGACCTATACGCATGGCTTGCTCCCACTCCGCCCCCACACCTTTACTCATGACTTGCAATTCTTTTGCTAAGGCTGCGAATTTCTTTTTGTCCTGACGTCCAGCATGAATCTCAAGTAACTTAACACGCAATGCATGACGCTGAGGGTGCGTGCGTAATGCATCTAATAAAATTTCTTCAGCTTGTTTATCACGACCATACGCAATATAGGCATCAGCCTCTGCAACTGCATCGACTTCATTGATATCTAACTGACTGACAGATGGCACAAAATGGGAATGGAATACGCTATTTTTTGTTTCAACCTCAGTCGGTGTTTTATCAACCTTAGTACTTAACTCAGACTGGGCTTTTGTCTTACGTTCATTTAAAAATGGATTAGCGTCATAGACATTACTACTAGGATGGCGACGACGACGAACAACCGAGGAAATAAAAGCAAGCGATAACAACATCACCGCTGCTGCGCTTGCATAAGCTGCTGTGTCTTGATTGAAAAACTGCGCACTATCCCACTTCCATGTTTTCATTTCAGTGACGAGTGGATCTGTTTTTATTTTTTCTTCAACCATCTGCACTAATGATTGTGATGTGGCCTCTGCTTGTTCTGTAGCTTGAGACTCAGTTGCTGTCACTACTGGTGTTGAATTTTGTTCTGAATTTTGTGCTATGCTTGGTGTTGGCTCTGTACTTGATGCTGCAGACTTGTTTTGATTTTGCATCGCAGCCAATGTTTGATTCTTCATATCTAATAAACTAGACATGTCACGTACATTTTTCTCTAATGCTGCAACCCTATCATTG
Organism: Bordetella parapertussis; assembly: GCA_945883145.1. GTDB lineage: Bacteria > Pseudomonadota > Gammaproteobacteria > Burkholderiales > Burkholderiaceae_D > Pernthalerella. The sequence goes on along the minus strand of CAMCXB010000002.1, from coordinate 37,881 downwards.
GCTTCCGCTAAAGCTTTCTCTGCTGCGATCTTATCCATGTTGGCAGCTTCATTAGCTGCGGACTGAGAACTACCTTGTGCACCTGCTTTGCTTAAGCGCAGTTTGTCTTGTGTGGCTTTGCCTGTTGGTTCAGTGACTTGTACACCGACTCGACCTTGTGACTGCCGATTGGTTGCTGAGTCAGCTCTTGCTTCCGTACTCGCCTCAGGCTTACGTGCTTGTTGCGCTAACTGTTCACGATAACGACGAAAATCTGCCGTTTGTGCATTGACTAATTTACGTGCATCAGCAGCATCAATCGCTTTAATCGTTTCAGTATCTGGCAATGTTAATACTGCACCCGCTTTAATACGATTAATGTTGTCACCTTCAATCGCATTAGGATTTAATCTTTGTAGCGCAATGAGCACCTGCTCTAATTTAGTGTCTGTAGGTTTCAACTGCGAGGCAATACCATGCAGTGTCTCACCCTTACCAACTGTGTGAGTCGATGCAACTTCGCCCGTTGGCGCTGTCTCTTTTGCATCTGAGTTGGCGGGTACCACGGCCGCATTTAATTCAGGAACAATAGCTGTTTGTGGTTCTGTGACTGCTACTTGTTGATCAACCGCAGGAGGGTCGAGTAACAAAGCATACTGACGTATGTTGCGATTGCCATCGGTATCGATTTCAAACAAGATGGTGATGAAAGGATCATTCACCACTTCTTCAGAACTCAAGCGTACGACATAACGTTCCGCTTTTTTCTCTATATTAAAACGCATTGAGCGCAAGACTGCGCTGTAATCTAGTCCTGCTTGTTTATAAGCTTCAGGCGGGGCAATACGCAAAGCGATGGTGTCTGCATCATTTTTTGACAAACCCACGATCTCTATTTCCGCACTCAGTCTTTGCCCAATAGCAGACTGCACGCTGATTTCACCCAGCGCAGCCGCTAGCATTACCGAGGGTTGCACAAGCAACGAAGTCAGTAAAACAGCACTCAACGAAGTTTTTATATAAGAAAACATAGATCGCATCAGAAATAATGACTGCTGATTGAGCCTCTTACTAAGAAGAGTTCAATCTACTTACCAAGGCTTTTTCAAAGGGAAGATTGCTGAACTAGCAAGACCTTAACACCGCCATCCTCGTCTTGCAAGTCATCCCATAACTAGCCCCAGACTAGTCCACCCCGCTTAAAACCTCACAGCAGATCTTGCGTTGCACATCCACCACGCAGCAAACAGACAATCCAGATCACTTAGGCTTCCAACAAAATGCGCAACATACGACGTAAAGGTTCAGCAGCACCCCACAATAATTGATCACCCACTGTGAAAGCAGAAATATATTCACCACCCATTTGCATCTTACGTACACGACCAACTGGAATGGTCAAACTGCCAGTCGTCGCTGCTGGTGTTAAATGCTGCACCGATGCTTCACGTGTATTCGGCACCAACTTCACCCATTGATTGTTACTAGCAATGATGTCGTTGATTTCATCTAAAGGCACATCTTTTTTGAGCTTGATGGTCAATGCTTGTGAATGACAACGCATAGCACCAATCCGCACACATAAGCCATCCACAGGAATCGCGGCTTTTGCTTGTGCACCAAATTCTTTACCACGACCTAAAATCTTGTTCGTCTCAGCGCCGCCCTTCCATTCTTCACGTGACTGACCATTACCTAGATCTTTATCTATCCATGGAATCAGATTGCCACCCAATGGCACACCAAAATGCTGTGTTTCATCTGCAGTCAGTGCATGCTGTTTAGCGAGTACCTTACGATCGATTTCCAAAATAGCAGAAGCGGGATCATGTAAGAGCTCACTCACCTCAGCATGTAGGATGCCAAACTGCATCAGCAATTCACGCATATGTTGTGCACCACCACCTGAAGCAGCTTGATAAGTCATGGATGTCATCCAGTCGACTAAATCATGTGCAAACAAACCACCTAAACCCATCAACATGCAAGAGACTGTGCAATTACCACCGACGTAATTTTTTATACCTGATGTCAAAGCATGTTTAATCACATCCAAGTTCACAGGATCAAGCACGATGATGGCATCGTCTTTCATACGCAGACTAGAAGCTGCATCTATCCAATAACCATTCCATCCTGCTGCACGCAATTTTGGAAAAATCTTTTTGGTGTAATCCCCACCCTGACAAGTCAAAATCACATCACAACGCTTTAAGGCTTCAATATCATGCGCATCTTTGAGTGTGCTTTCATTCTTAGCCATCGCCGGTGCTTTGCCACCAGAATTCGAGGTCGAGAAAAACACGGGCTCTATGTGGGCAAAATCATTTTCTTGCTGCATACGCTGCATCAGCACAGAGCCCACCATGCCACGCCAACCAACTAAACCTACTAATTTCATTTTTTTCTCACCGTACAAAATTGTAAGCAGCTTGTTATCTGCTTATAAGTTTTAATCTTTTGCTCAGGCTAAGGCTTTAACAACAGCATCACCCATTTCTGCTGTGCCCACTTTGGTTGTGCCTGTTTCATAAATATCAGCAGTACGCAAACCTTGCGATAACACTTTCTTGACTGCTACTTCTATACGATCTGCTTCAGCAGGCAAATTCAAAGAGAAACGCAACATCATGGCAGCGGACAAAATTGTCGCCAATGGATTGGCAATTCCTTTACCTGCGATATCAGGTGCTGAACCATGTGAAGGTTCATACAAACCTTTGTTGTTTGCATCGAGTGAAGCCGATGGCAACATACCGATAGAGCCAGTTAACATTGCTGCAGCATCAGACAAAATGTCACCAAACATATTGCCGGTGACGATAACGTCAAATTTTTTCGGTGCACGTACTAATTGCATAGCAGCGTTATCGACATACATATGATCGAGTTCAATATCTGGATATTCTTTGTGCACGTCAATCATGATGTCTTTCCAAAATTGGAAAGTCTCGAGTACGTTTGCTTTATCTACACTCGTCAAGCGCTTACCACGTTTACGCGCAGCTTGAAATGCAACATGCGCAATACGACGTATCTCAGGCTCGGAATAACGCATGGTGTCAAAACCTTCACGCGCGCCTTTGAAAGGACCATCGGGTGCTTCACGTACACCACGCGGCTGACCAAAATAGATATCGCCGTTTAATTCACGCACGATCAAAATATCCAAACCAGAAACAACTTCAGGTTTCAGTGTCGATGCGCCGACTAACTCAGGATATAAAATCGCAGGACGGAAATTTGCAAACAAGGTGAGATGTTTACGCAAACCCAAAATCGCTTGCTCAGGACGCAATGCACGTTCTAAGTTGTCATATTGCCAGTCGCCGACTGCACCAAACAAAATAGCATCTGCTTCTTTCGCAAGCTTTAATGTGGCATCAGGCAAGGGATGACCATGCGCTGCATAACCAGCACCACCTACTGGTGCTGTTTCCATTTCAAATGACTGACCCAATGTGTTCAATACTTTGACAGCTTGATCGATGATTTCAGGACCTATACCGTCACCAGGCAAAATTGCGATTTTCATGTTGAATTAAGTTGAGTATTTTAAATCGTGTTGGCCAGCCAAGGAAAGCGGGCAATATGACGTTCTTCGAAATGATGAATTGCATCCGCTTGTTGCAAGGTCAGACCAATATCATCCAGACCATTAATCATGCAATGCTTGCGAAACGCATCAATCTCAAATGAATAAATTTTGCTACCGTTTGAAGTAGCCACTGTTTGCGCTTGTAAATCAATCACTAGCTTAAAACCAGGGAAAGCTTTCACTTCATCAAACAGCTTATCGATATCGGTTTCAGACAACACAACTGGCAACAAACCATTTTTATAGCAGTTGTTAAAAAAGATGTCTGCAAAGCTAGGCGCAATCACAGCATTAAAGCCATATTGTTCTAATGCCCAAGGCGCATGCTCACGTGAAGAACCACATCCAAAATTTTTACGCGCTAATAAAATCGATGCGCCTTGATAACGCGCCTGATTCAATATGAAATCAGGATTGAGTGGACGCTTGCTATTGTCCACACCTGGTTCACCATGATCGAGATAACGCCATTCATCAAACAAGTTAGGGCCAAAGCCAGTACGTTTAATCGATTTTAAAAATTGCTTAGGAATGATGGCATCAGTATCGACATTGGCGCGATCCAGTGGTGCCACTAATCCATCAAGAAGAGTAAATTTTTTCATGCTAATTTTTTAGTTAAATTCTTAGATTGAGCGGACATCAACAAAGTGACCCATCACACCGGCAGCAGCGGCCATAGCAGGACTCACTAAATGGGTACGACCACCTGCACCCTGACGACCTTCAAAATTACGATTCGAAGTTGAAGCACAACGCTCACCTGGCTCTAGACGATCTGCATTCATCGCTAAACACATCGAGCAACCTGGTTCACGCCATTCAAAGCCTGCATCACGGAAAATTTTATCCAGACCTTCTTTTTCAGCTTGCGCTTTAACTAAGCCAGAACCTGGCACCACCATCGCTAGTTTCACATTCGAAGCACGGAATTTTCCACGCACGACTGCAGCAGCAGCACGTAAATCTTCAATGCGAGAGTTAGTACATGAACCTATAAAGACTTTATCGATGCGTATATCTTGTATCGGTGTGTTAGGTTTTAAGCCCATGTAAATCAGAGCCTTCTCCATTGCATCGCGTTTCACGCTATCTTTTTCTTTATCAGGATCAGGTACACGATCGTCCACAGGCACCACCATTTCAGGTGAGGTACCCCATGTGACTTGCGGTTTAATCTCAGTTGCATTGATCAAGATGACAGCATCAAATTTTGCACCCGCATCTGAGTGCAGCGTGCGCCAATATTCCACTGCACGATCCCAATGCGGACCAACCGGAGAAAATGGACGACCTTTAACGTAATCAATCGTAGTGTCATCAACTGCAATCATGCCTGCACGTGCTCCGGCTTCAATCGCCATATTGCACACTGTCATACGACCTTCCATAGACAGCGCACGGATTGCAGAACCGGCAAATTCAATCGCATAACCAGTACCACCTGCAGTGCCTATCTTGCCTATCACTGCAAGCACCACATCTTTGGCAGTCACGCCTGCACCTAAGTTGCCTTCAATTTGAATCAGCATCGCTTTGGATTTTTTTGCGAGCAGCGTTTGTGTAGCTAACACATGCTCAACTTCTGATGTGCCTATGCCATGTGCCAGACATCCAAACGCACCATGGGTAGAAGTGTGGGAGTCACCACACACCACGGTCATGCCTGGTAAGGTCGCACCTTGTTCAGGTCCAATCACATGCACAATGCCCTGACGCTTATCACTCATGTTGAAATAAGTCAGGTTATGCTCTTTTGCATTCGCGTCTAAGGTTTCAACTTGTAGGCGTGAGATAGGATCAGCAATGCCGTTGGCTCTATCTGTAGTCGGAACATTGTGATCCGCCACCACTAGATTAGCCGCATTGCGCCAAGGTTTGCGTCCCGCGATTTTCAATCCTTCAAAGGCTTGCGGACTAGTGACTTCATGCACTAAGTGACGGTCGATATAAAGTAACGTGGTGCCATCATCAGATGTATGGACCACATGGGATTGCCAGAGTTTGTCGTAGAGTGTGTGGGACATTGCGAAACAACGCGAAAAACGCGCTTGTCGAGTGAAAAATAACCTCGAATTATGCCATACGTAGACCCCAAAACCCTGTATTTGCTAGGGATAAGCTTGCTTAAACTGCCGGCAATTAGGGTCGTTTAGCTGTCGCATCTTGGTAAAGTGGCAAGACCCGCGCTGAATACACCGTTAAATCCTGCACCCGCTCTGCTCGCGGTGGATGGGTAGACATAAACTTAGGCTGCTCATTCCCACTCACGCTACCCATTTTTTTCCAGAGTGTGATTGCAGCACGCGGATCGTAGCCAGCTCTCGCTGCCAACTCAACGCCCATCCTATCGGCTTCTGTTTCATGCGCACGAGAGTTCGGCAAACCGAGCAAGCCCTGATAGGCATACTCCATGCCTTGTTGTCCTATCTGACCTAAGCCCACCACAGCCGACACTATCGTAATACCGATACTTGCAACTGCTTGTTCAGAAGCCCGTTCACGCGAATGCTCACGCAAGGCATGGGCAATTTCATGTCCCATCACTGCGGCTAATTCATCATCGGTGATTTTGAGTTTATTTATCAGACCGGTATAGACCGCGATTTTCCCACCTGGCATACACCAAGCATTGACTTCATCTGAGCTCAATACGTTGACTTCCCAACGCCAGTTCAATGCATCTGGACGAAATGTGGGTACTTGTTTAATCAGCTTGTCTGAAATCTTTTTGACGCGGTCATATTCCACAGGATCTGGATTCAGTTTGCCTTTTTTTCTAGCGTCATTCATCAGCGTTGCATATTGCTTGCTCGCGCTTTGCTCTATCGCTTGCGCAGAAACCGACATACGTTGTTCACGATCGACACCAACCGCACCGCCTTGCGTGGTGCGCACAGTTTCACAACCCAGTATGCTCATGCTTAGCATACTCACTATTAAAATTTTCTTACGCATTAAACGCATTACATTCATTTTATTTCTCCATCATGAATTTGCCAGCGATATGAAAGCACTGCTGCCACTAAACCGCAGCCAGACATGAGTGCTGCGATGACATATACGAGTTGTGCTCCAAAGGTATCCCAACAAGCAGAGAGCAGCAAACCACCTAGTGTGCCACCCAATCCATAGGAAATACTAATAAATAAAGCTTGGCCACGCGCTTGCAATGGCCCAGAAAACCAACGCTGTAAGGTGGCGACTGAAGAAGAATGATGCACACCAAATGTAGCAGCATGTAACACCTGTGCAATCAATAACAAGACTAAAGATTGTGCACCAAACGCTATCATTAAAAACCGTATCACACCTATCGCCAAACTTACAAACATCAAATTTTTTACACCAAATCGTTTAAACAAAGGTTCTTGGTAAAAGAAAAAAATAATCTCTGCAATCACACCCAGTGACCACATTAAACCAATCACTGTTTTGCTATAGCCGATTTGCGATAAATACAGTGAGTAATACACATACAAAGATGAATGTGCTGCCACCATCAAAAAAGTAGAAGTGAAAAAACTCCATACTTCACGCTTACGCAACACACTCATGACTGAGGGTGAATCACTACGATGCACGATGGGTACTTCCTCACGCATTCTTAATGTGACCATAGATACCATAGCTAACATGATGAGCGCTAGCCAAGGCATTAACTCTACGCCATACCAATCTAATAATTGTCCTGCAGCCATCACAGAAACAATAAATCCTACTGAACCCCATAAACGTAAACGACCATAATGGGTGAGATCACCACGCATGGCGGATAACATTAACGCTTCTGAAAGTGGTCCTTGCGCACTGGTGAATAAGTTCACAATCAACATCACTGCAAAAAAATACGCAAAGGTCTGGCCAAAAAACATGCCACAAAAACTAATCACTGCAGCCAGAGAAGTCACTCTTAAAACCGCAACCCGTTGACTACGATGATCTGCCACCCAACCCCATACATTCGGACCAAAGATACGCATGACTTGTAGCAAGGACATCAGCACACCAATTTGTGCAGCACTCAAGCCACGTTCTTCAAAGAACAAACTTGCGTAAGGCGAAAAAATCCCTACGTAACCGTAATAAGCAAAAAAGAACAACGCAAAATTGAGCGACTGTTCTGGTTTAGCTACGCGGTTCACGGAGTCGATAGAAAAAGAGAGAGAGATACTGCTGCAAAACCAAGATGTTGGTTTTGCTGTGTGTGACATTGATTCATTTAGCTCTTGTGTGGATGAGCAAGCACACCACATTGTGCACGGTGACGCAAGGCATGATCCATTAATACCAGTGCCAACATCGCTTCTGCAATCGGTGTTGCACGTATACCGACACAAGGATCATGTCTGCCTAAGGTTTCAACCGACACAGGATTACCATCACGATCAATAGAGCGACGTGGTGTACGTATGCTCGAAGTAGGTTTAATGGCGATCGATACCGTGATGTCTTGTCCTGACGAGATACCACCTAACACACCACCTGCATTGTTACCGACAAAACCATCGGGTGTAATTTCATCGCCGTGCATAGAACCTTTATGCGCTACTGAATGAAAACCAGCACCGATCTCCACACCTTTTACGGCATTAATGCCCATCATGGCAAACGCGATATCGGCATCTAATTTATCAAACAGTGGCTCACCTAATCCCACTGGTACATGCTGTGCAACGACATCGATGCGCGCACCACAAGAATCGCCCGCCTTACGCAAGCTATCCATATAGCTTTCTAACTCAGGCACGATACTGGCATTCGCAGCAAAGAAAGGATTGGCAGCGACATGCTCCCATGACTCAAACGGAATCGGAATTTCCCCTAATTGACTCATGGATCCTTTAAAGGTGGTGCCATATTGCTCAAACAACCACTTACGTGCCACAGCCGCAGCACCCACCACAGGTGCTGTCAAACGTGCAGAAGAGCGACCGCCACCACGTGGATCACGAATGCCGTATTTATGCCAGTAGGTGTAATCAGCATGACCAGGACGAAAGCGATCAACAATGTTGCCGTAGTCTTGGCTGCGTTGATCTTCGTTATGAATTAAGAGCGCAATCGGTGTGCCGGTTGTTTTCCCTTCATAGATACCAGACAAAATCTGCACCGTATCGGATTCTTTACGTTGGGTGACATGACGCGAGGTACCAGGCTTGCGGCGGTCGAGTTCAGGTTGAATATCCGCTTCAGATAAGGTCAGTCCAGGTGGACAACCATCAATCACACAACCAATGGCTGGGCCATGTGATTCGCCAAAGGTCGTTACGCAAAATAATTTACCGAGTGTATTGCCAGACATGATGAGGAAGATACGCTAAGACAGAAAACAGCATTCTACCAGTCGCGTCAGGTTCTATTGCGGCTTAAGCCAGTTTAGCAATGCGCTGAAATAAATTGGCTGCTTTAGAAACAATAGCACCAACAAAGCGGCATTCATCAGTGCGGTCACTAAAAATAATTCTGGCACACTCAGCCCCGCTTGCAACAGCAGCATGGCTAATAAGGCGGCCACCACCATAAAGAGTGCATTCAGTATATTCATGCCGCCTATGATGCGTGATAAATAAGCGCGATCTGCTTTGGTTTGAATCAGGGCAAATAAAGGCACAACATAAATGCCACCGCTAGCACCTAATAATGCGCAATCCAAAGTCACACGCCAACCGGCGTCCTGCAAAAGAAATTGCCACGCATCGACAGTGATCGTGCTCTTATAAGCAGACGCAGCCAGATAGAGATCCAACCCAAACAAAGTCAGACCTATAGCGCCTGCTGATACCAACCCCAGTTGCAGAGTACGACCAGAAAGTTTTTCACATAACAATGAGCCTGCGCCTATACCTAATGAAAACGCGCTAAGTAACACAACGAATACGCTAGGCTCGCCATGCAAAATGTCTCGCGCAAAAACAGGAAATTGCGCTAGCAACATAGCGCCAAAAAACCAAAACCATGAATTCGCCAACATGGCTGTGAAGACTTCACGATTTTTTGCAGCAAAACGTAAATTACGACCCATTTCCACAAATGGATTACGTCCTATGATCACACTCGTATCTGCTGCTGGCGTAACTGGAATGGCGCGACTGACTAACCAACCTAATACAGCTACCAATAAAGTGGACAACATAATTAACTGTATGCCATTAGGCTGCAGCGTGACTAGTACTGCACCACTTAATTGTCCAGTGAGTATGCCAACGAAGGTGCCCATCTGTACCATGCCATTGCCACCCACCAGTTCATGTGGCGCAAGATGCTGAGGAAGATAGGCATGCTTAATAGGACCAAATAAAGTCGAATGCAAACCCATAGCAACAATAGAGAAAATTAAAATCCACAGACTATGTGTGATCCAACCAATTGCAGCGATCAGCATGATGGTGATTTCTAATAGCTTCACCATACGAACAAGCTGTGATTTTTCAAACTTATCAGCGATTTGTCCTGCTGTTGCAGACACTAATAAGAAAGGCAAAATGAATAATCCTGCAATCAGATTATTCAGTAAACCTACATTGATATCAGTCCAAGAAGCAGCATCATAAGTAATGATGGTGACAAGCGCTGTCTTAAAAAGATTATCGTTAAATGCGCCTAAAAACTGCGCGCAAAAAAATGGCGCAAAACGTTTTTGCAGTAGTAGGAGAAATTGATTAGCAGGCAAAATAAAACTCAATCACTAAATTTACATCATTAAAATTATTCTTCACCACCGTCAGGCCAATCAGCGATATACGCTTTCAGCATTTTATTTTCAAAACTTTGTGCTTCAAGAACTGCCTTAGCCAAATCATAAAAAGACATTACACCCAGCAGCAATTTACCATCCATCACTGGCACATAACGCGCATGTTTTTCTAACATCAGACGTCGAATTTCATTGATATCACTATCAGGTGTAATACAAAGCACATTACTCTCCATGTGCTGACTGACTTTATCGTTAGCAATCGTTTGACCGCTACGATGTACCGCTTTCATAATTTCACGAAAGGTCAGCATGCCAGCCAAACTGCCTGATTGCATGACCACTAAGGAGCCTATGTCTTTGCTGACCATTAAATCAATCGCATCATGTAACGATGAATCGGGAGCAACGGTGTAAAGAATATCGCCCTTCACCTTGAGAATATCTGAAACTTTCATGATCATCCCCTTTAAGATTGTTTATTTTATGGTTATATCTTGAATGTAGCCTAGCTTAGAAAAAAAATCTAGCTAACTAGCATGCATAGCAATTAAGCCTGATTTTCAGCAGACTGTAGGCTCGCTCTATAATGCTCAACATTCAGCTTGCTCTGTGCAAGCTATTACAGACTATGACTTAGGAGAGCACATCCCCATGAGTGAGCCAACCTATCCGGGCTTTGATACTTTGTCCTTGCATGCTGGCAGCATGCCCGATCCCACTACTGGCGCTCGTGCAACGCCGATTTATCTCTCTACATCATTTGTATTTAAAGATTCTGACCATGCAGCCTCGCTGTTTAACATGGAACGGGCAGGTCATGTTTATTCTCGTATTTCAAATCCAACCAATGCCGTATTGGAAGAACGTATTGCGGCACTGGAAGGTGGTGTGGCAGGAATAGCAGTCGCAAGTGGTCAAGCAGCACTACATTTAGGATTGGCTACGATTGCAGGAGCTGGATCGCATGTCTTAGCATCTCGCGCTTTATATGGTGGCTCGCAAAATCTGCTGGGCTATACCATGAAGCGTTTTGGAATCGAGACTACCTTTATCGATCCGCATGACATGGATGCATGGCGTTCTGAAATTCGTCCTAACACTAAAGTGTTGTTTGCAGAGACCTTAGGTAATCCTGGACTGGATGTTTTAGATATCGCTCGCGTGGCAGAAATCGCGCATGAACATTATCTACCTCTCATGGTGGACTCTACATTCACCACACCTTATTTACTCAGACCCTTTGAACATGGTGCTGATTTAATTTTTCATTCAGCCACAAAATTTTTATGTGGGCATGGCACTGCCGTTGGCGGCCTGCTAGTTGATGGTGGTTGCTTTGATTGGCAAACTGCTTATGAAAAAACCGGTCGCTTTGCTGAACTCTGTGAACCTTATGATGGTTTTCATGGCATGGTCTTCGCTGAAGAATCTTCTGTCGCTCCCTTCTCATTACGAGCACGACGCGAAGGCTTGCGTGACTTTGGTGCTGTCATGAGTCCTGCCAATGCCTTCACTATTTTGCAAGGGGTAGAAACATTGGGATTGCGTATGGATAGACATGTTGCTAACACACGCAAGGTGGTTGAGTTTTTAGTTAGTCATCCTGCAGTTGCATCCGTTTCTTATCCTGATTTACCTGAACATCCTGATTACGCTTTAGCAAAACGACTATTACCCAAAGGTTGTGGAGCTGTGTTTTCCTTTGCGATTAAAGGTGATCGTGCTGCAGGTAGACGCTTTGTCGAAGCCTTGTCCTTGTTCTCTCATTTAGCGAATGTGGGTGATGCAAAATCATTGGTTATTCATCCTGCTTCTACTACCCATTTCCGAGTACCGGATGAACAGTTAGCTGCTTCCGGTATTAGCGAAGGCACGATGCGTTTATCAATCGGATTAGAAAATGTGGATGATTTAATTGATGATCTCAAGCGTGGCTTAAAAGCTGCGCAAAAAGGAGCCTAAGTCATGCTATTCAATGTATTAGGTCATGCAGCTTATGCTTATACCGGCGGTAAAAATTTTGATCCGCAATTACCTACAGCCGTATTCATACACGGCGCACAAAATGATCATTCAGTATGGATATTACAAACGCGCTATTTTGCACATCATGGATTTTCTGTTTTAGCTGTTGATCTACCTGGCCATGGACGTAGCAAAGGTGAGCCACTGAAAACTGTGGAAGCGATGTCGACATGGTTAGAAGCATTATTAGATACAGCACAAGTTCAGCATGCTGTTTTAATTGGACACAGCATGGGTTCATTAATAGCTTTAGAAACTGCTTCACATCTTGCTACAAAAAATTCAGCCTTGATTAAAGCAATTGCCTTAGTCGGCACCTCTTACCCCATGAAAGTATCTCCACAATTACTACAAGCATCACGTGAACGAGAATACGATGCTATCAATATGGTGAATATTTGGTCGCACTCAGGCATTGCACAAAAACCTTCGTTTCCAGGTCCAGGATTTTATGTACAAGGTGGCAGTAAACGCTTAATGGAATATGTAGCACGGCATAATGAAAAGCCAGTTTTTTTCACTGACTTTACTGCTTGTAATGATTATCAACATGGCGAAGCAGCTGCCGCTGCTGTCACCTGCCCCGTTTTATTTTTATTGGGTAAAAAAGATATGATGACCACACCTAAAGCAGCAGCGCCATTACTGCAAGCACTGCCTGCTGCAAAAATCATGCAGCTTGAAAATTGTGGGCATGACTTAATGGGAGAACAACCAGATCAGGTTCTCGATTCACTGTTTAGTTTTGCATCGGGCGTATTGAAATAATCTGCTAGCGAGAGTGACAAACCACGATCAAGCAATTGATTAATTTCTCTACCTAATGCATGTGACGATTCTGAAAAAGCAAACAGCTTCATTACATCGGCTACCGCCAACTTATTTGGATTGATGAGTAAAGTCCAATGATCATGTTCGTCACGTGCAAACTGCAACCACCTACTGGCTTTATTTTTAACCACTTCAACCCGCCCCACCCAACCTGCTTCTAACAATCGTTGTAATAAAGATTCTGCTTCATCAAAACCCAAACGCGTTTTACTGCGGATAGACAATAAGCTGATCACACCTTGATGTTGATGTGCATGTACTAGGACTTGTAACACCGACATCGCATCAATAAATTCCCCACCTGGTACTGGCTTATGCCACCAACGCTCATGTTTTACCACCGGTAGCGCGACTGCTAATACAGCACCTAATAAAGTGATTAACCAAAATAAATACACCCACACTAGAAAAATAGGTACGGCAGCTAACGCACCATAAATCACACGATAACTAGGAAATTTTGTAATGAAGAATGCAAAGCCACGATTCGTCATTTCAAATGCGATCGCAGCCACTAAGCCTCCGATTAAGGCATCACGCCAATCCACTAAGCGATTTGGCACAATCAAATAAAACAAACCAAAAAACATCGTCATCAACATTAACGATACAGAGATAGCGGCGACCGTGCCCATCCAAGGTAGTTGTTGCGCCAATGTACTCGCTACTGGAGATACTAATGTTGTAAACGATAAGGAGGCACCGATTAATAAAGGGCCTAAGGTCATGATGGCCCAATACACAATCAAGCTTTGGGTGAAACTACGTGGTGTTTTAACGCGCCAAATACGATTCAAGCTACGATCCACAATCGCAAACATCATGATAGCGGTCAGCACTAAAGTCACCGCGCCAACTGCAGATAAACGATTGGCTTTAGCGGCAAACAAACTCAGGTTATCGAGTATGGTGTTGGTCACCCCTCTAGGCATTAAACTTTGTACAAAGTAGGCTTCGAGTGCATCTCTAAAGGTATTAAACAAAGGAAAGGTGGTGAAAATCGCAAAAGCAATCGTCATCACTGGCACCACCGCTAACACCGTAGTGAAAGTCAGACTTCCTGCTACCTGAGGCACTTGCTCTTCACTTAAGCGACGCTGCATAAAGCGCCATAAGTCGCGCAGCCGAGATAGTCGTGGTGCATCAGCACTAGTAAGTGAAGATTGATTAAACTGATTCATAGAACCTGACATCCTGCTTTAAAAAAATCGGATAAATTTTTACGCACTAACACTCGTTTGGTCCAACTTAAGCCGTAACTAGTTAGAACAGCACCGCAAGATGGCAGCTAAACCAAGATTTTTTTTTACAAACGTATAATACCAAGCATGAACCCTGCCTTGCTGCCCATACTCGTACTCTATTATTCACGCCACGGTGCTACCCGCAAATTAGCGGAATGCATAGCTCAAGGTATTGAGAGCGTATCTGGCTGCGAAGCGCGTCTGCGCACAGTGCCACAAATTTCTACCGTCACCGAAGCTACCGAAGCGCAAATTCCTGCCTCTGGCGCACCCTATGTGGAATTACAAGATCTAGAAGAATGTCAGGGATTAGCACTAGGCTCACCTACTCGCTTTGGCAATATGGCAGCGCCCTTGAAATATTTTTTAGATGGGACCAGTGCACAATGGCTTTCCGGTGCGCTGTCTGGTAAACCCGCATGTGTGTTCACCTCCACCGGTAGTTTGCATGGTGGTCAAGAAAGTACCCTACTCACCATGATGATGCCACTACTTCATCATGGCATGCTCATCATGGGCTTGCCTTATACAGAAAAAAATCTCATGACGACACATAGCGGCGGCTCACCTTATGGCGCAACCCATTGGTCAGGAATCGGTGGCGACTTAGTGATGACAGAAGAAACACGTGAACTCGCTATCGCTCTAGGTAAGAGACTGGCACTTAACGCACGCAAATTACAAGCATCATAATGAATACGCTAACTATGCCACGCTCTCAACGCTTGCTACACATCTGTGCTGTCATTAGTCTGGTGGGATTGATTGTGCTCTGTACCACTTGGGAGTTGGTGTTAGCACCACTGCGTCCAGGTGGTTCATGGATGGCAATCAAAGCTCTACCTTTGTTATTACCCTTAGCGGGTGTATTGCGACGGGATATCTATACCTTGCAATGGGCATCGATGATGGTGCATTTATATTTCATTGAAGGTGTAGTGCGGGCTTGGAGTGAACGCGGCACCGTCGCATTATTATCATCAATAGAAATTGCCCTCTCCACCGTATTTTTCTTTTGTGCGATTTTCTTTTTGCGGCCTTATAAAAAAGAAGCAAAAAGAATGGCCAATGAAGCCATTAAAAAAGCCTCTTCAATTCATGAGTAATGCCTTTCTTTCACGCTGCAGCGCTGTCATTGGTGCAGATCATGTAATCACTGGCCCCGCTATGGCTGCCTACCTCACTGACTGGCGCGGTCGCTACACGGGCAATGCACTTGCCGTACTCAAACCAGCAAATACCAACGAAGTCGCTGAATGTGTAAAGCTTTGTGGTGAAACCAAAACACCTATCGTGCCGCAAGGTGGCAACACAGGGCTCGTATTAGGCAGTGTGCCTGATCAAACGGGCAATGCCGTTGTGATTTCACTCAGCCGTTTAAATCAAATTCAAGCAATTGATACGCAAAACAATACCATCACAGTTGATGCAGGTTGTTTGCTACAGCAAGTACAAGAATACGCAGCATCACATCAACGCTTGTTTCCTCTTTCTTTAGCTTCTGAAGGTAGTTGCACCATAGGCGGCAATCTCTCTACCAATGCCGGTGGCACTGCTGTTCTGCGCTATGGGAATATGCGTGAACTCACATTAGGACTTGAAGTCGTCACTGCTTCAGGTGAAATTTGGAATGGCTTGCGTGGTTTACGCAAAGATAATACGGGCTATGATTTACGACAGCTCTTCATCGGCGCTGAAGGCACACTAGGCATTATCACTGGCGCTGTCTTAAAACTATACGACCAGCCGCGCGCAAAAATCACAGCGATGTTCGCTCTAGAAAATCCTCAACAAGCAGTTCACTTACTCAGTAGTGCTCAACAACGATGTGGCGCTAGTTTGACTGCCTTTGAATTAATGTCAGATTTTTGTTTGCAATTGGTAGAAAAACATTTCAAGAATTTATCACTGCCTTTTGCACAACGTCATCCGCAGTATGTGTTGCTCGAATTATCAGACTCTGAATCTGAACAACATGCGATGGCTAGTCTGGAAGCCTTAGTAGAGATTGCAACAGAAAAAAATTGCTTGGCTGATGCTGTGGTTGCGAGCTCATTAGCGCAATCAAAAACCATGTGGAAATTGCGTGAACATATTTCACAGGCTCAAGCAACAGAAGGCAAAAACATTAAACATGATATTTCCTTGCCTGTATCGCAAATTCCACAATTCATTACTGAAACCGATGCTGCATTACAAAATGCTTATGCAGGCTGTCGTATGGTTACATTTGGACATCTAGGTGATGGGAATTTACACTACAACGTTTCTGCACCAGAGGGTGAGTCAGATGACGCATTCTTAAAAAATCAATCTGCGATCAATCTCATCGTGCATGATCATGTGCATAAGTACAACGGATCTATCTCTGCTGAACATGGTCTAGGCGCATTAAAGCGTGACGAGATCAAACGTTATAAATCTTCTACAGAAATGCTTATGATGTCAGCTATCAAACATGCATTAGATCCGCATAATTTGATGAACCCCGGCAAAATACTCTAAGCACTAGGCATCATTACTTCACGGTGCGTCTTGCTCACTGGCCGTTTAGCCGCAAGTTAATCCACGTTGCTTCATGTTTATAAACGATGGAAAGCCATCATGCATTTCACGCAACCAGTACAACTCACTACTGCTTTATTTTTATTGCTAGTTAGTTTGTCTGCACAAGCTGTCTATAAATGTGCTTCTACACAATCAGGCATTACCTATAGTGATATCCCCTGCAATGCTTCGGCTGAAAAATTAAAACAAACTGCAACACAATCTGAGAACTCTTCTTTGAAAGATCAGCAAGCACGAGAAAAGGCAGAACTCAACCGGCTACAAAATTTACGTGAATTACGTGAGCGTCAAGACACACAAATCCTGCATATGCAACAACGTAGCCTTGAGGCTAAACGCAAGCGCTGTCAGGCTTTGGCTTTAGATAAAAAATGGAAGCAAGAAGATGCATCAAGCTTAAACTTGCCTTTAAAACAGCAAGCTCAAGCTCAAAAGAAATTAAGACGAGCGACTGAAAAATATCAGGCTAGTTGTGAATGAATCAATCGTAAAATTTATTCCACTTTGAAGTCGAATTTATGTTTCACGCAATTCAAGGTATTAATATAGTAAACAGCAAAGCGTTTACCGTTTTCAGCATCAACTCTCAGCTTTACTTTAGTCCGACCAACTATATCGCCCTCTTCATCTTTGACAGCGATATACAAAGTGCCATAAAAGGGTTGTTTACTTTTATTCACCACAACGCCACCCACATCGTAATCCACGCAATGTAATTGTTTGACGACAAAGTCTGGATTATTTGTCGGCTGAGTAGGCAACACTGGCAAAGGCGAGACCAAAGATGGCAAAGGCTCTAGCTGTGCCAACGCTTGCTGCGTCAACAACAGTCCTGAGGTCACTATCAAAAAGAAAAATACACGTTTCACTTGTAAACCCTTCCATCCCAGACTACTGCGCGACTCTCTAAGATCTGAGCAAAAAATAGCGCAAGATAAATCTAGAGATATAAATTTAGCGATGCAATTTTAGCAATTTAATTTAAGCAATACGACATAGCTTAACGATTTCACGCTCACTAAATCGACTTTTGCTGACTAATTTGAAGTCTAGTTAAAAATAAATCACGCTACCAATCAATTTCATTACTAATTAATTAACTAAATTTATTATCTATTCATTAATTTTATGTTGAATCTTAGCTATTTACTTGCGTAACATAAGTAAATCAGGTTTAAATCCCTTCTATAATCAAGCATATTGGCTTAACTTAGTCAGTAATAAATAACCGCTTAAGGAGCGGAGATAAAATGCATGTTCTCTCTACTGATGACATGGAGTTTCTGGTCACTTCTGCCAACGCCGGCAAAATCGTGGTGGACAGCGAGAAACTCAAACAACGGATAGATCAGTTAATCCGCATGGGTTATGTACGTCCAAATAATGGTCAATATTATCTAACTGAGTTGGGCGCTAAAACAGCTCGCTCATTGCAATTTAAATTCTACGATCCCAATGAATTGAATGCGCATATGCCCGGTATTGAGACTGTGCATGTGTCAGAAACCAATCCTGAAACTGAAGTCGCTTTATCGCATGATGCAGATAATGTGATTGATACCCCTGCCTCAGAAGCTGCGCCTGAATAATTTCAGCCTGCGCTGATTCACACCACAACGCCTTCATGCCGCAATAGCCAAGTTTTCACAGATCGGTGAAAGCCTTCTCCATCTTGATGCGCAAAACCACCTATTCCTGTTGCTGAAACAATGCGGTGACAAGGCACTATCAATGGATAACGATTCGCACCACAAGCTTGTCCCACTGCACGTGGTGCGCTAAGAATTTTTTTTGCAATCACACCGTAAGTCAACACTTCACCGCGCGCTATGTGTGTAATTTCAGACCATACTTTTTGTTGAAACAAAGTACCCGTTGGCTTCAAAGGCAACTCAAATTGACTATCTGGATGACTAAAATAGTCTTTGCATTGTCGCTCGACTTCTTTTGCCAATGCAGTTCTTGGCCGTTGTAGCGCAGCTGTCTTAGGCAGATAACAAATCTGACTCACCATTAAACTTCCATCGACCAGTTCTGTTTCAATTCCTAGCCGTCCAAAAGGCGCAGCGATCACTGCATCCCAATTTCCTGCATGCTTCTCACCTAAAATAAAGCGTTGTGTAGATTGATTTTTCATAGCTGACACATCTTAAAAATGCATTCATAAAAAATGAATTCAAGTAAAAAATAAGTAGGCTCTACATCGCATCATTGAGCAAGAAAAAAGCCTACTAACTAGGTCAGTAGGCTTACAGAATTTATTGTTAAACGCAAGAACTGTTAATGACTCGATTTTTCAGATGGCTCTGAAGATGGCGTTGTTTGTTGTTGATCTGATTCTGCGCCACACAGCTTATCGAACAATTTTTCGCTGATTGAATCTGGCGCTGGATAATTCCAAAATCCAGGCTTGGCATCTGTAGATCTAACTGTACCTACACCACCTTTTTCTAAATAAAACATCTTATAAGAAATTCTTATTCTGCCCGTCTCACAATTCGCTTCATATAAACGCTTAACTGATTGCACATCAATCATGGGATTTGCAAAATCAATTAATGCCCAAGCCTTAGAAATTTTTCCAGTCCGTGTAATAGCGGAGTCTAAGTAATAAATATTATCGCGCTTATCCTTAGCGAGCATCGTCCATTCGGCATAAGCAGATTGACTGAGGCAGCAAAGTAGTAAGAAGCCAAATAACTTCACATTAAAATAAACGGGTCGTTTTTTCATCATGAGCTAATAAGTTGAAGTGGATTTCGTGAATTATAGCCAGACCTGTATCCGACTATACAGTGAGCTGCAATTCTGCATATAGCGACCGCTTAAAACACCATAAGACTTACCGACCGCTTCAGAAAATACCAATTCTGTCGATTTTCTAGTACAACCTCGATTATTAAACAAATAACACTATTTTTAAGCAGAGTGGCAACAATCGTTCAGCATTCGTGCACTATTTATTCTAAGATTGTAGAAACTTGGAGTAAAAAAGTTAATCAATCATGAAAGACGACTAAAATCCAATTCCAACATAAATGCATTTATGCTTTATGATTGATACAGATTATGGAATTAATAATAAAGCAATATGCTACGTCCCTACAAAATTAATGTCCACTACTGCTTTTTTGTATTCTGATTTAAATAAAAATTTCATTTAATAAAATTAAATTCTGCTGCAAAAATTTATAACGCTCACTTATATAGGCTCTTTTTCTTGAATTAATAATAAAAAAATCATGTCAAGTTTATTAAGAGCTTATGTTCAAAACAAATCCTATAAAGATGCCGTCAAGGAGTTCTACGATACCTTGGCAGAGATAGATGCGGCTAAACATTTTCTTTTTTTAGCTAAAAAAGATCAAATTATTAAAGATCTAAAAAAATTCTGGCCTTATGTCACAGTAAAGTCAGAGCGCGAATATAAAAACTCACCCACACCCTCTGCTACGCATAATATTCAATTACCTAGCAGCCAATTTCATGTTGTTTCAAATACGCTAGAAAAAGCTTTGATCAAACATGAAATACGTAAGGATCATGTAGCGCAACTCTGTCACGATAGTCTAGAAGTGATAGAGGAATCACGTAGTCAAACTAATGATGATTTTTTATCGGTATTAGATTCTATCGATGTAGATTCAGGCAGCTTACATTTATTAATGAAGCGCCAAAAAGTCTACTCCGAAATAACACCTGCCAAAGAAGTGCATATAAAAAGAGGCCTCTCGCATGATGTATGGGTGCATGTCGATCACGATGAAAAGCATTTACTCATCGAAGGTAAAATTTATATACGCGATACTGCATTTGAAGATCAAATTGAAGATATCATTTTTAAGCAAAATCAGAAGCACGGCATAGTCAGACTTAAACTGCAGGAAGAAATTGACAAGTTTTATCTTTATGACCGACATATTCTGCCATTTGCAAATGGAGTACCGGTTCGTCTGTTAGTTAAATACTTAAAAAGATTTAGTATGGAATTACATTTAACGCATAACTATGATTCAGATAAAATCCTACTCAATTAAAAATAGTCTCATTTAATCGTACTCCACCTGATCAGCACTTTTACTTTCTCTATCTACAAAAAAATAGCCCGCAATCGCCATTGGCGCGCGGGCAAATCCTAGGTCCCTAAAAAAATTTAACAGGGGATAGGAGGAGACACTGTTTAGCAAGAACGCATAGCTACTGACTTAAAATGACAGCGCGCCTACATTCTTTTAACGCAAACTTTTAATACCTATTACGAGATCGATGTTGATGTCGATTTATCAGTAATACGCATTGAGGAAAATTCGTGGCGATACTCAGTTGGCGGAACCCAGCCATGCTTACGCCATAAATCCTGAACATTCTCTATATGCGTGCGTTTAACAATTTTTTTCACATCGCCGACTTTTGGCACGGCCATTCCTGAAACAGAAGCGTAGTACTCCATAAAAAGCCACCTCTCTGGTTGTAATAACCAGATATCAGCAAATAGTGTGCCAATTCATTTGCCGATAATCCGACATATTAATAAATTGAAAACACTAGGCAAAGGCGCTAGGAATTAAGACAGAACAGCTTGATTGAAAAGGAGAATTTGCGCAGTTAATTCACTGCAGCGGTGTATTCATGCCAAAGCTGACGATAGGCTAGTTCTAACTCTTTAGTGCGTGCCACATGATCTAAATAAGGACTTGCCAACAAGCGCTGACGACTCTCTGCCCTTAATGCATCAATTAATTCAGGCTGATTGATTAAATTCGAAGCTAGCTTTTGGAAATGATCAGGACTATCTGCGATACAGCGATCTAAACCCAAGGTCCGTAAAATATTTGCGGTGTATGAAAATAAAGAAATCGGTTTTTCTGGTTGCATAGTCAACACCGGCAAACCCATCCATAGTGTATGGAAAGTTGTGACACCGCCAGAAATCGGCGTGGAATCTAGCGCGAAGTCTGCATAAAAAGCCAAGCGCATAAAATCGCGCATACTCAGTTTAGATTTAATTTCTATTCTATCCAAAGGCAAAGCCAAACGCTCTAACCTAGGGATAAATATCGCATTCGCTCCCTCTTGAGTACGCTCGGTTGAAACAATAATCAACTTAGCCTTGGGGTTATTTTTTAAAACATCACGCCATAAAATTAAAGCATCATCACTCACTTTCCTACTGTGGTTGAGTGAAATCATCGTCACATAGCTATTCTTTTTCCAGGGACTTAAAGGCGTATCATCACTGGTGAGAGGTGGCTGATAAGCAGTAAAGCACTGTAAGCGATATAAATCCTCAGTGTAATAATCCTCACACCCCTCTGGACAATTCATACTATCAGTTAATCGATAATCCATTTGTTGCATACCTAGGGTCTGTACAAAACCATACCAAGTTAACTGTATAGGTGCGGCTCTTCTAGCAAACACCTCTAAGCGCTCACCTTCACTATGACCAGATAAATCGACTAATACATCAATATCCTGTGCTTGTATCAGTGCAAATAATTCTTCGATACTCTGCTCCTGTACATCATGCCAATAACCTGTGTATTTTTTTAAGACGCTAGTAATAGGATCACTGGCTTGCGTCATGAAGGCATGAATTTCAAAATCTTGATGATTATGATGTTTGAGATAAGGCTCAATAAAATAGCGAATCGCATGATTTTTAAAGTCACCAGAAACATAACCTATCTTTAATTTCTTGTTCTTTTCTGTATTTTTATTCGTAAATGGTTGAATAAACTTTGCATGGGGATCAAGATAATCTCTACACCATGATTCATATAAGTTACGAATCTCTAATGGATCAGAAGACCGACTAGCCTGCCAAGCTGCTAAATTAATTCTTAAGATAGGATTATCCGCATTCAATCCCAATGATTTTTTTGCATGGGAGATAGCTTGGTCATAATCCCCCACCTTCATCATGATTTCAGCTAGTTGCGCCAACACTAGATAATCAGAATTGAAATTTTCATGCGCTTTTTTTAAGGTATCAATCGCAAGAAAATACTTGTTTTCAATCGAGTAGGCATAGGCAAGATATTGAGAAGCAATTAATGATTCAGCATCATTTTGATGAATAATGTAATCGAATAATGCGCGCGCCTGCTCTAGATAGCCATCCGATAAATGCTGTAGTCCTTCAAGCAGTATGGGAGAACGCATGGTTGAATTAGGGGAAATAAATTAATAGCTTAACATTAGATGGCAAAAGACCAAGTTCACTAATCATCACGCCATCTAGAAAGTATTATTCACAAGTAAAAACTGTCTGACATACTAAAAAGCCGCAATCTGTAGCCTGCGGCTTAGCTTTTTTACCCTCTGCCTGACAAATGCTTTTAGCCTTGCTCCAAAGATCACCAGAAAAATTAAACGTACTGTAAGAATAAGCAAATTGATTTCCTAATTGCCGTTTAGGCTCAGTAGCACAAGCGCTTAACAAACATAGTGATAAAAGAATGATATATCTAGACATAGTGACAACCTTTTAAACAAAAAAAATAAACTGATGAATGTCAAACAAACACTATCCAATCATCCATCTTATTCATTAGCTCTATATGCTAGAGATAGCAGCTTTTCATTCTCATTATTTTAATAAAGATACTTATGCTACAAACTGTTGCAATCGTATTATTCGTTTTGTGGTTACTAGGTTTAGTTTCATCCTATACCCTTGGTGGATTTATTCATATCTTGCTTGTTATAGCTGTCATCATTCTATTAGTACGCGTCATACAAGGAAGAAAATTGTAAACACCACTATAAATTTGTAGAATTTTTAAGCTACGCCATGTGCATGAAGAGCAAAACTAAGTTGTATAAAAAGATAAGCGATTTTTTTATAAACTACTCTACAGCACTCACACAATAGGCTGCAATCGCATCAAGCACGATGGCATTTTCTCCAACTGCCTGACTTACTTGTAAATTCACTTGCGGATAAAGCGCGGTTAATTCTTCTATTATAAGAGGTAAATCACGCAGCACATGCGCACCCTGCCCTAAGAACACTGGCACAACCTGAATCTGCTCACATCCACTTTGCACGAGTTCATCCACCACATCCGGCAAACTCGGCTCCATTAATTCTAGAAACGCTAACTTCACCGTTGCATCTGTCAGCTTTGCCTGTGACAGCGCCTGTAAACGTTCAAACGGCTGTTTCCATGAAGCGGCACGCGCACCATGCGCAAACAGTATTAAAGCTTTTTTATGCTGCATTAATGTCTCTCCACCCAGTATAAGGCTGCAATTGCTGATAATAGAAATAATGCACTCGGTGTGACTGCAGTCACAAATGGTGGCCAAGTGTTGAGTAAGCCCACATGGGAAAACAAGCTATTTAATAACTGAAACGACACCCCTATCATGATGCCTATGAAAATTTTCAGTGATAAACCACCACTGCGAACTTTTAAATACGCAAACGGTAAAGCTAACGCCATCATCACAAACACAGCAAAGGGATAAATCACCTTTGCCCAGAAGGCGATTTCATAGCGTTCTGTTCTTTGTTTATTGTCTTCTAAATGCTGACTAAATTTTGCTAAATCAATTGCTGACATTTTGTCTGGATTCGCAACTAACACCGCCATGATTTCAGGTGTGATTTCAGAATCCATCAGACTGGTAGTCAGTGAGCGATTAATAATTTTTGGTGGGCGTTGATCTGCAGCTAATGAATTTTTAGAATTAGGAAAGCGCATCTCTTGTACATTACTTAATTCCCAGCGCCCATCTGCTAAAAACTTGGCCTGCTCTGCATTAATACGAGTCAGTAAATGCATGTCTTGATCAAATTCATAAATACGCACTGACTTAAGACTACTGTCTGGCTCTATCTTTTTTGCATTTAAAAATCGTGAGCCAATTGCCGCCTTAGTGACTGGATCACGCACCACATCTTTTGCCCACAAACCTGAACGAAACTCAGATGAAATTGCCGCACCCATTATTTTTCTTTTAAAGCTTTCAGCAAAATCACTGGCTTTAGGCGCGATAAACTCACCTAATAAAAAAGTCATTACTGATAAGACGATAGCTATACGCAATAACAAAGAGATAGCATCCATCATAGACAATGATGACGCACGCATTACGGTAAATTCTGATCGCGCTGCAAACTGCGCCATGACATAAATCGTACCAATTAATGCAGCGATAGGCATTAATTCATACGCATAAGAAGGCAAACGTAAGGTCACATAAAGAAAGACATGTTCAATGCGATAAGGACCTCCTACCCAACGTATTTCTCCCATTAAATCAAGGAAAGCAAATAAAGAAAGAAAAGCTACCAGAACAAACAGCACAGCTAGATAAATCTCGGTAGCAAAATAACGACTTAAGACTTTCATGATACAGCCATTTTTTTGGAGAACAGCAGTCGTTTCACCATACTTAATAAAATCACAGGATGCCAACGACTATTGGTGTTATTGCGCCATGCGAATAGCAAGGCAATAAAGATTAGGCCAATTAAATGTAATGGCCACCATGACCAAGCCCATGTCCACTTTGCTTGCGCCACAAACGATTGCACTATGCCGACTGCATTGCTATAAGAAACAGCTAGTAATAAAGCAATCATGAGATTAATGGTGCGACCTCGGCGCGGATTCACAAACCCCAGAGGAATCGCTAATAGGCTAAGTGAAAAACACATTAAGGGTAAGCTAATGCGCCACAATAATTCAGACATGTGCACTGGCGTTCCCATCTCCCATAAAATCGGAGTGGGGAGATTACGCACCGCTTTATAGGCTGTGATTTGCTCTGCTTTACTCGCAACTAAAACACCATAGCGCTGAAAATCCATCATTTGAAATTCAGTCTGACCTGGTTGGCCATCATAACGACGACCTTTATCTAATATGAGAAATTTATCGCCGTATTCATCAATCACAATTTCACCCTGTTGGGACGAAACGATGACATCACCCTTACTGTCACTTTGATTTACAAAGACGTTTTTTACTTTTGTGCTGTCAGCGGTTAAGCCTTCCACAAAAAATATTCTGTCATTTGTTGCTGATTCTTGAAATTTTCCGGGTGAGATGCGTGAAATATCTTCTCGGTTACGAAAACGTTCTTTAAATTCTGCACTCTTACCATTGGCCCAAGGTGTCAATCCCAAAGAAAGTAAGCCTACCAATAACATAATCGGTAAACCTACAGACAGTACAGGTCTAATCCATTGCATGAGTGATAAACCCGATGCAAACCAGACCACCATTTCAGAATCTTGATAACTACGTGCGACGACTGACAATACTGCAATAAAAATCGTCAGCGTGAGAATGACTGGAAGATAATTCAGTGCTGAGAAACCTAACAAAGCAACCACATCAGCAGACGCGACTTTACCGGCAGCTGCATCACCTAATATGCGTATCAACATCACCGTAATGACGATAGTGAATAGCGTAGTGAACACAGCGCCTGTCGTGTTCAACAACTCTAGGCGGATTGCGCGCTGAAAAATCATTCGGGGACTATAATGTTGGGAAAACAGGAGTAACTATGGACTTTAGCATAAAAGCTTTTGATACAAAAAACGCAATCTCGCAAGCCAAATCGGGCTGTATCGCGGTTGGTATTTTCGAAAACGGCAAACTTTCTGCTGCCGCCAAAGCTCTCGATAGCAAAGGCGCGATTACTAACGCATTGAAAAGTGGTGATATTTCAGGCAAAGCTGGTAGCGCACTGCTCCTACAAGCCCCCGCCGGAACCAGCGCGGATCGCGTTCTTCTTCTTGGATTGGGAGCGGAAGATGCCGTCTCCGATCGCAATTTTATCTCTGCATTACAGACTGTGATTCGGGTGTTCACTAGCTTAGGTGCTGCTGAAGCCTTATTTGCCTTACCTATGGATGGTGTGCGTGGACGTGATTTGGCATGGGCCGTGCGCACTACAGTCGTCACTATCCGTGAAGGTCTGTATCGCTCCGATGAATTTAAAAGCAAAAAAGAAAACAGTAAAGCAGGTGTAAAAAAACTCGGCTTAGTCGTCGATGCAACTCAAGCCACCGTAGCAAAAAATGTTTTAGCTCAAGGTCAGGCATTAGCCAATGGTATGGATCTCAGCAAAACACTGGGCAATCTCCCACCGAATATTTGCACACCAACCTACCTAGCTTCAACAGCGCGCAAGTTAGCGAAAGAATTCAAACTGGGTATAGAAGTACTAGACCGCAAACAACTCGAAGCGTTAAAAATGGGTAGCTTTTTGTCGGTAACAAATGGCAGTGAACAACCGCCTAAGTTTATCGTCTTAAAACACATGGTCGGCAAAGTAAAATCTGCGCCCGTCGTCTTAGTTGGTAAAGGTATCACCTTTGATACTGGCGGTATTTCACTCAAGCCTGGTGCTGGCATGGATGAAATGAAATACGACATGTGCGGTGCAGCTTCAGTATTAGGAACATTTCGCGCTATCGCAGAAATGCAATTGAAACTGAATGTGATTGGTGTGATACCTGCTTGTGAGAATATGCCTTCAGGTAAAGCTTCACGTCCAGGTGACATCGTGACTTCGATGTCTGGTCAAACCATAGAAATTTTAAATACCGATGCAGAAGGTCGTTTAATTCTGTGTGATGCATTAACTTATGTTGAACGTTATAAACCTGCAGTCGTGGTAGACATCGCTACGCTAACAGGCGCTTGTGTCACAGCACTTGGTCATCACAACACAGGTCTCTTTACTCGTCATGATGAAACGCATGATGAACTCGCCAATGAATTACTCGCAGCAGGTAAAGATTTTAATGACACTGCATGGCGCATGCCTGTGGAAGAAATCTATCAAGAACAATTGAAATCTAACTTTGCTGATATGGCAAACATCGGTGGCCCACCTGGTGGCAGCATCACCGCAGCATGTTTCCTAGAACGCTACACCCGTAAATACACATGGGCGCATTTGGATATCGCAGGCACAGCATGGAAGAGTGGCGCTGCTAAAGGCGCAACTGGAAGACCAGTGCCATTGCTGACTAGCTTTTTAATAAAACGGGCTCATGCTTAAGTCAAACTTCATTACTACGTAGCGAGTAAAAACATGAAACTCGTTACGTGGAATGTGAATTCCCTCAAGGTTCGTTTGCCCCATGTGCTTGAATGGCTGCAAACCAATCCAGTCGATGTACTCTGCTTACAAGAGACCAAACTCACTGACGATAAATTTCCTATCGCTGAAATCAACGCTGCCGGTTATCAAGTTGTATTTAGTGGGCAAAAAACTTATAACGGCGTTGCTATCTTGTCGCGCCATCCTATTACTGATGTCGTAAAAAATAACCCACTTTTCCCAGATGAACAGCAACGCATCATCGCTGCCACAATTTCAGGTATGCGCATTGTTTGTGCTTATATACCAAATGGACAATCAGTCGGCTCTGATAAATATGAATACAAACTACGTTGGTTAGATGGCTTAATCACTTGGTTAACGTCCGAATTGCAGCAACATCCCAAACTTGCTTTACTGGGTGATTACAACATCGCTCCAGAAGATGTCGATGTACATGACCCCGCAGCATGGGAAGGACAAGTTTTAGTTTCAGAACCAGAGCGTGCTGCATTTAAAAAGCTATGCGCTCTGAATTTACAAGATGCATTTCGATTATTTCCACAAGCAGAAAAACTCTATAGCTGGTGGGATTATCGACAAATGGCATTTCGCCGTAATCGGGGTATGCGAATAGACCATATCCTGCTCTCCCCGCCTCTTAGTGCAATTTGCACTGCCTGTGAAATCGACAAACTCCCACGCAAATGGGAACAACCCTCAGACCACACCCCTGTTATTGCCACACTCGCTGATTAATTCTCCAGCAATCCGCTTCACTTCCTGAAATAAATTGAGTTCATACAAATGCTTAACAGCATTTGTAAGCTTTGCCTATGGCATGTGCAAACAGTTAAAACAATAATGAAGAACATTACCTCACGGGAATGTAAAACCGATTATCGAACTTATAGTCGTTAGTCGTTACGAAACCAATGATAGAAAAATGAGGCATTAAAGATACAAAATTTCAATTTCTAAATCTAATAGAAAAATATACATAAAATATTTTATAAATTATGGATAAGTTAAAAAATAATCCTAGCTGGATAGTTTTAAATTCCCCGACACAAAACGAACCTAAAAAAGTCGAAAAAAATAATGTTATCTACAAACAACAAAATTCAAAAAATGATCCGAAAAGCATAATTAATAATATTCAAAAATTTAA
This sequence comes from Bordetella parapertussis, assembly GCA_945883145.1. GTDB lineage: Bacteria > Pseudomonadota > Gammaproteobacteria > Burkholderiales > Burkholderiaceae_D > Pernthalerella. The sequence goes on along the minus strand of CAMCXB010000002.1, from coordinate 8,689 downwards.
TTACGCAAATAGTACTCAACATATATCAAAAATAGAATTCTCAATAATAAGAATAAATCAAAGATCAGAATCTATAGCTGATATACCAATCATAAATAAACTGATGAAACGTTATGAAGAAAAAAATATTTTAGAAAAAAAACAATCAAGCTTAAAGCTTGAAGAAGTAAAAGAAGAAATTCAAATAATTGAAAATAAAATATCAGACACCATAAACAAATTAAATGCGCTACTTGATAAAAAAAACGAATATGGAAACAAGCAATCCAACGTAAAGTTGGATGATATAAATGAAGAAATAGAAATACTAAAGAATAAATTATCTAATTTATAAAAATTAAAGGTTAAAAAAATATCTGAAAATATTTTTTTAAAACTAAATTATATTTTTAATTATCTAAATTATCTATTCCGGAGAACGCATAATGACAATTAAACCAATCGGAGTAATCAGATTACACGATAATATGAATTTAAATGAAATAAAACAAGTCGAAAATAAAATTTTAGCCTTAAAAGGAAATGAAAAAATAAGATCGAGAATAACTAATTTAGGAAAAAATAAAGTAACAATTTTTGAAGTATATAAGAATACATTTTCAGAACGTTCATTACATAAACTAGAAAAATTAAAGAATATCTTTATAAATAAAAAATTATCAGAAAATTCATGCCTTACAAAAGGGATCTTAGATAGAAACTCAGTATCAATAAAAGATTTAAAAAATTTTCTAAATGAAAAAAGAGAAGAGATTAAAAATTCTATAGATAACGAGTTGAAGGATTTGGAAGATGATTTAAAAATGAAAATAAATCAAGACTATAAATCCATATCAGAAATGAGCGCACAAAATAAAAAAATAAAATCAGAAGAACCAGAAGGCATAACTCAAGATTATGATTTGAAAAAACTTGAAGATGAATTTGGATTAAAAGATATAACTATAGAAGATTTAAGAAACGATGAAGAAATAAAAGATATAAAACAGCAAAAAAACCCGAATGAAATTTCTATAGAAATTTTGGATGATCAACCTATATTGATGGATAAAGAAGATGAAGATGAATATAAATTTATTAGTCATCCCGCAGTAGAAATCACAACAAGTGATATCGTACCACCACCTCCAACTGATGATATCGGGCCTCCGCCCCCAACAGATGATCCTGGACCACCACCTACTAAAGTTGATCCTGATTTAGTGGAAAGACGGAAATTACTGAATCTTTTAAAAGATATGGGATTACGATGAATCTACAAAATTGAAATAATGTACAAAATTATAGTATCTAAAAAAATCTATTATAAAAAATAAAAAATAACTTTTTTAGATTTTAAAGGCTATAACGAAGAGATAAAAAAATGCTATTGCATCAGATACCCTAAACAGATTTAACAATGAAATTGAAACATTAATTGCATTTAAAGATGAAGATTTTCAATATACGCCAAAATATTTAAACAAAAATAACCACGAAAAATTGCATTATATTTTATAAAATTCAACTACTCTGGAGAGGCCATCATGAAGGGAATACAAAGTGTTAGCCTAAATTTAAACGATAAAATTACGCAACATGATATTAATCAATTAAAAAAACTCACAGAAGGTATGGGTGGAAAAGATAGATTAAAAATAGATCGTGGAATAATAACAACCATAAAAAATGGCGAAATTGATAAAAGTTATGGAATAACCTTCACTAGAACATCAAAAACAAATTTAGAAAAATTAGTAACAATATTTGAAAAAACAAAGAATAATATTTCAAATAACAAATCTATGTTTCACAAAACAGAGTTAACTGAAAATATATTTAATCATTCTTCAGTTTCATTAAAAAAATTAAATACATTTTTAAGTGAAAATGATCCCAAAGCTAAAATAAAAAAAGATAGAGAAATATCCGACACACTGGAAACAATAAAATCAGCTATATATAGACACAATGGAACAGCAAACACGAATAAAATAAATACGAAAAGTTTCGAAATTATTGCTAGGAATATGTTAACCAATTCTACGGCGCCACATTCAAAGCAAGATCTAATGAATACTAAAAATGATCTTAAAGAACTTAAAGATTATATGCCAGAAAATAAATACTACGCGCTAAAAAACTCTCTAGATGAACGACTGAAAGCAGAAAAATAATATGATCTCAGAATATGAAATTGAAGATTATTCTAGTTATGTTGTGAATCAAGGTGTCGACATAAAAAATCCAGGACTTCTTTGTCAAATAAATTTACAACAAGAAGAGCTTAAATCTGAACTTATAAAAAAGCATTAGATTTAACTGGAAAAGACAATAAAGTGATTGAAGGTTTAATGGAAGATTTTTCAACTAAGCTAGAGGATCTAACGAATAAATATCTGGATAATGGCAAGGTATAAAACCTTGCCATTATTTAGTTAAGCCAACACCGCTGCTTTAATCTGCTCTAGTGAAGTCGGATCTTCAATCGTCGTTAAATCTCCTGGATCACGTCCTTCACAAATCGCTTGTATAGAACGGCGCAGTAGTTTTCCCGATCGTGTCTTAGGCAATAAATTCACACAATGCACACGGGCAGGACGTGCTACAGCTCCTAGCTGTTTATCTACCACTGCCCATACTTCTTTTTCTAATTGCGCACGCGCTTCGGCTGTGGCTGTAGTTTCTGCATGTCGAGGAATGACAAAGGCGACAGCAACTTGTCCTTTGAGTTTATCTTCCACGCCAACCACAGCTACTTCTGAAACATTGGGATGACTGGAAATGCTCTCTTCTATCTCACGCGTTCCTAGTCTATGACCTGCAACATTAATAACGTCATCAGTACGACCCAAGATGAAGTAATAACCATCATCATCGCGTATGCCCCAATCAAAGGTGGAATAGACTTGTTCGGTTGAGAAGTTAGACCAATAGGTTTTAACGAAACGTGCATCATCACCAAACACTGTTTGCATACAGCCTGGTGGCAAAGGACCTTCAATGACTACCACGCCTTTTTCATTGTTGCCGCATTCTTCGCCGGTAGCTTCATTTAATAATTTCATACGATAACCAGGCATAGGTATGCCAGGGCTACCTAAACGCGTGGGTTTATCTTCTACGCCTTTTGCAATCGACAGTACTGGCCAACCTGTTTCTGTCTGCCAGTAGTTGTCAATAATCGCAACGCCTAACTCATTCGCTATCCAAGATGAGGTGCTTTCATCTAAAGGTTCACCAGCCAGATAGAGTGCTTTTAATGATGAAACATCATATTTTTTCATCATCTCAGGTGGCTGTTTTTTTAGCACTCGCACTGCTGTCGGTGCTGAGAACATACGTGTGACTTTGTATTTTTCTACTATCTGCCACCAGATGCTCGCGTCTGGTCTTAACGGTGTGCCTTCATACATAATGGTTGCCATACCTGCGATCAAGGGTCCATACACAATATAAGAATGACCCACCACCCAACCAATATCTGAAGTCGCAAAATACGTCTCACCTGCTTTGCCACAGAAGATGGTTTCCATTGAAGCAGCAAGTGCGACTGCATAACCACCTACATCACGTTGCACACCTTTCGGTTTACCTGTGGTGCCTGATGTATAGAGTATGTAAGAGATGTCATCGGATTTTAGCCAATTGACAGGTACTGAAGCATGCAAGTGCTTTTCACGTTGGGTGGCATAGTCCACATCACGATCTGCAACAACGTTCATAGGTACTAAACCACGATCTACCAACAACACGTGTGCAGGTTTATGTTCAGCGAGTTGAATCGCTTCATCTAACAAAGGTTTGTAAGGGACTGGCTTACCACCACGCGAACCCGCATCGGCTGATACGATGAGCTTAGGTTTAGCATCATCAATACGCGTTGCTAGACTATTCGAAGCAAAACCACCAAAGACCACAGAATGAATCGCACCTATGCGTGCACATGCCAACATGGCGAAAGTCGCTTCAGCAATCATGGGCATGTAAATCAAAACAATATCACCCTTACCTACTCCGAGTGATTGCATGATGGCAGCGGTGCGTTCTACTTCTGCTTGCAGTTCTTTAAACGTCCAGCTTTTTTCAGAGGGTGTGCCATCTGCTGTTTCAGTAGAAATAGCAATCAGTGCAGTGGCATCAGGTTGTTTGCTTGCCCAACGATCAACTGCGTTATGACAGAGATTGGTTTCACCACCTACATACCAGTTTGCGAAGGGAGGCTTGCTGTAATCTAGCACTTGCTTATAAGGTGTGTGCCAATCGATACGCTTGGCTTCATTGTCCCAAAAGCCATCAGGATCTTGTATGGATTTTTTATAATAATCTTGGTAGTTCATGCTATCTCCGCACTGTTCTTACTGCTTTATTTTTTATGAATTTTTATTATTGATTTTTTTATTCTTGGATTTTTCTTTAAAACGCATCACCAGGAACGCGCACCCAACCTTCCATCAACACACGTGCGCTGCGACTCATGATGGCTTTCTTCACGCTCCACTCACCATTCACCTGACTCGCTTGTGCACCAACACGTAAAGTGCCAGAGGGATGACCGAATCGTACTGCTTCACGTTCTCCACCGCCTGCTGCTAAATTCACCAAAGTGCCAGGTATGGCTGCTGCTGTACCAATTGCCACTGCTGCAGTCCCCATCATGGCGTGATGCAGCTTACCCATAGAAAGTGCACGAACAAGTAAATCAATATCAGAAGCTTTAACTTGTTTACCACTGGATGATGTGTAATCTTTAGGTGGCGCTACAAATGCAACCTTAGGTGTATGTTGGCGTGTTGCTGCTTCATCTATGTGTTTAATTAAACCCATACGTAATGCACCATGTGCACGTATGGTTTCAAACATCGCTAAGGCTTTGCTGTCGCTATTAATGGCTTCTTGCAATTCAGTGCCTGTGTAAGCAATCGCATCTGCCTTGATGAAAATAGTAGGAATACCTGCGTTAATCATCGTGGCTTGTAGTTTGCCGACGCCAGGCACATCCAGTTCATCAATCACATGACCGGTTGGGAACATGGCACCACCACCGCCTTCTTCTTCAGCAGCAGGATCCATGAATTCTAGTTGCACTTCTGCTGCGGGAAAAGTGACGCCATCTAATTCAAAATCACCTGTTTCTTGCACTGCGCCATTCACCATAGGTACATGCGCAATAATGGTTTTTGAGATGTTGGCCTGCCAGATACGCACGATTGCCATCCCATTTTGTGGCAACTGCTTTGCATCGATTAAACCTGAGCTAATCGCAAAAGGACCCACTGCTGCTGAGAGATTGCCGCAGTTACCACTCCAATCAATAAAGGCTTTATCAATCGATACCTGTCCAAATAAATAATCCACGTCATGATCAGGCTTGGTACTTTTAGAGACGATGACTGTTTTACTTGTGCTTGATGTGGCGCCACCCATGCCATCAATCTGCTTGCCATAAGGATCAGGGCTACCAATGACACGCATGAGTAAAGCATCGCGAGCAGCACCCGATGTTTGTGCTTGGGCAGGCAAGTCTTGCAGACGAAAGAACACGCCTTTACTGGTGCCACCACGCAGATACGTTGCAGGGATTTTTATTTGAGGAGCGTGTGCCATGATTATGCTGCCTTAGTTGAAGCAAGAAAGTCTTGCGCAAATCTTTGCAACACTCCACCTGCTTCGTAAATCGAAACTTCTTCTGCTGTATCGAGTCGGCAGGTGACAGGCACTTCTACTTTCTCACCATTTTTTCTGTGTATAACCAAAGTCAATGTTGCACGTGGCTTGCGTTCACCAACTACATCATAAGTTTCGGTGCCATCTAAACCTAGTGTTAAACGATTCACACCGGATTTAAATTCTAGTGGTAATACACCCATGCCTACTAAATTGGTACGATGTATGCGTTCAAAACCTTCTGCAACAATCACTTCAACTCCAGCTAAGCGCACACCTTTCGCAGCCCAGTCACGCGAAGAGCCCTGACCATAATCAGCACCTGCAATCACGATTAAGGGTTGCTTGCGTTGCATGTAGGTTTCTATCGCTTCCCACATGCGCGTCACTTTACCTTCTGGTTCTATGCGTGCTAAGGAGCCTGCTTTGACTTTGCCATTCTCCATCACCATTTCATTTAACAAGGTGGGATTCGCAAAGGTGGCACGTTGTGCAGTTAAATGATCACCTCTATGCGTTGCATAAGAATTAAAGTCTTCTTCTGGCAAACCCATCTTGGCTAAATATTCACCTGCTGCGCTATCGAGCATGATGGCATTTGAAGGTGACAGATGATCGGTGGTGATGTTGTCACCTAACACAGCTAAAGGACGCATCGCTTTCAAGCTACGCTCACCTGCCAATGCACCTTCCCAATACGGTGGACGACGAATATAAGTGCTTTGTGCGCGCCAGTCATATAGTGGGCTGACCTTCTCACCTTTATCCAACTGAATCGCAAACATAGGGTCGTACACTTTGCGGAACTGCTCAGGCTTGACGCTAGAAGCAACAATGGCATCAATCTCTTCATCACTAGGCCAGAGATCTTTTAGCGTGATAGCTTTGCCGTTTGCATCGGTGCCCAATACATCTTTCTCTATGTCGAAACGTATGGTGCCTGCAATCGCATAAGCCACAACTAAAGGAGGTGACGCAAGAAACGCTTGCTTCGCATAAGGATGAATGCGGCCATCAAAATTACGATTGCCTGATAACACCGCAGTCGCATATAAATCGCGATCTATGATTTCTTTTTGAATCACAGGATCTAAAGCACCTGACATACCATTACAAGTCGTACAAGCAAAAGCCACCACACCAAAACCCAGTTGCTCTAATTCAGACATTAGACCGGCTTCTTCTAAATACAAAGCCACTGCTTTCGATCCGGGAGCGAGTGAACTCTTGACCCAAGGTTTACGCAACAAACCCAATTTATTTGCATTGCGTGCTAACAAACCTGCCGCAATCATGTTGCGTGGATTATTCGTGTTAGTGCAACTAGTAATCGCTGCGATGATCACAGCACCATCAGGCATGAGGCCAGGTTCGTTTTCTACTTTACCGCTAATGCCACGTGCGGCTAATTCTGAAGTCGGCACACGTTTATGCGGATTGGATGGACCTGCAATATTTCTGACCACAGTTGATAAATCAAATTTCAACACTCGCTCATATTCAGCATGTTGTAAAGTGTCAGCCCATAAGCCTGTTTCTTTTGCATAGGTTTCAACTAACTTCACTAATTCATCATCACGCCCTGTGAGCTTGAGATATTTAATCGTTTGCTGATCAATGTAGAACATAGCAGCAGTTGCACCAAACTCTGGTGCCATGTTGGAGATGGTGGCGCGATCACCTAAGGTTAAATTATTCGCACCTTCACCATAAAACTCTAAATAAGCAGAAACGACTTTTTCTTTACGCAGAAATTCTGTCAGTGCCAACACGGTGTCGGTAGCTGTGATGCCCTCTTGTGGCTTACCAGTCAGTTCTACACCAATGATGTCAGGTAAACGCATCCATGATGCACGACCTAGCATCACGGTTTCAGCTTCTAAACCACCCACACCAATGGCAATCACACCTAAGGCATCGACCATCGGCGTATGACTATCTGTACCAACTAAGGTATCGGGATAAGCCACACCATCTTTCACCTGAATGACTGGTGACATACGTTCTAAATTAATTTGATGCAGAATGCCATTCCCAGGTGGGATCACATCCACATTCTTAAATGCTTTTTTAGTCCAGTTAATAAAATCAAAGCGATCTTCATTACGTCTATCTTCAATCGCGCGATTTTTATTAAATGCATCTGGATCAAATCCACCGCACTCCACTGCGAGTGAATGATCGACTACTAATTGTGTGGGCACCACAGGATTCACTAATACAGGATCACCACCCTGCGCAGTGATTGCATCACGCAAGCCTGCTAAATCAACTAACGCAGTTTGACCCAAAATATCATGACACACTACACGCGCTGGAAACCATGGAAAATCTAAATCGCGTTTACGTTCGATGAGCTGTTTTAAAGAATCCGTTAGGGTTGCGGGTTCACAGCGACGTACGAGGTTTTCTGCTAACACACGTGAGGTGTAAGGCAGTTTTTCCCAAGCGCCGGCTTGAATCGCATTAACAGCAGCGCGTGCATCGAAGTAATCAAGTTTGGTACCAGGCAGAGATTTGCGGTGTGCAGTGTTCATGGGAGCAGAATAAAAAAGAGTCTGACAAAAATCTTAAAGATGAACGAAATTCTTAAAGACGGATAAGAAACAAAGGCAATCAAAATCGATTAAGAGTCTCGCCTCAGTGGGCAGTGCGCTCACTGAGGAAAGATAATCTTTTTGATGATTTATTTACGATTTTTGATTGGCACAAATTTCAGATTTTCAGGGCCTACATAATTTGCGCTAGGACGAATAATTTTATTGTCTATGCGTTGTTCAATAATGTGGGCAGCCCAACCTGAGGTACGTGAAATCACAAACAACGGTGTGAACATCGCTGTAGGCACACCCATCATGTGATACGACACTGCAGAGAACCAATCCAAGTTCGGGAACATTTTTTTCACATCCCACATCACGGATTCCAGACGTGCTGCAATATCAAACATCTTGGTAGAGCCTGCATCTTTCGATAATTGATGCGCTACATCTTTAATTACTTTATTACGTGGATCAGAGATGGTGTAAACAGGATGACCAAA
>CAMCXB010000001.1 GCA_945883145.1 Bordetella parapertussis | reverse complement strand
GCTGGCATAGGGATCTGACCCCACACACCTACGCCGCCTTCACGAATTTTCTTTGCCAATTTAGCTTCTGCAGATTTGTCGGCTTTGTATTTAGCAGCGACTTCTTTATATCCAGGTCCAACTAATTTGTTGTCAACTGCGTGGCAAGCCAAGCAATTTTTTTCTTTAGCTAATTCAGGATTAGCAAATGCGCCATTTGAAGCTAGTGCGCTGATTGCGATAACCAACAATGCTATACGTTTCATTTCACTCTCCCTGTCTCAAAAAACGGCTAAATTTTACCTTGTTTTCATGCCGGATCTGGCCATTTCAGGCTATCACCGATTAAAAAAGCTTAGTCACTTTTTTACATTCGCTCACAAATTCTAAAGCTGACTAAAAATTATCAATCAGTCACAGCACCCTTACTAGCACTTGATGTCAAAGTAGCAAATTTTGCCAATACACCTCGGGTGTAACGTGGCTTAGGTGGCGTCCAAGCGGCACGGCGACGAGCGATTTCTTCATCAGCCACATTTAATTGTATGAGTAATTGATGCGCATCGATGGTGATGGAATCACCTTCATGCACCAAGGCTATGGTACCGCCAACCATGGCCTCTGGAGAGACATGGCCAACTACCATGCCCCAAGTACCGCCTGAGAATCTGCCATCCGTAATCAAACCAACTGATTCACCGAGCCCTTTACCAATTAATGCTGAAGTAGGCGCTAACATTTCTGGCATTCCAGGTCCACCTTTTGGTCCTAGATAGCGCAAGACGACGACATCACCAGCATGGATTTTGTCAGCAAGGATAGCGTCTAGGGCAGCGTACTCATCATCAAATACACGAGCCGGTCCAGTGATGACAGGATTTTTCAGACCCGTGATTTTTGCTACACAACCCTCTGGTGAAAGATTGCCTTTCAAAATCGCGAGATGGCCTTGTTTATATAAAGCACGTTCAATCGGCATAATCACATTTTGATCTGCTGACGGTGCGTCAGGCACGTTGGCTAATTCTTCCGCCATAGTTTTACCTGTGATGGTCATGCAATCACCATTCAGTAAACCTGCATTCAACAAAATCTTCATGACTTGCGGTACACCACCTGCCTTATGCAAATCAGTCGCAACATATTCACCTGAAGGTTTCAAGTTACAAATGACAGGTACTTTTTTACGCATACGCTCATAGTCATCAATTGTCCATTCCACATCTGCAGCATATGCAATCGCTAAATAATGCAAGACTGCGTTGGTTGAACCGCCAGTTGCCATGATGACGGCAACGGCATTTTCTATAGACTTACGAGTGATGATGTCACGTGGTTTCAAATCTTTTTTAACTGCTTCGACTAAAACGCGCGCAGACTCTGCAGCAGAACCAGTTTTTTCTTCATCCGGATTAGCCATGGTGGATGAATACAACAATGACATACCTAATGCTTCAAATGACGATGACATAGTGTTAGCGGTATACATACCACCACACGATCCCGTTGAAGGACAAGCATTTCTTTCTATGCCATCAAAATCTTCCTGACTCATTTCACCTGCAGTAAATTTACCCACTGCTTCAAACGCAGAAACAATAGTGAGATCCGTACCCTTCCAGTTACCCGGCCTAATAGTGCCGCCATAGACATAAATGCTAGGCACATTGGTACGTGCCATAGCAATCATCCCAGCCGGCATATTTTTGTCGCAACCACCAATGACTACACAACCGTCTAACCATTGGCCATTCACACAAGTCTCGATACTGTCCGCAATTACTTCGCGACTGATCAAAGAAAATTTCATCCCCTCAGTACCCATAGACATACCATCAGAAATTGTCGGTGTACCAAATACTTGAGGATTGGCTCCTGCATCTGTGATGGTAGCTATCGCAGCATCTGCCAACTTTTGCAAACCTGAATTACACGGTGTGATGGTGGAATGACCATTTGCGACACCAATCATTGGTTTATCGAAATCAGCTGTTTTGTAACCCATTGCGTAATACATTGCACGATTTGGACTACGTGCCACACCTTGAGTAATGTTTTTTGAACGACGATTGAATGCCATGGGTTCTCCTGAAAATTCTAATAATGCAAAAATCTGTTTGAAATTAACTAAGGCAGTCTTAGTCATTTTTTTACTAAACTGTCGTAACAAGTTGGCTTATGCCACAATCTGCTTCACACACTCTTGCATGACGCACTGTCATGCAATCTTAACTATTTTCGCACTAAGAGAAGTCGCATGTTAATTCATCCTCTGCCCGACCCCATCGCCATTTCACTAGGACCACTCGCCATTCGCTGGTACGGCTTAATGTATCTGACGGCCTTTGCATCCTTCATCGTCCTCGGTCGATTACGCATTCAACAAGCACATATCGCTAAAGCAGGCTGGAATAAGCTTGATCTAGAAGACATGCTGACCTACGGCGTATTGGGCGTCATTATCGGCGGTCGTCTAGGCGAGGTCGTATTCTACCAACCTGTTTACTTCCTGAGCCATCCTTTAGAAATTTTCGCAGTTTGGAAAGGTGGCATGTCTTTTCATGGAGGATTCTTAGGCGTGTTAATCGCTATGGCGATCTGGGCAAAACGTCATGGTAGAGCATGGATGGAAGTGATGGACTTCATTGCGCCTTTGGTTCCGCTAGGCTATGCCGCAGGTCGGATTGGTAATTTTATTAATGCAGAACTACCAGGACGGATTGCAGATCCTACTCTGCCTTGGGCCATGATCTGGCCCAATGTGGATAGCTTGCCGCGCCATCCTTCACCACTTTATCAAGCACTGATTGATGGTGTGCTGTTATTCATTGTTCTCTGGCTCTATGCACGCAAACCCAGACCACGACTTGCTGTCAGCGGCGTATTTGCTTTAGGTTATGGTTGTGCGCGATTTTTTACTGAATATTTTCGAATACCAGACTATGAAGTGCAATTCGCTCAACTCACCATCTCGGCAGGACAAATGCTGTCATTACCCATGATTGCGCTCGGCATCATCTTGTTAATGCTGGCTTATAAAAAACCAACTACAGACAACAGCGCATTATGAACGCCAATCTTTATCATTTATTTCAATCACGATTTCCAGCCGACCTAGATGATTGTTGGTGTGAGACAGAAGATCAACACTATTACAGTTGGCGTGATCTAGAACGTGGCACTGCCAAGATTGCAAATTTATTAGCGAGCTGTGATTTACCAGTCGGTTCTCGTATTGCTGCACAAGTTGAAAAATCACCTGAAGCACTGATGCTGTATCTAGCAACAATACGTGCTGGTTTTGTTTATCTGCCATTGAATACAGCGTATCGAGCCAGTGAGATGGACTACTTCATCAACGATGCCACACCGGCCGTTGTCGTTTGTTCACCGCAAAATTTCGGTTGGGTCTCTCAGCTAGCCTTTAAAGCTGGCACTAGACATGTCTTTACACTAGACACACTCCATGCTGGAAAAAATAGTGGCTCACTTTTATCGCGTGCTGCAACTCATAGCGATAAATTTAAAACACTAGAAAAAAATCCTGATGATTTAGCCGCCATCCTCTATACATCAGGTACCACGGGACGCAGCAAAGGCGCCATGCTGACTCACCATAACCTTGCAAGCAATATTCAAACTCTACAAACTTATTGGCAATGGCAAAAAGGCGATGTCTTATTACATGCCTTGCCACTATTTCATATACATGGCCTGTTTGTTGCAGCACATGGTGCTTTGATAAATGGTAGCAAAATGATTTTTTTGTCTAAGTTTGACAGCGCTATAGTCATCAACCAACTTCCACGCAGCAGTGTTTTTATGGGTGTACCAACTTATTACACACGCTTACTCAGCGATCCCAATTTCAATCATGAATGCTGTACAACCATGCGTTTATTTATTTCAGGTTCAGCACCCTTACTCAGTGAAACCTTTCATCAATTCACAACCAAAACAGGACACACCATACTTGAACGCTACGGCATGAGTGAAACCGCTATGCTAACTTCCAATCCGTATCAAGGCGTGCGCAAAGCAGGAACAGTCGGTTTACCTTTACCTGATGTGTCAGTGCGCATCACCAATCAAGCAGGTGAACTTTCTAAATCTGAAGAGATAGGTGACATCCAAATTAAAGGGCCAAATGTATTTAGTGGCTATTGGAATATGCCAGAAAAAACAGTGGAAGAATTTACTACTGATGGCTATTTCAAAACTGGTGACGTAGGTTACTTTGATGCCGAGGGTTATTTGTCTATTGTAGGACGCAGTAAAGATCTCATCATCTCAGGGGGTTACAACGTCTATCCCAAAGAAATTGAATCCGAAATTGATGCACTAGCTGGCGTGATGGAATCTGCTGTTATCGGCTTACCGCATGCAGATTTTGGCGAAGCAGTGATTGCGATTGTGGTGATGCATAAAGGCGAAAAACTTAGCAAAGAATCCGTGATTCAAGCATTGAAAACACGTATCGCTAATTTTAAAGTGCCTAAGCAAGTTTATTTTATAGATGAACTACCTCGCAACACTATGGGTAAAGTACAAAAAAATATTTTACGCGACTCTTACACTAAAAAATAAATCATGCCCGCTTAATGCAATGCTTTATACAGCATGTAAAACGCTAAGGCATAGAGTACGAGTGCGAATATTTTTTTCAATGATTTCATAGGCAAAGCGTGCGCAGTGCGTGCGCCTATTGGCGCAGTGGTGACACTCGCAATCGATACTGAGAATAAGGCAGGCAAATAAATATAGCCTAATGAACCTACTGGCAAGTTAGGCTCATGCCAACCAAAATAAATATTCGATAAAGTCCCTGCTAATGCAATCGGAAAACCCAAAGCAGCACTAGTGGCGACTGCATTATGAATTTTTACGTTACACCACGTCATAAAAGGCACAGATATAAAACCTCCGCCTGCCCCCACTAAACCGGATAAGACGCCAATCACAGAACCTGCAACTAACATGCCACTGGTTTTTGGTAATTCACGACTAGCAGATGGTTTTTTATCTAATAGCATTTGGGTAGCAGAGAAGCCGACAAACACAGAAAAAAATAATGCCAAACCCGATGAATTCATTTGCGCACCTAACCATGGACCTATCCATGAACCTAGCAAAATACCAGGCGCAAATAATTTAACCACTGGCCATAACACTGCACCTCGTTGATGATGTGCACGCACTGAAGATAAGGAAGTAAACATAATCGTAGCTAGAGACGTGGCAATCGCCATATGCACGACTAACTCAGGATTAAATTCTTTATAGGTGAGTAGCATGGTGATGAAGGGCACCAACAACATGCCTCCGCCTACACCTAACAAACCAGCTGCAAAGCCACTAAAAATACCCATTACAATAAAAATCAGTATCAGACTTACATCCATATTATTTTCCAAATCAGATGAAATGAGTTTTAATTAATTTATAAACGAGCTATCGCTGTTATTTGTTTTTCTTCGCCAGTTTTTTTGTAATGACATTCCATTCTGCTGCTGTTACTGGCATGACAGATAAACGATTTCCTTTTCTCAGCAAAATCATATCAGCCAATTCTTCCTGCTCGCGCAATGTTGATAAAGCGATGAGCTGTGTTTTTTGCGTGACCTTGACATCTACTAACATCCATCGCGGATGTTCATGCTCAGATTTTGGATCGTAATACGGACTTTTTTTATCAAACTGAGTAGGATCAGGATAAGCAGTACTCGCTACTTCTGCTATGCCCGCTATACCAGGTTGAGGACAACTAGAGTGATAAAACAATACGCCATCTCCTATGCGCATGCTGTCGCGCATAAAATTTCGCGCTTGATAATTACGCACTCCCGTCCAAGCAACAGTTTGACGAGGTGCTGCGAGTGCATCATCCACACTCACCTCATCAGGCTCAGATTTCATTAGCCAATAAGACATAGTACGAAAAATTTATTATTTAAAAAATGAAAAAGCGGCTGCATGATAACGCATCATGCAACCGCTAAAATTAAGTCCCGCCTGTGCCGCTGCGCCGGCATCCTGAACCTTACGGTTCAAGTCGGCCACACGTAGTCTAATATTGGGATCGTCGGACTAGCGACGTTCACGCCTAAAAAACAAAACCCGCAGCCTATGCATGTAAATGGTTCAAGGAATATATGGCAAACGCGAACACGGCAGGAGATTTAAGTCTACTCTAACTACTCTGACTGTCAAACGATTTAATAATCTGTTTGCGACAAAACACAATGCCGCATCAAATCCAACAAAGTGTGCTAGCAAGCATAAGCCACTGTTAATTTGAAAATTAAAACAATCTTTCCTGGGGAGCTAAAGCAGCATCTAACACGGTATGCATGGATGTAATCCCTTCACGCACCTCAGCCACGGAGAGATCTGCAAACGGACCTTGTGGGCTACGCGCAGAGAGAAATTCAGCTGCCATGCCCAATGCAGCCATAACAGCGATACGATCATTACCTTTGATTTTGCCTGCATCACGAATCGCGCACATGCATTCATCTAAATAAGCAACCGCCTGCTTCAGGGCTAGCTCTTCACCTTCTTTACAAGCGAGTTTATAGGACTGCCCCATAATGATTGCATCAATAGCGGTGCTCATGCGGTCTCCTGATTAGCGTCAGAAACTGGCATGGTTCTGATTAAAGTGGCAATACGATCATGCGCTTCATTCATACGCGCCGTTAAACTAGCTAGTTCACCACGCAAGGCGGCATTCTCACGTCGCAAAGAATGGGACTGTTCAGCGAGCTGATTAACTTTTTCGACCAAAGAAGCAAATTCGGAATTCATCTTCTCACTATAGTCGGCTAGAGGAATTTCAGTCAATAGATTCAGAGACTTGTAACGATAACTTCATCAAAAATCTCTTAATTCTGGGGATTTTTTTCAAATTCATGACCGAATGTTATTAAGTTTTTACCGATTCTTGGACAAAATTTTCCGGATCACGAAATAGGCTACTCAAATTAGACTTATTAAACTTCACCTAAATGAAGCTGCCATAAATGCCCATCTACTGTGATTAAAGCCGTATTGATGGGTTGTGTAGGATAGAGTTGAGCAACTGCATGTCGATAACGCTGTAATTGCGATTGATAATCCTCTTGTTGGCTAGGATGATAGTTTCGTTTGTAATCCAAAATCCACAATCCATCATCTAACATCACAATACGATCGAAGCGCATTAACTCACCTTCATGCACAAGCTCCATTTCATTACGTGCAAATTGAAAATACTGCGGATTAAAAAATCGTTCACACTCTGGCTGCGACAAAATCGTGACTGCTTGTTTGCGAATAATCTGCGCTTGCTCAGACGTGCAAGACAGCCATTGCGCAATTACCTGCTCCTCGGGCACATGTACTGGCCAGACTAAGGGTGTGGTCAAACACTCCATGAGTAAATGCAGCAAAGTCCCTTCTCGAGTGACTTCAGTTTCTTCATCCGATAAGAAACTGACTTCAGGTAAAGCGAATGAAGGAGGATTAAATACCGGCACACTAAATTCTACTGTCGTTGTATCTAAAGATGTTGCACAGTGCGCTTCTAACTGCGCGTCTGACATCGTTTCTTGTGAAGCGGCTATATCAACTGCTTCTACATGCATAAATTTTTGATACCAACTATCGTCAACAACAGGCTCTGCACCCTTATCAGAAGCCACACCACTGACGATGAAATAACGCTTAGCGCGTGTTATCGCTACATAAAGTAAATTCAACTTCTCTTGCTGACTAAACTCTAACTCTTGTTGAAATAAATGATCACGCGCTAAGCCACGTTCAGCAGCTTTACCAAATACGGAGAAATGCGTAGGACCTGCTGCTTCTTGCGGCCAATCACATAACACACCAGTGTGATCCTTATTTTGATCCGCTTGATTTGCACCCATTAAAACTACTATCTCAGCTTCTAATCCTTTCGCAGCATGAATAGTCATGATCCGAACTGCGTTCGATGCAACGTCAATATTTGCTTCATCCGGAGCCTGACTACCATCACCCTTTTCTAAACGCCGTAAACGTTCTATAAAACGCGCAATACTAGGATAACGACCAGCATCGATTTCTAATGCGAGTGCAATAAAAGCTTCTAGGCTACCTAAGACTTGAGACCGTAATAAAGCGTGTGCAGATTGTGTATAGCGTTGAACTAATTCACCCTGATGCATAATTTTATCGAGCAAATCATGCACAGGTAAGTGCGAAGCGTGCAGCAACCATATCGATAACAATGTAGCAGCACGTAACAACACGGGAGATAAATGCTGATCATTTTGTAGCGTTTGTAAACTGTGCCACCAACTTCCAGCATTTTGTTTAGCGAGAAAAATAAGATCATCATCACTCGCAGCAAATATTGGTGATTTTAAAATATGCGCTAGCGCTAAATTATCACTTGGCAGAGTTAACCAATGGAGTAATTGCATCAGATCAGAAATTTCCAATGCTTCTAATAAACCGCCACGTCTATTCGACACAAAGGGAATACCTGCTTTACGTAAACCACGCTCATAAGCAGATAAATGTGTCCGACTACGCACCAACAACATCACCTCAGACCAAGAACGAATCTCATCTTCACGCTGAATCTTCTGTAAGACTTGTGCTACCGCATAAGCTTCTTCTTCATAGCGCACATCTTCATTATTATTTATAGGAGACTGTAAAGGGTTACGTAATGAAAAACTTAGCGCAGGTGTGGACTCTGTTTTTTCATCGCTTTCATTTTCTTCATCATCTTCCTTAGGCACAGCTATCAAAGGGCAACGTAAAATTTCACCGCGCGCTTTGACTTGTGTGACTTGCGGCTTATAAAGTGGATTATGTTGCATCACTTGATTTAATACTTGCACTACCGCTTCGGTATTTCGGCGCGTTAAATTGGTTTGACAATTTGCTGCACCCTGCGCACAAAGTAAATCATGCGCTGCTTGAAACACACGTGGCTCTGCACGTCTAAATCGATAAATAGATTGTTTAGGATCACCCACAATAAAAACAGTAGGTTGTACTGCGCCATCTATTTCAGCATAGGCTGTTAACCAACTTTTTATGATGTGCCATTGCAGTGGATTCGTATCTTGAAATTCATCGAGCAAGATGTGTCGATAGCGCGCATCTAAACGCATTTGTAAATATGCTGCATGTTCCGATTGACTTAGTAAACACCATGCATGCCATTCCAAATCAGAAAAATCCAACACACGTCGTTCTGCTTTAATTATCTGATAGTGATCAACACACGCGACGCCAACTTTGAAAATCGCTGCATTTATTTGCAACACCATAGGTTCAAAGCTACGCTGATGTAACTGAATCAGTACATGACAAATAGCATCCCATGATTGTAGATAAGCAGCTTCACCACCATTTGCATTGACTGCTCTCGATAATGTTGCATTCGAAGGCGCTTTACGAGGTGCACCATCTGCTTTGATCAATGCACCCCAAATCAACTCGAAGCTCGTTAAACCATTTGCTTCTGACAAAGCACGCTCTATCGTAGTTGCCACGTTTTTATTTGCAGTCGTGCCTTGCCCTAGTAATTTAGCGAGTGCAGCAATTTGACTTAAGAGAGATTGATCTTTCCATAACAATAATCTTGCATCTCTCTGCCCATCTTCACCACATAAGTTCCGCAATAACTGTAATGGATTATCTTGTAGGTTTGCAGCCCACCATTCCGCTCGCTTATTAATAAATGCTTTTATCGTTAATTTCGTGTTGTACTCACCAATTAATTCATACAACAACACTAAAGCTTCACGCAAAGACTGCATTTCTGTTTGATTCAGTGTTTGGGTAAATTTAACCCAAGCCATGTCAATTAATTCTTCAGCGTTTTCTTCTAAAGCATAACCATGTGGCACACCGGCATTCAAAGGAGCGATCTGCAATAATCGAGCAAACCAACTGTGGAACGTATCAACTGATAAGCCATAAGGACTCGATAAAACGCGTTGATATAAACCCCGTGCAGCGGGTAATTGCGTCTTTGCTTCACTCGCATTCAAACCCCGCTGCTGCAATAAATCTAATGCACTATCTTCTTCTGCTAAAGCCAGTTCATGTAACAATTCCAGTAAACGCTCACGCATTTCTTGCGCTGCTTTACGTGTAAAGGTAATAGCTAATAATTCTTCAGGCTTTGTACCTGTTAACAACAAGCGCAACATACGTGACACTAACAACCAAGTCTTACCACTACCCGCACAGGCTTCAATTAAAACAGAATGCTGTGGATCGCAAGCCACTGCAGTGAAGGTAGCAGAATCAACTGCTGACCCATTCACTGAAAAATCTCGCGCATGATTTGTGCGCTCTGTGCTGGCATTCATCACCATGCTCCTTTACGACATAGACCACGCATTTCACACCAATCACAAGCCTTACCCACGCCATTTGCAGGCAAAGGCACACCCTCTGCCATATCAGAAATATGCAGTTGAATTTGGTCTTTTAAGGCTGCACACCATTCTGCATAGGGTTTGGCTTCTATCTCTACAACTTTAGTTTTATCAAATGCGACATAGCGTGCAGGTACATCTGTTGTTTCCATCATCAATCCATAGAACGCTAACTGATGATCTTCAATTTGTTTCAAGCCTTTTCTTAAACGCGAGGGATCAATCGTTTTATAGTCAATAATCATTCGCTGCTCGTTGTTTGTATCAATGCGATCGATACGACCATGCAAACGAATACTGAATGGTCGACCTTGATGCGACCAATCTAATTCACGCTCAATATCATGCTCACCCAACTCAAATAACCAATCCTTTGCCGCATGTTTTTGTGCCCACACTAAATATTCAGGCATCATTTTTTTCCACTGCACATAAAAACCTAATGCAGCAGGATTTTTATCGAGCAAAGGATTAAACACGGCATTCGTAGCTGTTTCTAATAATGCTGCTTGCTGCTCTATGGGAACGGGCGTCTCTTGTAATACCCGCTCAAAGCGCAGCAAAATATCATGCACCCAATCGCCAAAATCTCTTTTTTGCGGTAATTCATTAATACCATCGAGTGCAGATAACTTTAATAAACGCGAAGCAAAAAACTGATAAGGGCAAGTATGTAAGGTATTGACGCCACTAGCAGATAAAGCGGTAGGCAATAAATCAGCAACGCATGGTTGCGGTGATGTTGGTAAGTGCTGTTGCAACAGCTTCGTCGGCACCATGACTTCATGCACTGCTAATGGAGCTAACTTCTCTATTGCCAATTGCAATTGCAAGCGCTGTATCCATGTACTGACAGGATTCATCTCTCCATGCCGTTGCGACTGCCAAGACAATACGACTTGCGGGCAATGTAATAACAGTGCTGCAAGATATCGACACTGTTCTTGATGTCGCATCGCGCGCGAAGCAAGTCCTAATTCAGTACGGACTACATCAGCAAAAAATAAAGTTTCTGTTGAAGGTGTTGGCAAATGCGCTGCATCACCACCTAAAATAATGACAGCATCAAAGTAGCGCAGTGGTGTGTCATGCAATGGCACTATGATCACACGCTTATCACTGCGTGGCGCTACAAAAATTGTTTTTTCTAACTCTAGATTAATTAAAGCGCGCCATTCAGTAAGGCTAAATTTTTCTTTTAACACTGAACAATCACGCCCGACAGCATCCATTAATTCAAGAATTTGACGACCTGCCACATCCTCTGCAAATGCTGTTAACAAACCTAATGCATCAAACACACCACGCGTAATTTGCACCCACTCTGTAATTATTTTATTGCCTGAAAATCGTGCTGCCTCACGCGCCATTGCTTCCATTAATTCACTTGCCAATGGCAAATCAATTAACGCAGACTTGATCTCTTTCCAACCTCCTGTGATGCCCTCTTTCACTAAGGCTTTTTCTATACTCATACGTTGCTGCGCTTCTGTTTCAGGATCTGGAAACAGAAAAGGGGATTTTAAAAAATCAAGCAAGGCCAATGTCTGCGCATTCGAAGCAACCAACTCTAACCATGATGCTAATACTGCAGCTGCACGTGTAGTGGATAACTTCCAACCGGTTTCATCTGATACGGCAATGTCAGCACGTTCTAGCAATGCACGTACACGTCGCGCCACCATACGATCTTGCGGAATTATGGCAATCTGTTTCTTACCTTCTTGCATCCATGCCACAACTGTTTGCGCAGCACGTTGTGCTTCCTCTTCTAGATCACGTGCTTCCGACAGTGCTAATGCATAATTTTGAGATGATGGTGATGATGCTTCTTGGTTGCTGCTTGATGTCTGAGGAACGCTATCAGATAGTAACTCAGGCCAGCTTGCTGAAAAAATCTTAGGAACGCTAGCTTCTGACCAATCGGGTAACACAAGTTGTACAGGACAACTTGCTGCATAGCTTGCAAGAAAATCTTTTTCAAATGCATTCAGCGCTCGCGCTGAGATAAACCAACAAGGCTGGCTTGCTGATGCAGCTGCTTTTTTTAATACGGCATATCTGTGGACAGCAGGATCTCTTGCATCACGCTGGCTCTCCCATATCGTCCATACTAATTTCGCTTCATCCGATAACAAGCTCACAGCTTTAGGAGACAGTCTTTGTAATGCAATCTGCCACCGCTTCTCTAGGTGTTGCGGCATGCTGAGCGCAGTAGGTAATAAGGCTTCCGTTAACTCATCACCCACTGCTAATAAAGTTTTCGCTAGTGGTAGTAAATCTGTATTGCGATGCGCCACCATCAACTCTTTCAACCACGGGACTTTTCTCAAACTGGAATATAGCAACATCAAGCGTTCACTATCAGCTGAAGGAATTAATTGATTCGTATCCGGTATTTGTTTTTTAAAAAAAGCAGAGAGCGTAGTCAGTTGAGGAGGAATAAATGTATTCCCTAAAATAGTTGCTAGTGCAGCCCTGCACTGCGCAGCATGCGCAAAACTAGGTAGCATTACGCAGTGGTCAGATAAATCCTTCACTGCATGTGTGTGCTCAGTCTCACCAACACTAGCAATCAAATGGCGTGCAAATTGCGGCCAGAAATCTGCGCCGTGTGGAATAAAGAGAGTGGAATAAGGATTTTCCGAATTGACTATATGGTTCATGTGCCCATTTTATGCGAGCCCTGCACATCCTGAATTTTCTATTGTATGCACTGCATCATCTCGAGATGGGGAGTGCGGCTAATTTGCGTTGCGGCAGTCTGGCTGCAATTTGAAATCACACCTTCTGGAAAAATCGGTTATGATTCATTGAATTCTCCCGCCGCGTGACATCCAGCACTTTCTCACACCGAAACCCCCACGAATAAACTCGATGTGCGTTTCAATGAACCGGATCACAGCACTAACTAGCCGGAAAAATGGCAATCACTAGGCGGGCGGCTAACTCTTATTCCCCTCTCTGAGAAAATCATGAGCGAAAACATTAAACACGTATCTGATAGTTCATTTGAAGCTGACGTTCTTAAATCTGACAAACCTGTTTTAGTCGATTTCTGGGCTGAATGGTGTGGTCCTTGCAAAATGATCGCGCCTATTTTGGAAGAAGTTGCTAAAGAATATGAAGGCAAAATCCAAATCGCTAAGCTCGATGTTGATGCCAATCAGGCAATACCAGCTAAATTTGCTATTCGCGGTATACCCACTCTGATTTTATTCAAGAATGGTGTACCGGCAGCACAGAAAGTGGGCGCATTGGCAAAAGGCCAGCTCACCGCCTTCATTGACAGTAATATTTGATATGACATCATTGCGGTGGCGCGCCCGCGCTGCCGCGTTGTTCTCTCTAACTCTATTCTTCGTCGTTCCCTCCCCCACCTCCAATACGCCCTCAGCGGCATCTGACTATGCACTTATCTGAACTTAAAGCACTACACGTATCCGCTCTACTAGAAATGGCCATAGGCCTAGAAATAGACAATGCCGCGCGACTGCGCAAGCAAGAACTGATGTTCGCCATTTTGAAACGGCGCGCAAAAAGCGGTGAACAAATTTTTGGTGATGGTGTATTGGAAGTGCTGCCAGATGGTTTTGGATTTTTGCGCTCGCCAGATGCCAGTTACATGGCGTCGACTGATGATATTTACATCTCGCCTTCGCAAATTCGTCGCTTTAATTTGCACACAGGCGATTCGATTGAAGGCGAAGTAAGAACACCGAAAGATGGCGAACGTTACTTTGCTTTAGTTAAAGTAGACAAAGTAAATGGGGAACCGCCTGAAGCATCGAAACACAAAATTCTGTTTGAAAATCTCACGCCTTTACATCCAAATCAACCGCTCTTACTCGAGCGTGATATGCGTGGCGAAGAAAACATCACCGGTCGCATCATTGATTTGATTGCGCCTATCGGTAAAGGTCAACGTGGCTTGTTAGTCGCTTCACCTAAGTCAGGTAAATCCGTGATGCTGCAACACATTGCACATGCCATCACGTCGAATCATCCTGAAGCGACACTCATCGTATTGCTGATTGATGAGCGTCCTGAAGAAGTGACCGAGATGCAGCGTTCTGTCCGCGGTGAAGTGGTGGCGTCAACCTTTGATGAACCTGCTACACGTCACGTGCAAGTCGCAGAGATGGTGCTGGAAAAAGCAAAACGTTTAGTCGAAATGAAAAAAGATGTGGTCATCTTGCTTGATTCGATTACACGTTTAGCTCGTGCTTATAACACCGTGATTCCTGCATCAGGCAAAGTGTTAACTGGTGGTGTGGATGCAAATGCATTACAACGTCCTAAACGCTTCTTTGGTGCTGCTCGTAACATTGAAGAAGGCGGTTCACTCACCATCATCGCGACTGCGTTAATTGAAACCGGCAGCCGTATGGATGATGTGATTTATGAAGAATTTAAAGGTACAGGCAATATGGAAGTGCATCTCGAGCGTCGTCTAGCCGAGAAACGTGTTTACCCTGCTATCAACTTGAACAAGTCGGGAACACGTCGCGAAGAATTGCTGATCAAACCCGATATCCTGCAAAAAGTTTGGGTACTACGCAAACTGCTGTACGGCATGGACGAGATCGAAGCGATGGAATTCATACTCGATAAGATGAAATCCACCAAAAACAATGCAGAGTTCTTTGAAATGATGCGTAGAGGTGGTTCGTAATTGTGTTTCATTACTAAATTACTATCAAAATAGTCAGGATGTGACCGCCACATCCTGTCTGATTAAGGTCAGACTAAACATGGCTTAAAACGGGATCTCCCTATATAATCCCGTTTCTTTTAACCGAGCAAGTGATGATCAATCGGGTCAGGAAGCAGTAAGACCGACGAAGTGGTGATTGGCTACTCAAACTTAGTGAGAATGAAATGAAAGAAGGCATACACCCAGATTACCGCGAAGTTTTAGTACACGATTTATCGTGCGACTTCAAATTCGTGACCCGTTCTACCGTACAAACCCGCGAAACCATGAATTTTGAAGGCAAGGACTATCCTTTGCTGAAGATTGAGGTCTCCTCTGAATCGCACCCGTTCTACACGGGTAAGCACAAAATCGTGGATACCGCAGGTCGCGTCGAGAAATTCCGTCAGAAATTCGGTGGCGTGGGTTCCAAGACCAAAGCTGCAGGTTAATTCCTCAGCACCGCCAAAAAGGCAGCGAAAGCTGCCTTTTTTATTTCTGTTCCGGCAAAATACATCTTTGCTTTGATTACTCAGTTTAATTCAACAGCCTTAATCAATCCGCCTGCATGAAGCCAGTCCGACTCGCCGCCGCCGCCACTACTATCCTGCCTCGCTGGGGTTTGATCTCGCTTTGTTTGTTGTATATGGTGCCCGGCATTCTCAGACGTGATCCTTGGCGCACCGATGATGCAGCAGGTTTTGGAATTATGTGGACCATGGCGCATGGCTCACTGGCTGATTGGCTTGCTCCAAATATCGCAGGCTTAGCCATGCCACAAGAAGGTCCACTGGCTTTCTGGCTAGGCGCCATTCTTATCAAACTATTCGGTTGGCTAACAGGCGATGCTTTAGCAGCGCGTTTTTCTACGCTCTTGTTTTTTGCAATCGGTGCAGTCGCAATTTGGCGCACAGTGTACGTACTTGGTCGTCGGCATGAAGCGCAACCCTTAAAACTCGCTTTTGGTGGCCAACCTGCAGCAAGTGATTATGGCCGCACACTAGCCGATGGCGCATTGCTGATTTACATAGCGTGTCTTGGTTTGCTCTTACGTAGTCATGAAACTGCCGCACCTGCATTACAAGTTTCATTAGTTGCAGCAAGCTTATATGCCGGCACCTGTTTATTTGATGCTAAGACGTGGCGCTCTGCTGTAAGCTTGGGATTCGTATTAGGTTGTTTGGTTCTGACACGGGGATTGATAGTGCCCGTTGTTCTTTATGCTTCTCTCATCATCTTAGCATTCTGGCGTGAACGTCAATTAGTCAGCAAACTTTTACTTAGCCTGTTGATTGCAGGTGCATTGCCACTACTCTGGATCATGCTACATGAATGGCAGCAACCGGCACCTGGCTTTATTGCTGATTGGTTGCAATGGCAACAAACACAAATTACAAAAACTAGATTACACACTTTTGCTACGCTCACAAAATCATTAATCTGGTTTGCATGGCCTGCGTGGCCGATTGCATTCTGGGCTATGTATGCATGGCGCCGTCAGTACGTACTTCACATACAACTTCCTGCTATTGCTTTATTCGGTGTACTTGTCACCTGTGTGTTTTCTAATTTAGCAGGCAATGCAGATTTACTTCCACTCTTACCGCCTTTAGTGATGTTAGCCGGATTTGGTTTGCCTACATTTAAACGTGGCGGTATCAATGCGATTGACTGGTTCTCTGTCATGACATTGACTGCAATTGCTAGCTTCATTTGGTTAGGATGGATTGCAAAACAAACTGGATGGCCTGCACAACTCGCAATAAATGCCTTCCGACTAGCACCAGGTTTTAAACCTGAATTTAATTTCTTAGCGTTTGCAATTGCACTTGCAGCCACCATAGGATGGGTTCTACTACTACAATGGCGACTCGCACGTAAACCGCCGGTGTTATGGCGCGCCGTTGTGTTATCAACTGGTGGTGTGGTGTTGTGTTGGTTATTGCTGATGACATTGTGGTTGCCATGGCTAAATTATGGCAAAAGCTACGCAGCGGTAGCAGAACAAATTCAATCCACCTTACCTGTGAATTATGATTGCGTAACTGCTGATGGCATAGGACCTGCGCAACGAGCTTCTTTTGCATATCTAGGTGAAGTAAAATTTGCGAAAAAAAATCAAACGCACTGTGATTATTTATTAGTCCAAGATAATGATGTACGTCTTAAGCATAGTAAAGCGATCAAAAAAATAAGCGAAGACTATAAATTGATATGGCAAGGACGACGTGCTTCGGATCGCAATGAATCCTTCCGTCTGTTTGTACGTAAATCCCCATGAGCGTGAATAGCACGCCAGCTATGCAACATGGCTGGACTATGCGCATCGCTAATCTTGCATGGCCCATACTCATAGGTCAGTTAGCTACCATCACTAACGGTGTCATCGACACCATCATGACAGCCCGTTATTCCGCAATGGATCTTGCTGCATTAGGTTTAGGTTCATCGGTTTACATTAGTATTTTTGTAGGGCTCTCTGGTGTACTACAAGCGCTCTCACCTGCCATTGGTCAGTTATTTGGTGCACGTAAATTTATAGAAATAGGATTTGAAGTCAGACAAGGCGCATGGCTTGCTATTTTTCTTTCACTACTCGGCGCTATTCTGCTTTGCATGCCCGGCCCCTTACTCGCTATAGCGCAGCCTACTGCTGCACTCAACGATAAAGTTGTAGAGTATCTGCAAATTCTCGCACTAGCATTGCCTGCAACATTAGGCTTTCGTGTTTTTACTTCACTCAACACAGCCACATCACGACCACGCATGGTGATGACGATACAAGTCTGTGCGCTCTTATTAAAAATTCCACTTAACTATTTATTTATTTTTGGTGGATTGGGATTACCTGCATTTGGCACACCTGGTTGCGCCATTGCCACTGCAGTCACAGCATGGGCAACACTCATCACAGGTTGGTTCATCATGCGACGCGGCGCACACTATGAAGCGTTTCAGATTTTTGGAAAGGGATGGGGCAAACCAGTTTGGCAAGCACAAGCGGCTTTATTAAAGCTTGGTGTGCCTATGGGCTTGTCTTATCTCATCGAAGTCACGGCATTTACCTTCATGGCTTTGTTCATCTCACGCATGGGAAGTGACACGCTCGCAGGACATCAAGTCACGGGGAATTTAGGAACGGTGCTTTATATGCTGCCTTTATCAATTGCATATGCAACCGGTACGTTAGTGGCACAAGAAATTGGTGCAGGAAGATTAGTGCAAGCACGTCACTCCGGTAATGCAGGTATACGACTCGGTGTAATGTTATCTGTTGCAATGGGCATTATCGTTTGGGTATTACGTGAAGAAATTATTACGCTTTACACACCAGATGCAACTGTCGCATTAGCAGCGATGCCTTTATTTTTCTTTATTAGTTTTTATCAATTATTTGATGCCATACAAGTAGGTACTGCCTTTGTATTACGCGCCTATAAAGTCGCACTCATTCCCACCATCATGTATGCCTTTGCAATGTGGGGGGTAGGTTTATTCGGTGGCTATCTACTCGGATTTAATATCTTCGGTTTTACACCGACCTATCTGCAAGGTGCCGCTGGATTTTGGATGGGGAATAGCTTTAGTCTTGCCTTAGTCGGCATGGCTTTACTCTGGTATCTAAAACACATACAGCATCTACTCGAAAAAGAAGCTCAGTTAAGAGATTAAGTTCATAGCTTAAATTTACTGCATAATTTTATTACTTAAACTCGTAGCTTAATTTTACTCAGGCTTGTGATCAGGCACCTCTTCTTGTTCTTGATCTTCTAGTGGCAGTGGAACAGGAAAATTTTTATCAAAAGGTACATCCGCTGGAGCAGGTTCGGGAGCGCGATGTAAGTCATTTTTCATCACGCAACCTTTCAAGAACGCTGACGAGGTTCAGAGCGTCTATGTAAGCGTCGCTCAGTCGGATGTGAGAAAGCACGAAACTCCATATTCATCACACCAATCGCACCCGGTGGCCCACGTACAAAATCAAAGAGTGATTTGACGGGGAATAAGCCATTGTCTTGTAACACCACATCAGTACGACAAGTAGGATTGGCTGTACCAAAATGTGAACGCAACTCATGCCACACCTGCTCACTAATCCAACCATCAAGAAATAACTGTGAGGGATAGACTGTATGATCCGCATCCAAAAAAGCTTTTTGTCCTTGACCCAAAAAAGGATAAGGCGGCAACGCTTGTGCAATCGCTAAATTAATCCAACCACTCCCTATCGCATGATCAATCTCGTCCTGACAACCTGGATAAGTTAATTGCAAATGCCATGTACAAGAAAAATCTAAACGCTTATCTACAATATCAGCGCCGTGCAGCGTTAAATTATCTTGAATCGTAAATTGCATACTCGTGATGCGCGCTTGTAGCGTGGGCTCCATTAAACGAATCGCATCGAAATTTTCATGTAAATTCCAAAACAACCATTTACAGCGATCGCTATCCACCATGTCGCCTAACTCACCGACAGAGCGCAAACCTACTGACTCTAAAGTGCGTAGTAATTCCAGTTTTTGTTTTTGATTAAAACTCTGAATATCATAATCAGAAACGAATTTTCCTAATGTTGTGCGCCCCATGAGCTTTTCACCTCACCATGTCAATAAATTATTTGACCATGAAACAAGCGAAATAGATCCAGACTACGTCAGGAAAATTGCAAACTCTTAGACAAGAACACCTGTGTCTATGAGATTAACCGTGACTACGCTCAAATTCTTTAAGGTAATCTACTAAAGAGCTTACACCTTCAATCGGCATAGCGTTATAGATAGAGGCACGCATGCCTCCTACTGAGCGGTGACCTTTTAATTGCAACAAACCGCGTTGTTGCGCACCTAATAAAAATTTATCATTCAAGGCTTCATCTCGCAACCAGAACGGCACATTCATACGTGAACGATCCGCTTTGTGAACAGGTGAATGATAAAACTGCGTGCTATCAAAATATTCATAAAGCAAATTCGCTTTAGCAATATTCATTTTTTCGATCTGAGCTAATCCACCTTGCTCAATCAACCATTCAAACACTAGACCAGCAATATAAATACTGTAAGTAGGCGGTGTGTTGACCATAGAGTCATGTTCTGCTTGTTCAGTCCAATTAAAGACAGTAGGCGTCACCGCTAAGGCATGACCTAATAAATCTTTCCGTACTAAACAAAATGTTAAACCAGCAGGGCCGATATTTTTTTGTGCACCACCATAAATCACACCAAAGCGTGACACATCCATTTCCCTTGAAAGTATATGGGACGACATATCAGCAACTAAAGGCACATCACCTGTTTCTGGCACCCATTGATATTCCACACCACCGATAGTTTCATTGGTACAGACATGCACATACGCTGCATTTTTATTTAACTTCCAGTCTGCTTGTGCAGGCACATAAGTAAAGCCTTGATCTTCAGAAGAAGCTGCCACATTTACTGTGCAATATTTTTTTGCTTCTTGTATCGATTTTTTAGACCACTCACCCGTGTTCACATAATCAGCCGTTGTTTTATCACCCAATAAATTCATTGGGATCAGTGCATTCATGGCTAAGGCACCGCCCTGTAAAAACAGCACGCTATAGTCCGATGAAATATTTAACAGCTTTCGAAAGTCCGCTTCTGTTTTTTCAAAAATACTGATGAATTCTTTTCCGCGATGACTCATTTCCATGACCGACATACCACTACCGTGCCAATCCTGCATCTCATTAGCGGCACGTCGTAAAACGGATTCTGGTAATACAGCAGGACCTGCGCTGAAATTAAACACTCTCATGGAATAACTGTCCGTCTCGAAGAAATCAGGAAAAAATGGCTATGAGGTGACATTATGACGGAAGCTATAAAGCACTGGCAAGAAAGCAGTTAAACGACCATCAGTTGACATAGGCCTCATAATAAAAAACATAGCATAGCTTTTCGATAAGCCTGTTTCAATCATGCCGCTTTGCACCATAAACTCAGGCGCAAGATTCATCGACATTTTGTCGCTACACGCTACAATCACCCTCGCCTACGCTATTTCAGGCCTAAGA
Organism: Bordetella parapertussis; assembly: GCA_945883145.1. GTDB lineage: Bacteria > Pseudomonadota > Gammaproteobacteria > Burkholderiales > Burkholderiaceae_D > Pernthalerella. The sequence goes on along the minus strand of CAMCXB010000001.1, from coordinate 106,816 downwards.
CATAACGATAATCAGGGAGAAGACAGTGCAGGAACAACTCGCATTACAACAAGAGAGCATCTATCGCAAAGTTACATGGCGCATCATGCCGCTACTTTTAGTTTGCTACATCGTCGCTTATTTAGATAGAGTCAATGTAGGATTTGCGAAACTACAAATGATGCAAGCACTCGGTTTCTCAGATGTAGTGTATGGCTTGGGCGCAGGTATTTTCTTTATCGGTTATTTTATTTTTGAAGTGCCTAGTAATATTATTTTGCATAAAGTCGGCGCACGACTTTGGATAGGTCGCATCATGATTAGCTGGGGATTTCTTTCTGCAGGCATGATGTTGGTTTCAAATGAAACTGCTTTTTACATCATGCGATTTCTTTTGGGTGTGGCAGAAGCAGGATTTTTCCCTGGCATTATTCTTTATCTCACCTATTGGTATCCGGCACAACGTCGTGGACGGATTACTGCAATGTTCATGACAGGTATTCCATTAGCTGGTGTCGTGGGCGGCCCTTTGTCTGGTTACATCATAAAAAGTTTTGATGGCATCTCTGCATTAGCAGGTTGGCAGTGGATGTTTTTATTAGAAGGTGTGCCTGCAATTTTATTAGGTTTGATCGTCATTTTAAAAATGGATGATCGCATTAGTGCTGCAAATTGGCTCACCGAAGAAGAACGCCAACTTTTAGAAAAAAATATTGCTGAAGATGCAGAAGAAAAACAAGATCACTCTGTGCTACATGTTTTAACAAGTGGTCGCGTCTGGCTAATGGCTTTCATTTATTTTAGCTTTGTAATGGGTTTATATGGCGTGAGCTTTTGGCTACCTACTATTATTAAAGCGATGGGTGTAGCCGATCCATTAGAAATTGGTTTGCTATCTGCCATTCCTTATGGTGCTGCAACCATCGCTATGCTACTGATCGCTAAAAATGCGGATCGCTTACGTGAACGTCGCTGGCATGTCGCTATTCCTGCTGTGGTGGGTGCAATAGGTTTATTGTTATCTGCACATTGGGCAGACAATACCTTGCTCGCCATGTCAGCACTAACCTTAGCAACCGCTTGCATTATCACCACCTTACCTTTGTTTTGGAGTTTGCCTACTGCCTTCTTAGCAGGCACAGGCGCTGCTGCCGGTATCGCTATGATTAACTCACTCGGCAATTTAGCCGGCTTTGCGAGTCCTTATGCTGTTGGCTGGCTTAAGCAAGCAAGTGGTACGACAAGCTCTGGCATGGTGCTACTAGCAAGTAGCTTAATTCTTGGCGCCATACTCACTATCAGCGTGCCTGCAAAACTCGTGAATAAATAAATTGATCACCATGAAAAAAATTACCATCACGTTAAATTTTTTAGTTTGTTTTTGTAGCCTTGTATTAGGTGTCGTGACGACTGCACAGGCTCAATCTAATAACGCATCGATAGAAATACAATCGCTACGCTGCTCAGCATTGAATCAAATTCATTCCACTCTGACTGATCCTTCACCGCAGCTAGGTGAAATCATGGGTGAATTAGCAGGTTTGTTTGCACAGATTCATGCTACACAAAAAGGTCGTAGCACTAAAACTAAAATCAATACTGCAGAGCTACGTAGTAAACGTGATGAGTTGATTATAGAAATGAGTAAAGGTTGGCCAGCAAACAAACCCGCCATGATTCGTGAAGCGGCACTTTGCGACACGTGGCGAGCAGAGTTTTTTTCTAAACTGCCAGATCGTCCTAGCGAAAAAGATTTGCTCACTGCGATGAACAACATCAGCTCACCACCAACAGCGATACAAAAAACAGAAATAGATCGATGGACCAAGCTCACGCCTCAGGCATTTGAAGCATGGTCACGCATTAAATCTTTTGTGAAAGAAAAGAAGTAATAATTAAATTTTTTTGCGATTGTATTTATTTCTTACGAATGGTAGGTACGATTAGCGCAGCGTAATCGTACGATCAATTGATAAACATAGTAGCGAAACATATTGTGCCGGATAGCATCGTGATTGAACCGAATAGTGTAACGAATGCAACATATGTCATTCTATTTCAATCAAGTTTTACGGACGATTACGCTACGCTAATCGTCCCTACAAATTCATTCATTACTGTGGATGCATTAACTCAAATTAATCGCATTAATTGATCCCGCTTCCTCACGCAATGCGAATTTCTGTATCTTGCCGGTTGAGGTTTTAGGTAACTCTTTAAACACCACTCGCTTAGGAACTTTGAAACCTGCAAGATGTAATTTGCAATGCGCAATCATCTCTTGCTCACTTACCACTGCTCCTGATCGTAATTCAACAAATGCACAAGGCACTTCTCCCCACTTTGGATCTGGTGTAGCAACTACTGCGACAGCCGCTACTGCAGGATGTTGATAGATTGCGTCTTCTACTTCAATACTAGAAATATTTTCGCCACCTGAGATGATGATGTCTTTACTTCTATCTTTAATACGCACATAGCCATCAGGCGACATCACTGCTAAATCACCTGTATGAAACCAACCACCTGCAAAAGCAGCTTCTGTTGCTTTGGGATTTTTTAAATATCCCTTCATACATATATTCCCACGAAACATAATCTCACCTAATGTTTCACCATCTGCAGGAACAGCTTGCATAGTCTCAGGATCCATGACCGCAACGTCAGCTTGCAAGTGATAACGCACGCCTTGTCTTGCATTTAATTGTGCTTGTGCAGCTGGCTCAAGATCATGCCAATCTGTTTGCTTAGCACATACTGTTGCAGGACCATATACTTCTGTTAAACCATACACGTGTGTGAGATCAAATCCCATCGCTGCCATCTGCGCAATCACCGCGGGTGATGGAGGCGCACCGGCAACCATAGTCGAGACACGATGCGTAATACCGGCTCGCCAATCCGCAGGCGCTGAAGCCAAAGCACTTTGTACTATAGGAGCACCACAATAATGTGTGACTTTTTCTTTTGCGATTAAATCAAGCACATGTTGCGCTTCAAATTTTCTTAAACACACATTCACACCTGCACGTGCTGCTATTGTCCAGGGAAAGCACCATCCATTGCAATGAAATAAAGGAAGAGTCCATAAATACACAGCATGCTTAGGCATATCCCATTCAAGAATATTCGAGATAGCATTCACCGCAGCACCACGATGGTGATACACCACACCTTTAGGATCGCCCGTCGTACCTGAGGTGTAATTCAAAGCAATCGCATTCCATTCATCTACTGGCATCAGCCATTCAAAATTCGGATCACCTTGATTGATTAATACTTCATAGTCAGTCCATGATGCGTGATTAGCAGGCGTATCAGCTTGCTCATCATGCACACCAATGGCGATTAACTCAGGCAAATCTGTTTTTAATTTTTCTGCTAAGGGAGTATATTCACTATCAATAATGAGTAGCTTGGCTTCACCATGCCGCAACATAAAAAGTAGCGTTGCATAATCAAGTCGAGTATTGAGCGCATTCAATACAGCACCTGCCATAGGTACAGCGAAATGCACTTCTACCATCTCGGGAATATTCGGCAACAGCACCGCTACCGTGTCATTACGAGCAATGCCACGCGCAGCTAAGCTACTCGCTAATCGTCGGCATCGCTCATATGTTTGTGCCCATGTGCGGCGCGTCTTGCCATACACAATCGCCGGCATTGCACCATATACCTGAGCTGATCGCGCAATAAAATCTAACGGCGTCAACGGCACAAAATTAACTGAACGAGGTTCTAGATTTTTATCATAATCAGTCATATCGACATAGTACAGTTTAAAAATTAAATTAGATCTTTAATATTAAGTATGAAACTAACTCAGTACATATTTTTAACATACCTAATTTAGCATTATTGAATGCAGAACTTACAAAAATAAAAAAGCCCAGTTCAATTTGAGCTGGGCTTTTATTTAAAGCTATGGTGCTGATGAGAGGAATCGAACCGCCGACCTACTGATTACGAATCAGTTGCTCTACCAACTGAGCTACATCAACAACGGGCGCCATTGTAGCAAAAAATACAAGTTATCTAGAATTATGCAGTTGTTAAAGGGATAGTCTATCTCAAACGATACGAATTTTATTTCTCGATTCCCTTGGTCACTATCTCATCAAGCACACTGTTTAAGCGTTTACGTACCTGATCTAAATCTTCTTCGGAAAAATCAGCTTCTTCCAATACATCAATCAGTAAATCGGTCGATGCTTGAAACGAGGCTTTGGTCACGCCTGCAGGTAAATGCCATTCATGCAGTTCATCATTAGTGAAATGCACACTGGGCTTACCAAGCGCAAAAGAAATATATTCGACATGATGATTAATAATTTTTTCAGCGGTAATTTCAGAAAAATAACGCCGCAAATGTGGTCGGCGTATTAAGCGCGCGTGAAATTCTTTCACGACTTCCGTCAGCATGGGTACGCCACCGTATTTATCAAAAAGTGTCATTTTAAAAACTATTTAAATCTGTATTATTTCTGGATCCGGGGGGTTTCGCGAATTCGGATTAGCAAAGGCAAGAATCATGATTTCTGATTCGAGCTAGCTCGATCGCTCTACAAAACAAGACGGCTGCTTATGTTAACTGTGGGTTTGGCTTTAAACCGCACCGTATTATCGCTGAGTCTAGGTTTTGATGTGAAGTATCGCTGCACTGCGTTTGTTTTATCTAAAAACACGCTGATTCGACCAGCCTCACTACACTCAACAGGAATAAAACTTACTATCTATTTTTCTTTTGTAACTTACGCAGATTTTTTTCTTGCATATCAAGCTGTTGATTAGTACTAGCAGACATGGAGGCCATTTGAGAAACACGCGACTTCATTTCGTCCGACATTTGCCAAAGCGTTGATTTATCAACCGTAAAGTCTAGGTCTTGGTCAGCAGGATTAGGAGCCGGAGCGGCTGCCTCTTCAGGAACTACTGCCTCTTCAACAGGGGATTGCTCCACAACTGGAGCAGCGGGCGCAGGCGCAGCAGGTTTAGGCGCTGGTTTCTTTGCCTGAGTACGCGCAACCTCACCATCCTCCATATGGCCATCGCCACGAAATACCTGTGATTCTTCTTCTGACATGTCTCTCCCCGTTTTTTTAATAGCCGGCTAATATTTTTAATTACATCTTACGATCTCAAATTGACAACAACCAAAAAAGCCATCTGACTTAACTTATTGGTTGATTCAATCTGCCATCATTGTGATCGTCACTCACGGACAATTCATGAGTTGAAACGATTATAGCGTTAATGACTATTTACAAAAAAATTAAAGAGATGAAGCAATGACAACAATTAGAAATTAATGCTGCTCGGTGTGATAGCGCGTCACAAGCTCAACTTCATTTTTTGAGCCCAAGAACACAGGCACACGCTGATGTAAGGCATGTGGCTGAATATCTAATATACGTCCCTTACCATCTGTCGCTGCACCGCCGGCTTGTTCTACTATCATCGCCATTGGATTGGCTTCATACATCAATCGCAATTTGCCAGGCTTGCCAGGATCACGCACATCGGCAGGATAGATAAAGATACCACCACGGGTCAGTATGCGATGCACATCAGCCACCATGGACGCTACCCAACGCATATTGAAATCTCTGCCACGCGGACCTGACTTACCTGCTTGTAGCTCTTCAAAGTAACGTTGCATAGGTGGATACCAATGACGTGCATTAGAAGCATTGATAGCAAACTCACTGGTCTCTTCAGGAATTTTTACATCTCTTTGGGTCATAACCCATGAACCCATTTCACGATCTAATGTGAAACAGTGCACACCATTTCCGGTTGAGAGTACCAACATAGTTTGTGGACCATACACTGCATAGCCAGCTGCTACTTGCATGGTGCCTGGTTGCATAAAATCTTGTTCAGTCGGTGTGACCATTCCTTCTGGCGCTTTTAATACAGAAAAAATCGTGCCGATAGAAACATTGACTTCAATGTTAGATGAGCCATCGAGTGGATCAAACAACAACATGTATTCACCCATGGGATAGCGATTCGGAATCGGATGTATGCCTTCCATTTCTTCCGAAGCCATCGCAGCTAAATGACCACCCCATTCATTCGCTTGCAATAAGATTTCATTTGAGATGATGTCTAATTTCTTTTGTATCTCGCCCTGCACATTCTCACTGCTCGCTGAACCCAACACATCACCAAGCGCACCCTTGCCGACTGAATGACTAATTGTTTTACAAGCACGTGCAACAACTTCAATCAGCAACCGCAATTCAGCAGGAATAGAATTATGTAAGCGTTGCGCTTCAATTAAATGTTGAGTCAGGCTGATACGTTTCATTATTATTCCAAACTATGTATAGATAAATTTGATTTCAATTAATGAGAAAGTGATTTATTAATCACTTCAGCGACATCTTTAGAAAGATTTTTGCTACGTGAGACTTGCTCTAATGCTGCTTGCATCGCCGCTTGTAACTGCGGCGTATATTTACGCCATCTATCCATGGTTCTAGCCAAACGTGCGGCAACCTGTGGATTAATCGCATTTAATGCAATTACTTGCTCAGCCCAATAAGCATAACCACTTCCATCCACAGCATGGAATGAAAGTGGATTACTATTACAGAATGCAAAAATTAAACTGCGTGCACGGTTTGGATTTTTTAAAGTGAATGCAGGATGCTTCATTAATGCATGCACAGCCTTGATATCTGTTGTTGGCGATGCAGCTTGTAAGCTAAACCATTTATCAATCACCAATGGCTCATCTTTAAATTCAACATAAAACTGCTTTAAGGCTTGTGATGCATGCGATGACCCATGATGCACCATGGTGCTTAATGCTGCCATCCTATCTGTCATATTCCCTGCCTGTTGCAAATGATGATGCAAGAGTTTAGAGATGTCATGATTATCTAACTCAGCCAAATATGACAGTGCACTATTTCTTAATGCACGACGACCAGAGGAAACAGGATCTGGTCTATAAACACCTTCAACTTGATTGTGTCGATAAGCCTGTATGAATTCATCACGCAAGGCATGCGCTATTTTTTTCTTCATTGCGCGACGCGCATAATGAATACAATGCGGATCAATCACAGACACATACTCTGCCAACATACCCTCTGATGGCAATGTCAAAGCTAGTTCTTTAAATGCGGGATCTAAATTTGCGTCATTTAATAATTGTCGCAAAGCTTCGAAATACAATTGATCTTGATCTGTTGTTTCATAACTCAGATCAGGACCAACAGCTTGTTGATTAATCAGCGTAAGCAAACGTCGAGTTGCTAAACGCTGACCCGCTTCCCAACGATTAAATGCATCACTATCGTGCGCCAATAAAAATGCGAGTTCTTCATCACGATAATCAAATTCTAAATTAATCGGTGCTGAAAAATTTCTCAGCAAGGAAGGTACTGGTTTTTTTGTTATGCCTGTAAAAACAAATTCTTGACTTGCTTCTTTTAATTCCAAAACAAGTGTGTCAGTTGGTGCAGAAAAATTATACTCGCCGTCTAATTTAAGCGGCATGTCCACACCATGCTCATCCAACAAACCAACCGCAAAAGGAATTAAGAAAGGTTTTTTATTTGCTTGATCTGGCGTAGGCGCACAAAACTGTTCTAGCTTGAGTGTGTATGTCGCTGCAGCTGCATCGTAATGTGCTGTGGCTTTGACACGCGGTGTGCCAGCTTGGCTATACCAATTTTCAAATTGCGTCAGATCGCGAATATTTGCATCTGCCATCGCTGCACGAAAATCATCGCAAGTGACTGCTTGTCCATCATGCCTTGCAAAATAAAGATCCAAGCCACGTCGAAAACCTGCTTTACCCAATAAGGTTTGCAGCATGCGCACGACTTCTGCGCCTTTTTCATAGATGGTGACAGTATAAAAATTATTAATCTCTACATAAGAGTCAGGTCTTACAGGATGTGCCATTGGTCCTGAATCTTCAGCAAATTGTGCTAATCGTAATAAGCGCACATCTTCAATACGTTTAACTGCTCGACCACTGGTTGTTCCTATCATGTCAGCAGAAAATTCTTGATCACGAAAAACGGTTAAGCCTTCTTTTAATGAAAGCTGAAACCAATCTCTACAAGTGACACGATTGCCTGTCCAGTTATGAAAATATTCATGCCCCACTACGGATTCAATGTTGGCGTAATCGGTATCGGTTGCGATATTAGGATTTGCTAATACGTATTTAGTGTTAAAAATATTCAGGCCTTTATTTTCCATTGCGCCCATATTGAAATCGCCGACCGCAACAATCATGAAGCGATCAAGATCTAATTCCAAACCAAATCTATCTTCATCCCAATAAATACTCTTGACTAGAGAATTCATAGCATGCGATGTTTTATCTAAATTGCCAGGCTCTACCCACACTTGCAATAACACTTCACGACCGGATTTAAGTCGCAATGTTTTTTCTTCACAAACGAGTTTGCCAGCAACGAGAGCAAATAAATAAGAAGGTTTTTTAAATGGGTCATCCCACAAGGCGTAATGACGACCATCCCCCAGATCCCCTTCTTCAATCAGATTGCCATTCGATAGCAATACGGGATAGTGTTTTTTATTGGCGCGCAACATGACGCGATACTTCGCCATCACATCCGGACGGTCGGGGAAGAAGGTGATTTTTCTAAAGCCTTCTGCTTCACATTGGGTAAAAAAACTACCGTTAGAAACATATAAACCCATCAGCGAAGTATTGGCTTTAGGGTTTAATAATGTTTCAATCTCCAACACAACTTCATCAGGTGCATCAGCAATAATTAATTGATGACCTTGGTGTCGATAGTGACGCTTACTCAGCGTTTTACCGTTCATACGGATTGCAACTAATTCAATTTCTTCGCCAACTAAGACTAAGTCACGTGCAGCGCTATCTTTATTGCGACGCAAGACGCTACGCGCTGCGACACGCGTTGCCTTAGGATCGAGATCAAAACCTAAATCAACTTTTTCCACCCAAAAGGATGGAGCGACATAATCAAGACGGTGAATAGCTGGTGCAATATCTGTGCGCATGAATAAAAATGGTTGAATTGTAAGAGGGGTAAATCATTCAGCTTGGTGATCTAAAGCTTAGGATTTGGATTCATCGTAATAATACAAAATCTTTGCCTGTAACCCGCATTCTACCAAGTTGCCTATTCAGGGTAAGATAAGAAAAACAAAGTATTTTTTTAAGAGAGGGTTTATGCGAGCGACCTATTTTTTCATTCTTGCGTTGTCAACTTTGTTGGCTGGTTGTGCTAGCACCATTACCAGTGAAGTCACGGCTTTTCATGAATGGAGTGGATCGACTCAACAAACCTACCGTTTTGAGGCTACGCCTCTACAGGCAAATGATCTTGAATATCGTAGCTATCAAAATTTGCTGAAAACAGGATTAATGCGAGTCGGATTACAAGAAGCGACTGGAAATGACGCTGATCTCAACATCAAATTTTCCGCAAAGATTACACCACGTGATGTACGCGTCATCGAAACCGTATTGGTTGACTCTTGGTATGGCACACATTGGTATGGCCCTGGCTATGGTTATCCCTATTGGAGTGGCTGGTCGGGCTATGGCCATCCTCTTTACGGACGAAATTTTGCAAGTATGCCAGTGCCACGCGATGTAGAAAGACGGTATACGGTTTTTCAGCGCGAGCTAAAAATCAGTATGGTGAATGCTAAGAGTGGTTTGGCTGTTTATGAGGTGACTGTGCGCAGTGATGGAGCTGAAAGCAATCTAGCAAAACTCATGCCTTATTTAGTTGAAAGTGCTTTACAAGATTTTCCTGGCAAGAGCGGAACGCCACGCGTTATCACTCTGCCAGTGAAAAAATAAATCAGGATAAATAAGCTTCAGAGACTATCGTTACTATGCCTATGATGACTACGGCAATGATGAGCACAATTAATAGCTTGCCGAAATGCGGCCCATCGCTACCTCCCGAGGGTTGTTCCTCAGGATGTTGCATAGGATTGTCGGCAGACTCTAGATGATCACTAGGGTGGCTTTTTTGCTGATCGCTCACGTTCTCTTTCTTGACTAATATTAAGGAAGCAAAATCGTAGAACCAGTCGTTTTACGTGATTCCAAATCAATGTGCGCTTGCTGTGCATCTTTCAATGCATAGCGCTGATTGATTTCGATTTTGACTTTGCCACTGCCCACCATTTCAAATAATTCAGCAGCCATTGCATCAAGATCAGACCGTTTTGCTGAGTAATGAAACAAGCTAGGACGCGTGACAAATAATGAGCCACGTGAAGCAAGTTCATTCAATGAAAACGGTGGCACTGGACCTGAAGCCGAACCAAAGCTCACTAAAGTACCTAATGGTGAAAGACAATCGAGTGAACCGATGAAGGTATCGTTACCAATAGAGTCATACACTACTGGTACGCCTTTGCCTTCTGTGATTTCTTTAACGCGCTCAACAAAATTTTCTTTGTTGTAGTTAATCACATGAGTACAACCATGTGCTTTCGCTAACTTCGCTTTTTCCTCTGAACCTACAGTACCTATCATGTTGACACCGAGTGCACGCGCCCACTGACAAGCGATTAAGCCCACACCACCAGCAGCAGCATGAAACAAAATCGTTTCTCCACCTTTTAATGGGAAGGTACGACGGAATAAATATTGCACAGTTAAGCCTTGCAACATCATAGCTGCCGCTGTTTCAAAACTAATGAAATCAGGTAGCTTGACCAAACCTTCTGCAGGCATCACACGTAAATCTGCATAAGCACCTGGTGGACGCGCAGCATAAGCAACACGATCGCCGGCTTTAACATGCGTTACACCTGCACCCACTGCTTCCACCACACCGGCACCCTCCATACCTAAACCTGCTGGTAGCGGCTGTGGATACAAGCCAGTACGGAAATACACATCGATGTAATTAAGACCAATTGCGTGCTGACGCACTCTGGCCTGACCCGTACCTGGTTCGCCGACTTCTACGTCGACATATTGCATAACCTCTGGACCGCCGTTGGTGAAACATTGAATTGCTTTTGCCATGTTACTTGTCCTGTGTATCAAAAAAAATGAATGATAACGCCATTCTAAACAAAGAGTCACGAGCTGGGTGATGTTATGAAATAGCCAAGCAAGTTGATTGATTAGCCAATATAAGAATTAATTGAATATTAAAATAAGCCTAGATAGACACCACCATAGTTACCTGCACACCTGATTTGACCAAAGCTTCCGTTCAGCTACGCTCCAAACCTTTACTACTTCCATATACCAGTGCTGATTTTCCTTGCAGACCTAAATCCTTGTCACGCTCCTGCTCTATGTTGAAAGTTAAAGAAGATGTTTAAGCGATAAAAGTAACATGCCGAATATGATTAATGCAGTAACTGTTCGTGTTATTACAATAATGGGTTCATCCAGCATAAGCGCAACTTGTGAAATCATCTGATTTTCATGTCTCCTCCTTCCCACTGTTTAAACCATCTAAAACAGAGCGAAATCAGGTCTTTTCGCAAGGGCAATATGGTAAAATCGCAGCCCGGTCAGAGAGCGCATTATCACGCGCAGTAGAGTCAGCACATTACGCCTTCAGCAGGATTAAAACATCGCAATCCTTGCGGCGTATCACAACATCCTGACCAGCGATTAATTTTCAGCAGAAAGATCATCATGGCAGGACATAGTAAATGGGCCAACATCAAGCACAAGAAAGCGGCAACTGACGCTAAGCGCGGCAAGATTTGGACTCGTCTAATCAAAGAAATTACGGTTGCAGCACGTTTAGGTGGTGGCGACTTAACTAGTAATCCGCGACTGCGACTCGCTGTTGATAAAGCAGCTGATGCCAACATGCCTAAAGATAATGTCACTCGCGCTATTCAGCGTGGTACGGGCGGTCTAGATGGTGCGAACTATGAAGAAATTCGTTATGAAGGTTATGGTTTGAATGGTGCTGCCATTATTGTTGACTGCATGACAGATAATCGTGTGAGAACAGTGGCCGAAGTGCGTCATGCTTTTTCTAAGTTTGGCGGCAATATGGGGAGTGAAGGCTCGGTCGCTTTTCTGTTCAAACATTGTGGACTTTTATTTTTTGCGCCTGGCACGAATGAAGATGCATTAATGGAAGCAGCTTTAGAAGCTGGCGCAGAGGATGTGATTACAGATGATGAAGGTGGATTTGAAGTGGTTTGTGATCCTTATGCTTTTTCAGGAATCAGAACAACCTTAGAAAAAGCAGGCTTTAAACCAGAAATGGCAGAAGTCACGATGAAACCTTCGACTGAAACTGAATTTTCTGGTGATGATGCAATCAAAATGCAAAAGCTATTGGATGCAATAGAAAATCTCGATGATGTACAAGAAGTGTATTCTAATGCTGTGATAGATCAATAAAATTTTATCAACGTTCTGGCACGTTTCTTTTTAACTCAATTACAACCCAACCTGATTTCACATTAATGAAAATACTCGTCGTTGGCTCCGGTGGTCGTGAACATGCTTTAGCTTCTAAGCTAGCACAATCGAATCGTATTCAGGTTGTATATGTCGCTCCAGGTAATGGTGGTACCGCGCTAGATGGTCGTTTAAAAAATGTTCCGATTACTGATAATGCTGAGCTCGCTGAGTTTGCACTAAAAGAAAAAATTAGTTTAACCGTAGTCGGTCCTGAAACACCACTTGCTGCAGGTATTGTGGATTTATTTCGTGCACGGGGCATAAAAATTTTTGGCCCTACGAAAGCAGCAGCACAACTCGAAAGCTCCAAAGATTTTGCTAAAGCTTTCATGCAGAGACATGCCGTTCCTACTGCACGATATCAAACCTTTTCTGATGTCGCAGTAGCACATAAATATATCGATGAACAAGGTGCACCTATCGTCATCAAAGCAGATGGTCTCGCTGCCGGTAAAGGTGTTGTAGTTGCGATGAATCTCGCTGATGCCCATGCTGCCGTTGATATGATGTTGTCAGACAATCGCTTAGGTGATGCTGGTGCGCGAGTAGTGATAGAAGAATTCTTAGAAGGTGAAGAAGCGAGCTTTATCGTGATGGTAGATGGCAAAAACATTTTGCCACTTGCAACTAGCCAAGATCATAAGCGCTTGCTCGATCATGATGCAGGCCCTAACACAGGCGGTATGGGTGCGTATTCACCTGCACCTGTTGTGACACCTGCTTTGCATGGTCGTGTGATGCGTGAAATCATACAACCGACTGTACAAGGTATGGCAAAGGATGGTATTCCCTTTACTGGTTTTTTATATGCCGGTTTAATGATCGATGCAAAAGGCAATCCAAAAACTTTGGAATTTAACTGCCGTATGGGTGACCCTGAAACACAACCCATCATGGCGCGTTTAAAAACAGATTTGGTTACCGTGATGGAGCATGCAGTTAACGGCACACTCAATGATGTAGAGCTAGATTGGGATAGACGCACCGCACTAGGCGTGGTGTTAGCTGCTGCAGGTTATCCTGATTTACCACGTAAAGGTGATGTGATTACTGGCATACCTGCTGACAGTGCTGATTGTATGACTATTCATGCCGGTACGAGTTTAGAAAATAATGAACTACGTACCTCAGGTGGTCGTGTGCTGTGTGTGGTGGGATTGGGCGATAGCGTCAAGACTGCACAAAAACATGCTTATGATGCAATCGAACATATTCATTTTGATGGTATGCAATTTCGACGTGACATAGGTTGGCGAGCATTGAAACGCCCTGCCTAACCATTCACTGTTTTTATTTATAAAATTTTTATTATGTCTACCAACACACCCGATATCGCAAAAGTTAAAACATGGCTCACCTCTTTACAAGAGCGCATTGTGTCGGCCGCAGAAAAAATTGATGGCAAACAGTTCATTCGTGATAGCTGGGAACGACCTGAAGGTGGTGGTGGTGTTTCTCGTTTAATTGAAGAAGGCAATGTCTTAGAGCGTGGTGGTGTAGGCTTTTCTCATGTGAAGGGGATGAGCTTGCCTCCTTCTGCTGCTGCGAATCGCCCTGAAGTTGCAGGTCAACCGTGGGAAGCAATGGGAGTGTCACTGGTTTTTCATCCACGTAATCCTTATGCACCTACTGTGCATATGAATGTGCGTTTTTTTACCACGACTAGTACAGAGCATGAACCTGTGTGGTGGTTTGGTGGTGGCATGGATCTCACGCCTTACTATGGCTTTCAAGAAGATGCAAAACACTTTCATCAAACTTGTCATGATGCGTTAACAGTACATGGTAGTGGTCTGCATGATCGTTTCAAGAAATGGTGTGATGATTATTTCTATCTCAAACATCGTAAAGAAGCACGTGGCGTAGGCGGTGTTTTTTATGATGACTTCAATGAAGCAGGATTTGAAAAAAGTTTCGCCATGACGCAAAGTGTAGGCGATAATTTTATTAATGCTTACATACCTTTGTTAGAGCGTCGTAAAGATACGCCTTATGGTGAACGTGAACGCGATTTTCAAGCGTACCGTCGTGGTCGCTATGTGGAATTCAATTTAGTATTTGATCGCGGCACTTTGTTTGGTTTGCAATCGGGTGGTCGTACTGAATCAATTTTGATGTCTATGCCACCGATCGTGAAATGGCGTTACGACTGGCATCCTGAAGCTGGATCACCAGAAGCAAAACTGTATACGGATTTTCTGCCGCATCGCGACTGGCTGACTGAGTGAACGCACGCTGCATCTTGCTATTTGGAGGAAGTTTTGATCCGGTTCATAACGGACATCTCGCTCTCGCGCATTTTTGCAGCGTACTCTGTCAACCCGATCAATTACGATTAATTCCTGCTGGTAGGCCTTGGCAAAAACCAGAATTAGCAACGCCTGCTAATCACCGTGTTGCGATGTTAAAGCTTGCTTTTGCAGACTTTCATTTGCCAGTTGAGATAGATGAACAAGAAATTCAACTCGATGGTCCTAGCTACACCATTACTACGTTGCGCAATATACGAGCTGAACTAGGCGATTCGGTTTCATTGGTACTCACTATCGGTGCTGACCAATTGCATAACCTACCTACTTGGCGCGACTGGCAACAGCTTTTCAATTGTGCGCATTTATGTGTAGTGAGTAGACCAGGATTTTCTCTTGAAAGTGAGCAGCTCTCTTCTGTGCTTGCAAATGAAATCGCACGACGCCATGCAAGTGCAGAGCAAATTCGCTCTACCCCGCATGGCTTAATGATTATTGCTGATAATTTTTTGATGGATGTATCAGCAACCAGCATTCGACAATCTCTACACCAGAGATCGGATGCAGCAGGTTTAATTCCAGCTGCAGTGCTAGACTATATTCATCAACAACACCTTTATGAACACTAATCGATGGATATCAAAAAACTGCAATCCCTAGTCATAGACGCGCTTGAAGATGTCAAAGCGCAAGAAATACGTCTATTCGACACTATGCATCTCACCAGCCTTTTCGATCGTATTGTGATCGCATCGGGTACGTCTAATCGTCAAACCAAAGCTTTAGCGGCATCGGTACGCGATAAAGTGAAAGCTCAAGGCGGACATATTCTCAGCATTGAAGGTGAAACAACAGGCGAATGGGTCTTAGTTGACTTAGGCGACATGATCGTACACATCATGCAACCTGCTATCCGTGCTTACTATCGTCTAGAAGAAATTTGGGGCGAAAAAGAAATCAAACTGGGCGCGGCTAAACGTAAGCCTAGCACAGGTACGAAAATTACTAGCCATATCTTGGGTAGCACGCCGACTAAAACAACGGCATCGACTACACCTACTAGAAAAACGGCAACCAAGACAGCATCTAAGACAGCATCTAAGACTGCAACTAAATCGTCAACTAAGACTGCATCTAAAACTGCGACCAAATCTGCAGGCAAAACTGCAACAAGGTCACCGGCTGTGAAAAAAACTGCTGCTAAAAAAGTGGTTGCGAAAAAAACGGTGAGTAAAACTGCAGTGAAAAAAACTAGCGCTACAACATCGACTAGAACTGCAAGTAAGAGCAGCAGTGCTAAACGAACTGCCGTAAAAAAATCTAAATAAAGCAGCTAGCCTATGCAGCTCATCATTGCCGCAGTAGGCCATAAGATGCCCGCTTGGATAGAAACAGGCTTTCAGGAATATGCTAAACGCATGCCTACTGAATGTAAGCTCGTTTTAAAGGAAATTAAGCCAGTTGATCGTGCTAGCAATAAAAATGCTGAGTCAGTCATGGCACAAGAGCGCACTCGCATAGAAGCTGTCTTACCGAAAGGGGGACGCATGATCGCGCTAGATGAGCGCGGACAAGACCTCACCACCATGCAAATGTCGCAACTTCTCACGCAATGGCAGCAACAAGGTGGAGATGTTACATTTGTGATCGGTGGTGCAGATGGTCTCGATGCTGAACTAAAAAAAAATGCTGATATGCTCATTAGAATATCTAGTCTGACTCTTCCGCATAGCATGGTCAGAGTGTTACTCGCAGAGCAGTTGTATCGTGCTTGGTCTATTACGCAAAATCATCCTTATCATCGTA
This sequence comes from Bordetella parapertussis, assembly GCA_945883145.1. GTDB lineage: Bacteria > Pseudomonadota > Gammaproteobacteria > Burkholderiales > Burkholderiaceae_D > Pernthalerella. The sequence goes on along the minus strand of CAMCXB010000001.1, from coordinate 90,343 downwards.
CTTAATTTTTTAGTCAGTTTTTTTGTTCTAATCATTACTGATTTCTGTATTCTTAAAGTATTCACTAAGCATAACCATGACCGGTACAGATCAAAAAATTTATCTAGCTTCAAAAAGTCCCAGACGACGGGAATTGCTACGGCAAATAGGTTTAGAATTTGAGATGTTAGTGTTACGCGAAGGCTCAGGTAGAGACGCTGCTGTTTCTGAAGTCGCTCATGAAGGCGAAGCACCAGAAAATTATGTAGTGCGTATCGCAAGAGAAAAAGCGCACAGTGGTTGGAATGCTGTACTAGCTCGCAGACTATTTCCGCGACCCGTGTTAGCAGCTGATACGACAGTGACTATTGATGGACATATATTAGGCAAGCCTGCTAATACAGAGGAAGCTATTAGCATGCTCAAGCTGTTATCTGGGCGTACACATCAAGTGATGACTGCAGTGGCTGTGATTATGGATGATAAGCTGGATGAAATTATGCAGCGCTCTGAAGTACGATTCACTGTGATTGATGATGCAGCGCTGCGTGCTTATTGTGCTTTGCATGAACCGTATGACAAAGCCGGTAGCTATGCAGTGCAAGGCTATGCAGCACAATTTATTGAACATATCGCGGGCAGTTATTCTGGCATTATGGGATTGCCTTTATTTGAAACCACGCAATTACTAAAACGTGCAGGTATTAAATTGTTATGAGCGAAGATCTACTCGTCAATATCACACCGCAGGAAACACGCGTTGCTCTCATGTTGCAAGGCGCAGTACAAGAACTGCATATAGAGCGCACATCCTCACGTGGACGTGCGGGTAATATCTATCTCGGTAAAGTGGTACGTGTACTGCCAGGTATGCAATCTGCTTTCATAGACATTGGTCTTGAACGCGCTGCATTTCTACATGTAGCAGATATCTGGGAAGCACGTCAACATGATGCTTCTACTTCTCCTGTACCGCCTATAGAAAAACTGTTATTTGATGGTCAATCCATCATGGTGCAAGTGGTGAAAGATCCCATAGGCACAAAAGGTGCACGACTCTCTACCCAAATTTCAATTGCTGGCCGTATGTTGGTGTACTTGCCACAAGATAGTCATATCGGCATTTCACAGCGTATAGAAAACGAAGAAGAACGTATTAGCTTAAAAGAGAAATTACAAAAGCTGGTTCCTGAAGATGAAAAAGGCGGTTTCATCATTCGTACCATGGCAGAAGATGCGAGTGATGCTGATTTAACGATGGATGTGAGTTATCTCCGTAAAACATGGAATAACATTAGTCAGCAAGCAAAAAAATCTGCGCCTCCTTCTTTACTGTATCAAGATCTAAGTTTGGCACAACGCGTATTGCGTGACTTCGTGAATGATGAAACTGCGACGATACAAATTGATTCACGCGAAAATTTCGTCAAACTCACAGAGTTTGCAAATGATTACACGCCTTCTGTCTTACCTAAGATGGCGCACTACACTGGCGAAAGACCACTTTTTGATTTGTATAGTGTAGAAACAGAAATTGAACGTGCTTTAGGTAAGCGTGTTGATTTAAAGTCTGGTGGCTATCTCATCATTGAGCAAACTGAAGCTATGACGACGATTGATGTCAACACAGGTAGCTATGTCAATGGCCGCAATTTTGATGACACAATTTTCAAAACTAATCTAGAAGCTACGCATGCGATCGTGCGTCAACTTCGATTACGTAATCTTGGCGGCATAATTATTCTTGATTTTATTGATATGGAAAGTCTGGAACACAGAGAATCTGTATTAGCAGAATTAAAGAAAGCCATGAGCCGTGATCGCACTAAAGTCACAGTCTCTGATTTTTCTGCACTAGGCTTAGTAGAGATGACGCGCAAACGTACGCGTGAATCTCTCGCGCATGTGTTGTGTGAAATATGCCCTGCCTGCACTGGCAAAGGACAAGTTAAAACTGCGCGTACTATCGCTTATGAAATCCTACGTGAACTTTTACGCGAAGCGAAACAATTCAATCCTAAAGAATTTCGTATTCTGGCATCACAACTCGTGATTGATTTATTTCTAGACGAAGAATCACAACATCTCGCTATGTTGGGTGATTTCATAGGTAAGCCTATCTCACTACAAGTTGAAAGCAGCTTTCATCAAGAACAATATGATGTGATTTTGATGTAAGTGTGGCATGCGCTATGTCTATCAATCCTGAAGTCATTATCACTAATATCAAGAAACGCTTTACGGGCGTCTCTGGCACTGTGAATGCCCTCTTGCCTGTTCAAGCACGGTCACTTAACATCGGCTACTACGGTTCCGACATGCCTGGTGCTAGCATTGCTGGATCAGAGACACCACAACAATTTCAACGCCTGACATTCTGGCAAGCTGTTCGTTATTCTTTATCTCTCTTACCTGATGGACGAAGACGTATATGGCATGTGCGGCGCGATCCTGAAATGATGTTGGCAATTTTTTTGCGTGATGTTTGTAGATTGCCTATTTCACTCGTATTTACTTCAGCTGCTAAACATAGGCATTCATGGTTTCCACGCTGGCTCATCGCCAACATGGATGGTGTGATTGCCACCACACCGGAAGCGGCGAGTTATGTACCCAATACCACGCGCGTTGTCCCACATGGCATTAGCTTAGAGCGCTTCTCACCTCCAACTGACAAACTCACAGTGTGGCAACGTACCGGACTTCCCGGTAAATATGGCATAGGAGTGTTTGGTCGTATAAGACCAGATAAAGGCACTGATATTTATGTAGAAGCACTGCTACAGTTGCTACCTGAATTTCCAGACTTCACAGCTGTGATTGCAGGATTGTGTCAGCCTCAGCATGCAGAATTTAAACAAGCACTTGACACTAAAATTGCTGAACATGGACTAGCTGATCGACTTCTCTTTATTGGTGAAATTCCTCCTGCTGAAGTCGGCACTTGGTATCAAAATGTTTTAATCACTGTTGCCTGTCCTCGCTATGAACCTTTTGGATTAACACCATTAGAAGGTATGGCTTGCGCTTGCGCTGTTGTGGCAAGTGATACGGGTGCGTTTAAAAATATAGTCGATGAAGCTAAGACAGGATATGTCGTGCCTACTGAAGATGTGGCTGCTTTAGTGATTGCATTACGCAAGCTCATGCAAAATCCAACTCAAACTGCAGAGATGGGACGTTCAGGAAGATTAAGAGTTGAAGCAGGGTTTTCGGTAGAACGTGAAGCTCAGGGAATTGCTGCGGTTTATGAATCAGTCTGGCAAAGATCTTGAAATAGGATTTTTATTCGATTTAGTTAAAGCTGTCGCAAGATCTTTCAGCGCAAAGAAAAACAATCTTACTGCCACATGCATGCGCGCTAAAAAAGTAGGCACCCTGCGCCACAATGCTAACTTACCTGAATTCTCTGCATTAATAGTCGATATATTGGCTTGAGCACTTAATTGCATCGCCATTGGCACTATCCCTCGTAAGCGCAAACCATGTGCCCAGTTTTCAAATAAAGCATGATCTACACATGCTCTTTGCACAGCCATATGTTTAATTAAAACTTGTGCAGCATGACGGTTAATCATATACGCCGCAGCAGAAGAGATATGCGCTAAATGGACGGTTAATTTAAGCTTATCACTCTGCTGTAAAGTGACCGGCCCTCCACTATGAAAATGAAATAAGGGCACTATGTCCCAATCTGATTCCCATCTAATTAACTGCTGAATGCTAGTGATCGTATGCGGCAGAGGCAATACATCATCTTCCAGAATAATCGCAAAGTCTTTATCAGTTTCAAGAAAAGTATAAATAGCTCTTAGATGACTTTGATAAACACCAATCTCACCTTTGCGTATGGATTTTCTTCCATGAATTTTAGTAAAGGCTGCTTGGTCAATTGGAATACTACTCACATCTTCATTGCTTGCATCGAAACCAGCAATACGCTGGAACGGAATTCCAGCATCAGAAAAATGACGACTTGCAGTCGCTAAGCGATCGGGCGATCGATCTAAGTTAATTAAAAAGACACCACATCGATCCCATGGCGTAGCTGATAATGCTTGCGTGATCATCTAGGTTTTATTTTAGGTTGCTTCATTAACAGCTTCTTTTGATACCACTTCTGATGAACCTCTATATGCAATGGCTAACAGTATCATCATCGGCATCCCAAATTTCCAGTCTCTAAGTAGTGCATTAAACATGCTACCAACTAATAAAGTGACTGCTATTAAGAATAATCCTAATCCATGCTGAGGAATCTGCATATTTTTTTTATTATTAATCAAATAGTACAGCAGCGAAGAACTGACTAAATGAAAAAATTGTTTTCATAATATTAATTTTAATCATCGATAAATTAAATCGCTTATCCGTCGACCATTCCAAGAAAATCTGTCATTCTAGCAATCTGAAGATATCCCCAAAAAAAATAATATTGCAGAATGTAGTTAAATATAAAAGATATGTCTTTACCAAAGATATCCCTCATACTTTTTTCCTTCAATCAGGAAAAAACCATCTTAGAAGCAGCCCATAGCTGTTTATCACAAGACTACCGCGGTGAATTGGATATCCTTTTCTCCGATGACAGCTCCACTGATACTACTTTCGATATTATTCAAGCATTAAAAGATGGATATCAGGGAAATCGGCATATAACTATTCATAAAAATAAGAATAATCTAGGTATAGGGGCGCACTATAATCAAGCAATAGCCAATACAAATGGCGAACTTATTTTTACAGCAGCAGGTGATGATATCTCTGCACCAAACAGAATTAGCACCATAGTCAATGCATGGCTAGATAATGGAAAGAAAGCTGATTTAATAACGAGTGATTTACAAAAAATACGAACTGATGGAAGTGATGCAGAAAATGTAATCGTAGCTGATTTGAGTTACTGGGATACACCAGAAAAATGGATAAGAAAACGACCTTATGTAGTGGGTGCAGCGCATGCATTTACGCGTAGACTGCACAATCAATTTGGCGACTTCAATTCTGAACTTGTGTACGAGGATCAAGTCATGGCATTTCGTGCAAGTTTAGCCGGTGGCGGTTTAAAAATTCACGAACCCTTGATACTGTATAGAGAAGGCGGCATTTCTCAAGATAAATCTAATTTGGCTACAACTTCAGACTATCTTAAATGGTCAAAAAAACATTACCGATTACAAAGAGCGCAATACTTGCAGATTCAAGCCGATCTCAAGACTGTGGGGCGTGAAGATTTATGGAATAAAAAACTTGCTAAAAAACTTGATGGAGCATCATTTGTTTTAGCATTACACAATACAATCAATTTTTCCGAAAAAATAAATTTTCTATCGAACTTTAACAAAGTTAATTTATTTTTTAAGCTAAAGCACTTCATCTATATCTCGAATCCAGAAATAGCGATCACCATACAAAAATTTCAACAGAAATTAAAAAGATTATTTAAATAAAATGACTGTTAACAGCACAGATGAATTTACCGTTGTTATCGTAACTTACAACAGTGCTCACTGCCTTCCCTCTTTAAGTCGTTCATTATCTAAACTAAAAAATATTATTTTTGTAGATAATGCTAGCGAAGATAAAACCATCGAATCAATAAATTCATTTTTTCCACATGCAAAAATAATTTCACTCGAAAAAAATGTTGGATTTGGTGCAGCAAATAATAAAGCACTCACATTAGTACAAACACCTTACGCCCTATTATTAAATCCCGACTGCGAAACCAAAGAAGATTTCTTTTCAAAATTAATTACCTCTGCAAATAAATTTATTGATGCTGCAATCATTGCACCACATTTAATTAGCCGAGATGGCAGTACTGAAATAAATTATCGGTGGCCAGTTACCTATTGGAAGTCAAAGGGAGATAAAGCAGACGGACCATGCTGCGTAGGCTTTGTTTGTGGCGCAGTGATGTTAATTAAATTATCCGAAATGCAAAATGTAGGATTTTTTGATGAAGAGTTTTTCTTATATTATGAAGATGATGATCTATGCCAACGTGTTTTTAAACATAAAAAACAAATTATCTTAGATCCTACACTTGAGGTTATTCATTATTCAAGAGGCTCTGTAAAAGGTGGCAATCCATTGAAACATGAATTTATCAGAGGATTCCATCATGCGCAGTCAAAGTTATTATTTGAAAAAAAATATTTTGGTGAGCGTCGCTATCAACAACTGAAAATAAAAACTTTGATTCTTGCAATATTAAATTTAATTCCAAGAATACTCATACCTTACCCACGATACTTAGCGCGTCTAATTGGCAGAATTGCTGGCCTACTAAATTAAAAGATAGTAATTAATCAATTAATAGCTCTAATCTCAAAGATTTAATAAATAATCCGAGCTGAGATTGAAATTAGGTAAAATTCCTAATTAATTATTCGATTTCCTTACAAAGATAATAATATGAATGAAACTCGTCATCTAGACATAGGCTGCGGAACAGCGCCTAGAAATCCTTATCATCGTGACTTATTGTATGCATGCGACTTAGAAGATATGGAGAAAAAGACAACAGAGAATTCTTTTGTCTTTAAAAAAGTAGATTTAGCCTCAGAAACCTTGCCATTTCCCGATAACTATTTCAGCTCCATTTCAGCGTTTGATGTACTTGAACATATACCGCGCCAAGCTTTTGATAAAAACGGAAAATCTATTTCACCATTTATTAATTTAATGAGTGAAATATATAGAATTTTGGAACCTGAAGGTCTTTTTCTAGCCAGCACGCCCGCGTATCCCAGACCAGAAGCATTTCAAGATCCAACTCATGTAAACATAATTACTGAAACAACGCATACCTATTTTTGTGGAAAAAATGCGTATGCTATTAGATATGGATTTAGAGGAAATTTTTCAATAATAAAAGCTGCTTGGGAAGTTCAAAAAAATCTTTACTATCAAAATATTCCAACTCCAAGAAAAATAATTAGAAATTTAAATCAACACTTTTTAAAAGGTGGGATTACGCATTTCACTTGGGAACTTAGCGCTCAAAAAAATTAATTGCGGTTTATTTAATTGAACGATAAAGAATATGTTTTCTATAGCCATTTAAATTAGAAATAGCAGATTTATATAGCTTTAAAATTGGCCTTTCAGTTAGAACCAAATCTGGATTAGACCAAAGCCAAGCATTGAAGAGATTTTCACCCAAAAAACCCATCGCTCTTTTCTGAAAATCAGATCGAGAATCTAAATACATTTTTTTATCTACTGAAAAAAACATGGGAAATAACCATTCGCAATATTCATCTAATGTTTTTTTCTTTGTAATAAACATATTACAAACTACGCCTCTTTTATCAGACATAATCATGTTTTCAACTTCTAATGGCAGTTTTCCGTTAGATCGCAAATACTCTAAACATGCTTCCAGATCACCAATCTCATGATATTTTTTATAGTGATTATAAATACCATTTTTAAAATAACGCCTATCAGGAATTATTAAATCTGAACGACTTAAATCTTTGACTATTTTTTCAATTGGTAGAAATCTTTTCTTCAATATTGAATAAATTCCAGGATCACCAAATACTCGTCGATAATGGACTAAACCCACTACATCTTCTGGATCACATTTATAATTTTTCCAAATCCAATAAAGACCCGTGAGTTCACAATAATACGGATTTAGTTGCGATATATTGTCGCCGCTATCGTCAGAATATTCCGCTTCAAATGCTGCAGATCCGACTTTTAAAAATGAATAGCCTTCTGGTGCAGTAAAATTTGGAAATGCATGTGTAACGATAAATATATTATTCATTTTTATTTAATAAATCTTCAGAAAGTTTTAATGCACTAGCAACAACCTGATCCATATTGTAATACCGATATTGCGCTAAGCGACCGACAAAAAAAACGTTATCTTGCTCTTCTGCTTTATTTAAATATTTTTGATACAAATCTTCATTATTTTTATTTGGAATTGGGTAATAAGGATCGCCAGAGCTTTGGGGATACTCTTTTACAATTGAAGTACCATTTACTTTTTGACCAGTTAAGTGCTTAAATTCGGTAATACGTGTAAATGCCTCATGATTTGGATAATTTACAGTGCCGACATCTTGATATTTTTCATCCTCATCAATAAATTCATGAACAAACTCTAAGCTTCGATAAGGTAATTTCCCAAAACAATAATCAAAATATTTATCTATCGGTCCAGTGAAAATTATTTTTCTTGATTTTTCTTGAAGATTTTCTTGAAAAAAATCTACTCCAGTTCTTGATTCAATATTTTCATGATTCAGCATATTTTCAAATAATTTTGTGTAGCCTAACAAAGGCATGAATTGAAAAGTGTCTGAAAAATAGCGATCATCATCATTGGTACGAGTTGGAATTCTTGCAGCTACTCCTGCACTTAGTTCTGATAAATCAAGATCCCATTGTTTTTTTGTGTATCCTCTAAAAAATAATTCACATAATTCTTTACCAACGCTGCTTAATACTACATCTTCACTTGTTTTAATTTCACTTATTTTTTCTCTTTTGGAATCTAAAAAATTTTCAACATCTTCTTCCTTCAAATTGAGATTAAAAACTTTATTAATAGTCATTCTGTTAATAGGTATCGAGTATAGATTTCCATTTGTATTTGCTAATACCTTGTGTTCGTAAAATCTCCAATCGGTAAATCTTGATAAAAAAGAAAAGACTTTTCTACTATTTGTATGGAAAATATGGGGACCATAAGGGTGAATTAATACGCCGTTATCATCAAATTTATCGTAAGCATTTCCACCCAAATGCTCTCTCTTATCGATGATAAGGATTTTATTACCCTCTTCAGCAAGACATCTTGCGCAGACAGATCCTGCAAATCCTGCTCCTACTATTAAATAATCAAAATTCATACTTAAATTCCAAAAATTAAAAAGCTATCGCCCCACTCTACCCATCAAATAGAACTCATCGTTTGGACGCATAGAAATCACATTTGCCATACGATTCGATAATCCAAAGAAAGCAGTAATCGCAGCTATATCCCAAATATCTTCATCATCAAAGCCATGTGCATGCAAGGCGGCATAATCAGCATCGGTAACACTAGCAGCATCTAGACAAACCTTGATTGCAAAATCTAACATGGCATGTTGGCGAGACGTGATATCTGCCTTTAAATGATTGACAGCGACTTGATCTGCGATGAGAGGATTTTTTGCATAGATGCGCAGTAAGGCGCCATGTGCAACTACACAGTAGAGGCAATTATTTTTTGCGCTAGTCGCAGTCACTATCATTTCACGATCTGATTTGGTTAAATGCCCTGTTTCTTTTAACATCAACGCATCATGATAAGCAAAGAAGGCGCGAAATTCATCTGGCCTGTGCGCCAAGGTCAAAAAGACGTTAGGTACAAAGCCTGCCTTTTCTTGTACAGCTAATATTTTTTCACGTATGTCGTCAGGCAGATCTTTTATCTCAGGCACTGGAAAACGTGAAATGGCTTTGGGATGCGCTACTGTTGTGCTCATACTGACTCCTTAGCGAACTGCAAATGATAAAGATGTGCATATAAACCTTGTCGTGCAAGTAGCTCTTTGTGACTACCAATTTCTGCGATTTTGCCTGCATCTAAAACAACGATGCGATCGGCATGCTCAATGGTAGAAAGTCTATGCGCAATCACGAGTGTAGATCGCCCTTGCATAAGTTGATTCAATGCAGACTGCACTGCACGCTCAGACTCTGTGTCTAATGCTGAGGTTGCTTCATCTAAGATCAAGATGGGCGCGTCTTTATAAATAGCGCGTGCAATCGCGAGTCGTTGTCTCTGTCCACCAGATAAACGCATACCATTGTCGCCAATCTGTGTCTCTAGTCCTTGTGGCAAGTTTGCAATCACATCATCTAAATGAGCTGCTTTGGCTGCCGCTTGTACGCGCTGCATATCAGGTTGCGCATCACCATAAGCGATATTCGCAGCGACTGTGTCATCAAATAAAACAACATGCTGACTGACCATCGCCATTTGCGCACGCAAGCTAGACAAACTAATTTGCGAGATGGGTATTCCATCTAACAAGATTTGACCTGTTGAACATTTAAAAAATTCTGGCACTAGATTAACCAGTGTGGATTTACCGCCGCCGGATAAGCCAACCAAAGCCACTGTTTCTCCAGGTTGTATGGTGAGATTAATTTCATCTAGTGCGGCACGTGTTTGGGTCGGATAAGTAAATCCTACTTGTTTGAATTCCAAACTGCCTTGTGCACGTTTGTGTAGTTGCACACCATCGGTTCTTTCAGGTGTGGCATCAATGAGTTTGAATACGGCTTCTCCAGCTGCTAAGCCACGTTGCAATGGTCCATTTACACCCGCTAAGTGTTTAAGCGGCGTGAGTGTCATCAACATAGCAGTGATGAATGAAGCAAAATCACCGACAGTTACATTTCCTTCGTTCGCTTGTAGTAAGGCGATCATGATAATGACTGAGACTGCGATCGAAGTAGCAAATTGCGTTATAGGTTCAGTGGTTGCCATGGTGCTTGCCATGCGCATAGTAAAGCCACGTAAACGCGAAGAGCGCTGTGCAAAACGTTGTGCTTCATACTGCTGACCGCCAAAGATTTTTATAACTTGCTGAGCGCGTGTTGTCTCTTCTATGGATTGCGTCAGTGCTGCATTGATTTCTTGAAATTCTCTGATTAAGCGTTTTAGTCTTTGCGCAGTCAGCCGCACAACAACTGCAATAATAGGAATCAGAATTAAGGTCACTAACGTCAGTTTCCAATTCAACCAAAATAAAAATCCTAGTAAACCAAAGACCGTTAAAGTGTCACGTATTAAGGTCACTAATACGCTACGTATCATTTCTAGTATCTGCTGCACTTCTAACATCATGGCGTTAATAACTGTGCCTACTGATTGTTCGCCATAAAATCCTAAAGGCACATCTAACAAGCGCTCAAACATGCTTTGACGCAGATCTGTCATTAAACGGCTCGATACCCACGCCATCATGTAGTTAGTGGTGAAAGTAGAAATTCCACGTATGACAAACACACCCACCACAAACAAGGGCACTAACCAAAGTGAAAACGTGCGAGGACCTGCAAAGCCTTTGTCTAACAATAGCTTCATGAGTCCTGCCATTGCTGGCTCTGTAGCAGCTGTTAAGACCATACCAGCAAGAGCGATCAAGATGCGACTCTTGTGAGGAATGAGTAAACGCATGATGCGTTTAAATGTCTGGGAAGGACTCATAAAGAATTAGGAACCATCGATTGTTTTATTCTGCAATGACTAGCTTGTTTAATATTCAAACCACACATTGTCGGGGCTTAGCCATTCACACAGCGAAGTACGAAGTTTTTCATCTGCGCGTACCCGCCATTCATCTGACAAACGTATTTCACTTAATGCACCATTTTTTGTGTACTGAACAACGATAGGACATGAAGATGTACTTTGCTGAAAAGGTTGGATTAATTCACGCAGCTTAACAGCATCGGCTTGACCATTGAGTGAAAGGCGTAATGCCTTTACAAAGTTCGCACGTGCAGTGGCGATATCCATTACACGCTCTGCCGTAATACGCAATCCACCTGAAAATCTATCGTCTGATACTTTGCAATGCACGGCTAAGAATTCATCTTCTTTAAATAGTGCGCGATTCGCATCAAACACTTCGTTATATACAGTCACTTCAACCACAGCACTCATATCATCCAAGCTCACGATCACCATTTTGCCGCGCTGTGTCATTTGCGTACGCACACCAGAAATAATGCCTACTACTAGACGTGAATCACGTGAAGGGCTGAGGTCAGCCAGCTTCACTCTGGCAAAGCGTCGTGCTTCTACTTCATAGGATTTAAACAGATGGCCAGAAAGATAAAAACCTAAGGCGGCTTTTTCTTCAGTGAGTTTTTGTTTTTCACTCCACGGCGCGACTTTGACGTACTCAGGATTGGTAGTCGACATTTCATCGACATCACCAAACAAACTCACTTGATTAGCGGATGCTTCAGCCTGCTCAGCACATTCCATCGCAAATCCAACCGAAGCTAAGAGTATGCCTCTATCAACATTAAAGGAATCGAATGCACCTGCTCTTATCAATGACTCTATCGTACGACGATTGATTTGACGTTTATCTACACGGCGTATGAAATCAAACAGATCGGTGAAGCGTTTTTCTTGACGTGCTGCGATAATGGCTTCAATCGCATTTTGTCCACTACCTTTAATGGCACCCAAGCCATAACGTATGCGATCTGCTTTTTTACCTGCATCAGCAACTGGCGTAAAACGATAGACTGATAAATTAATATCAGGAGGTAGTAGTGTGAGTCCACACACTTCAGTTGCATCTTCTACTAAGATTTTAATTTTATCCGTATCATCCATCGCCATCGATAAGTTGGCAGCCATGAACGCAGCGGCATGATGTACTTTGAGATAAGCAGTGTGATAAGAAAGTAAGGCATATGCAGCAGCATGAGATTTATTAAAACCATAGCCTGCAAATTTTTCCATTAAGTCGAAAATTGCATCGGCTTGGTTTTCATCTAAACCATTTTTTTCTGCACCTGCACGGAAAATTTGTCGCTGCTGCGCCATCTCTTCGGGTTTTTTCTTACCCATAGCACGACGCAATAAGTCAGCGCCGCCTAGAGAGTAGCCACCTATCACCTGCGCCATTTGCATCACCTGCTCTTGATAGACCATGATGCCGTAAGTCTCAGAGAGGATAGATTCAGTACGCGGATCAGGATAATCAAATCGTTCACCATGTTTGCGACGACAAAAGTCTGGTATCAAATCCATAGGACCTGGACGATACAAAGCAACTAAGGCAATAATGTCTTCGAAGCGATCTGGTCGTGCATCTTTCAACATGCCTTGCATGCCGCGACTTTCCAACTGAAACACAGCAACTGTTTTTGCTTGTGTCAGCAATTGATAGGTAGATTTATCATCTAACGCTAATGTCTCAAGATTAAAATCCGCCATAGCTGGATCAAGATGACGAATCGAGCGCACAGCTCTATCAAGTATGGTGAGTGTTGTTAAACCTAAGAAGTCAAACTTCACTAGACCAACTGCTTCTACATCATCTTTATCATATTGCGAAACAACGCCTGCATCACCACCTTGTGTATACAGAGGGCAGAAGTCGGTTAACTTACCCGGCGCAATTAACACACCACCAGCATGCATACCGACATTACGTGCAATACCTTCGACTTGTTGTGCCAAGTCTAGTAACTGCCTTACCTCTTCTTCATTCTCTTGACGCTCTGCGAGTTGTGGTTCTTCGCTCAAGGCATCTGCAATGGTGACTAACTTACCTGGCTTGAAAGGAATGAGTTTAGAAATACCATCGCAAAAGTTATAACCAAAATCGAGTACACGACCTACATCACGCACCGCACCTTTTGCAGCCATGGTGCCAAAGGTAGCAATCTGGGACACGGCTTCTTTGCCATAACGATCTTTAACATATTGAATGACACGATCGCGACCTTCCTGACAAAAATCGATATCGAAGTCAGGCATGGAGACACGATCAGGATTTAAAAATCGTTCAAACAGCAAGTTATAAGCTAATGGATCTAAATCAGTGATAGATAAAGAGTAAGCAACGAGTGAACCTGCACCTGATCCACGACCTGGTCCAACAGGTACACCATTGTTTTTTGCCCATTGAATAAAATCAGCGACGATTAAGAAATAACCAGCGAAACCCATCTTGATGATGGTGTCAGTTTCAAATTTCAAACGCGATGTGTAACGCTCACGTTCTGCATCACGCTTTTCAACTTGCGGATAAAGTTTAACCAGACGCTGATCTAATCCTGCACTCGCTTGCGCTATTAAAAATTCATCAATGGTGACACCGTCTGGCGTAGGAAAATCAGGTAACCGTGGTTTACCTAATTCCAGCACTAAGTTACAGCGCTGTGCAATAGCGACACTATTGGCTAAAGCTGCAGGCATGTCAGCAAACAAGCTTGCCATTTCAGCTTGCGTTTTAAAATACTGTTGATCCGTAAAGCGCTTCACACGACGTGTATTGGCGAGAATCTCGCCCTCTGCAATACATGTACGTGCTTCATGCGCTACAAATTCTTCAGGTCGCAAAAACTGCACAGGATGGGTAGCAACGACAGGTAATTTTATTTTTGCTGCCAACTGCGTCATTTCACGCAACAGATTTTCCTGTTGTGGATTACCGTTACGCTGCACTTCTATGTAAAAATTTTCTGGAAAAATTACTGACCAACGTTTTGCACATCGCTCTGCTAATGCATGATTACCGTGCTCTAGTGCTGCACCTATATCGCCGAGCGCAAATCCTGACAAAGCTATTAAGCCTTCTTTATCAGTACGCTGCTCTAACCATTCAATTCTTATTTCAGCGCGTCCACGATGCAAGTTGGTTAACCATGCACGCGAAAGCAATTCACATAACTGCAGATAACCGGTGTGATTTTTAACGAGTAACAGCAAGCGATGGGGTTTGTCGCTATCGTCTTCATTACTAATCCAAACATCACAGCCAATCAATGGCTTCACGCCTGCACTGCGTGATTTGTTATAGAACTTCACCATGCCAAATAAATTCGACAAATCTGTCATGGCCAGTGCCGGCTGTTGATCAGCGGAGGCAGCTTTGACGACTTCATCGATACGGACTAAGCCGTCAGCAATGGAGAATTCGGAATGCAGGCGGAGATGGATAAATTGCGGGGTACTCATACCCCCTATTTTACCTGCTAGGGAGGGCTGAATTACACCCAAGTTGCGCTAGTTGCGTGATTTAACTAAGGGGATTTCTTTGCTGACCAAGCCCCGCTTATAATGAGGGTTATTAGCACTATTTGTTCTTAACTATCATGCAATCCTCAGCCTCTTTTATCAATATCGCAGCTTATAAATTTGTTACGTTTAACGATACAGTTGAGCGTCGCGCTGCATTTCAGGCGATCTGCCACGATCTTGATCTCAAAGGCACAATTTTGCTCACACCTGAGGGGATTAATCTCTTCTTGGCCGGAACGCGAAACAATATAGACAATTTTCTAAACTGGTTGCGTAAGGATGCACGTTTCGCTGATATTGAAGTCAAAGAAAGCCTATCAAACGAACAACCTTTTAACCGCATGCTGGTGAAATTAAAAAAAGAAATCATCACCATGCGTCATCCTCTGATACAACCTGAGCTAGGGCGCGCACCGAGCGTGAAAGCAGCGGATCTAAAACGTTGGTTGGATCAAGGTCATGATGATTTAGGCAAACCCGTTGTGATGGTTGATACCCGCAATGCATTCGAAGTCGATGTAGGCACTTTTGAGAATACGATTGATTATCGTATTCATAAATTCAGTGAATTTCCTGAAGTCATAGCGCGTCACAAACCTGAACTGGATGGCAAAACTGTTGTCACTTTTTGTACTGGTGGAATCCGCTGCGAAAAAGCGGCAATCCATATGCAAAACATAGGCTATGACAGTGTGTATCAACTTGATGGCGGGATACTAAAATATTTTGAAGAAGTCGGTGGTGCGCACTATCAAGGTGATTGTTTTGTTTTTGATCGCCGTACTGCATTGAATCCTGAACTTGAAGCCACACCCACTGTGCAATGCTTTGCTTGCAGAGCTGTTGTGACACCACGCGAACAAATCTCCCCTTTGTATAAAGAGGGAGTCTCTTGCCCTCACTGTGCACAGCAAGCACAAGCTGCTTGATGCGTGAAGCATGATGAATCAAACATGCTTGCATTTTATTTTAGCTCACTAGTTAGATAAATTTTTATGGACTATGTTGGGCGCTTCGCACCCTCACCCACTGGTCCTTTACATGCAGGCTCATTACGCACTGCTGTCGCAAGTTATCTAGATGCTAAAGCGCATCAAGGTGTATGGCTCATTCGAATTGAAGATCTCGATACACCGCGTAATATTGCCGGTGCAGATCACGACATCATTGGAACATTAGCGACATGCGGCATGCATGCCGATGGTGACATCATTTGGCAGAGTCAGCGTCAACATTTTTATCAAACAGCATTTGAACAGTTACAAGCCTTTACTTATCCCTGTGCTTGCAGTCGTAAAGAAATCGCGGATTCACAAACGCAGATTGGTAGTGATGGTGCTGTGATTTATCCGGGCACATGTCGTGATGGAATCGCAATGAATAAAGCAAGTCGTTCATGGCGTTTACGCGTTCCTAACACCACAGATACTCATAACAAAATTAGTTTTACCGATCGTTGGCAAGGCCTACAAGAAGAATTGCTTGCTACCGACACTGGTGATTTTGTTGTCAAGCGTGCTGATGACACGTGGACATATCAACTTGCAGTGGTAGTTGATGATGCTTTGCAAGGTGTGACGCATGTCGTGCGCGGCGCTGATTTATTACATTCAACCGCAAGACAAATTTATATACAGTCGCTTCTGCATGCGCCAACACCTAGCTATCTCCATGTACCGGTTGTAACAAATGTATTAGGTGAAAAATTATCCAAACAAACTGGCGCAGAAAAACTAGATCTGACACAGCCTGTAGAAATTCTTTTAACAGCAGCACGCGGATTACAGCTTGCACTTGATGAACAGCGTGTGAATTCTGTAGAAGGTTTTTGGCAGCAAGCTATTCCTGCTTGGGCTGTACGTTTTTTATAAAACGTTTTTAGACTACGCCAAAGCTCTAGCGTTTAACGACACCACCTAATAAAGCAGCGCGTTTTTGTGGCTGAGCAGTTTTATCTGATTTTTCTTTCACCGGCTCAGATGATACAGTTTCCGATGTACTGGCTTCATACGGCTTTAAGAACCAGGGATCAATTTTTTCTTTTGGCGGCACATAACTTTGCTGACGATCACGACCACGTGATTCTCTGCCCCTTGCAGATGATCCTCTATCAGCATTTCTATCACTACCACGCTCTGCGTCACGACCATCTGCTCTAGAAGCACCAGATGCACCAGAAGCAAAACCTTCTAATTCAACTGGTGTGAGTTTTTGTTTAATCAGCTTTTCTATATCAACAAGCAAACGTGTATCTTTTTCAGAGCAAAGAGAAATCGCATCACCAAATGCTCCAGCACGTCCAGTACGACCTATGCGATGGACATAGTCTTCTGCGCTATAGGGCAAATCATAATTAATGACACAGGGCAGATCTGAAATATCTAAACCACGCGCTGCCACATCGGTGGCGACTAGCACATCAATCGAGCCATTCTTAAATGCTTCTAGTGCTGCCATACGTTCATTCTGTGTTTTATCACCATGAATCGCTGAAGCTTTTACACCCTTGCGCTCTAATTCTCGAGCAAGTCTTGATGTACCAATTTTTGTATTCGCAAACACTAAGACTTGTTTTAAATCTCGACCGCGAATTAAATGCGCTACTGCTTCACGTTTATCTTCTTCATCGACTTTATAGACAACCTGTGTGACTCTCTCAGCTGTCGCATTACTACGCGCCACTTCGATCAACACAGGATTTTGTAAAAAACTCGCTGCAAGTTTTTTAATCTCAGGCGAGAAGGTCGCCGAGAACATGAGATTTTGTCTTTTCTTAGGCAGCAAATTAATGATGCGTTGTAGATCAGGTAGAAAACCCATATCCAACATACGATCAGCCTCATCCATCACAAAAATTTCTGTCTGCGATAAATTAACTGTTTTTTGCTGTACATGATCAAGCAAACGTCCAGGCGTTGCGATCACAATTTCTATACCACTGCGTAATGCTGTCGTCTGCGGTGCCATGTCCACACCACCAAACACAACGGTCGCTCGCAAAGGTGTGTGACAAGAATAGGCTTTTACATTTTCTGCTACTTGATCGGCTAGCTCACGCGTAGGCGTCAAAATTAAAGCACGTACAGGATGCCGCGCTGGTGAAGCACTGGTATTAGCATGCGCCAGTAGTAACTGAATAATCGGTAAAGAAAAACTCGCTGTCTTGCCCGTTCCAGTTTGTGCAGCACCCATTACATCGTTACCCTGCAATACAACGGGTATGGCTTGCGCTTGAATAGGTGTGGGATGGGCATAACCCTGATCAGTCAGCGCCTGCAAAATTGCGGGGGCAAGGCCGAACTGATCAAAGCGTGGAAGCTCGGCTGGTGTTTGCGTTGACGAGGATGCGTCTGAAATTAAATCTGGATCTGACATTCTGTACTTAGTGGTTAGCGCCGCAGTATAGCACCCACCCCCAGTGGCACCAATCTCGCCCTCTATCAAAGTAGGCCAATAAAGGTAATTTTTATTATCAATTTTATAAAA
This sequence comes from Bordetella parapertussis, assembly GCA_945883145.1. Classification (GTDB taxonomy): domain Bacteria; phylum Pseudomonadota; class Gammaproteobacteria; order Burkholderiales; family Burkholderiaceae_D; genus Pernthalerella. The sequence continues at coordinate 72,081 of CAMCXB010000001.1, read as the reverse complement.
TCTCGCCATATGATGACGAATTCTTAAAAACTTATCGCCCTCAACACTTAAATCGCAAGATTCTGCTTTAGAATTCAGGCAGTGTGAATTTTTGGAGGTTGCTGAAATGGCTGAAGAAGTAAACAAAGGTGTATTAATGGTAGGCCAAGGCGTGATTATGCGTGGCGAAATCAAAGTCCCTAGCATTGCATTAATTGATGGCACTGTTGATGGCGTACTCGAAGCTGATGTCGTCAACATCACTGAAAATGGCACCATGACCGGCACCACCACTGCAAGCCGAGTCCGCGTTGCCGGCAAAATTAATCAATCCACCACTGCTCGTACAGAATTGTTCATTACAAAATCTGGCTCAGTGACTGGCACTGTCGCTTACGGCGAACTAGAAATTGAAAAAGGCGGCGTCTTTGAAGGAAGCGTTAGCAGCACGAAATAAAACTCAGCCTTGATCCCCCATCAAGGCTAACTAAAAAGCCCCTTAGTTCTTAACGAACTAAGGGGCTTTTTATTATTATGCGAAATTTTATCTCAGTACTTTAATTTTTATTTCTAACTTTACAAGTAATTTTTAGCTTCGAGAATCTTCTTTGCTGTATTAGGTAATCCATTCTTTGCTAGGGTATGTGCAAACTCTTCTACAGTTTCTCTTGGTCTTTTCCTTCGCATACGCATTTTCTTAAAAGCCATAATAACTTGATCCGTTTTTAAATTCCATTGATTGATAATGAATCGATCTGGATCAATAATAGTTATTTCATGTAATCTCACTTCACGCTTAGGAAAATCTCTCGTATTTTTCGTCACTATATAATTCACATTCCCAGCTATTGCTGCTGCCAGCACATGAACATCATTCGGATCTGGCAAATTTATTGCACTCGTTATTGCTTGCCATGCGTTTTCAGAAATCTCCCAATCAGGGATGGCTTCGCGCATGCAATCTCTTCGGTAGTTAAGCCTACCCTTTAAATCTGGACGTTTTTTCTCAAGAGCGTAAATCCATTCTTGCTCAATTTTTTTCGTCCATTTCGCAGAAAATATTCCACTAGCTGCCAGACTAATTAGAGAATCCGCAATCGCTAATTGATATAAAACGCAAGCATCCAATAAAACTGAACATCTTACGTTTTCTGCCATGAACTAATAGTCCAAACCTAGCTCACGAGCATTATCAGCCATACGATCTAGTGCATCTTGCTGCTTTTGCTGCATCACATCCATGTATTCAATCAAATCTTCAACAGCAATCCTTCTATGCGTTCCCACCATACGATGTTTAATTTTTCCCGCTTCAATTTCTTTAACTACAAATGGACGCGATACATTCATAAAGTTTGCCGCTTCTATCGTTGTGAACTCTTGCTGTGATGGCGTCAATGTAATAGATTTTCCTTCGCTGATTGCACCTAAAAGTTGACCAATAAATTTTAACGCTACAGTAGGCAATTCAATTGTTGGATGAGTACCTTTATCTGTTGTAAGCGTGATCACTACAGCTTTTGAATGATCAAGCGACTCCATGATGCACTGCTGTGCAACTCTCGCCATTTCAATTTCTTTCGGAGTCATATTTTTCGGAACTACTTGATTCAGTTTTTTTTTAGGAGTCATCGCAATCCCTTTAGGTTTATTACCTTCTGAAACATCAGCTGCTTATAAATTTACACAATTAAGTATATAAACGCAATAAGTGCAATAAGTGAAATAACCTCACAGATTATTGACTAGTTTTGTTAGGCTCAGGCAAAAAAATACCAACCCTAGGGTTGGCTTTTCCTTTTTGAGTTTTTTGTTACTCGCTATTTCAGCTCTCTTTTACTGCAGTTGCACTTTATCAGCATGTATATTTTTTCTAAATCCTTCACTGATACTAGCCCAATCAACGACATCGACTTTCCAAGGTAAATCTGATTCAGAAAATGCTTCGCTTAATTCTGCCATTGTTGCTATTGATAATGGCTGATCATTAACCACGACGATATCAAGATCAGAAAAAGGTTTGTGAGTGTGCCTGACCCTAGAACCAAATGCCCAAACAGTCTCTTTAGGCAGAAACTTTTGCAAAATATCTTTAACGATAGACCATTCAGCATCTGTGATGGCAATATCTGGCTTCTCTTTCATTTTGATCGCACTTGCAATTGATGCAAAAGAAATTTCACTTCTTCTAGAAAATAAGGAATACCACTTACCACTTTCAGTGCAATCGCCTCGTCATAAGCATGGCTAGTCGAACTTCTCATTTCTCTGAAATTTTTCCAGACCATCCAATCACTAGCTAATACACCTTGCTCGTTGCCTGTACGAATCAGATCTGCAAATGTCATTTGATCGAACTGCGTTGGATTTGCTGAATTCAGCTCAAGATAACGCTTGAGCATCTTGTGCGATAACTCATAAGTGAATTCAAATTTTTTTACTAAGCCATCGCGGATCTGAATATCACTTTCATCTTTTTGGTAACGAGCTTGTCCTTCTTCAAGACGTTGAGCTGCATTGATAAGTGGTTCGACATTTAGTTGTATCGCCATGTTGAACTCTCCATCTAGCCCACCAACAATTCTGGAAAAAGTTAAATAAATAACAAAACCCGCGCAGTTGCGCGGGTTTTGTTATTTATTGGTGGGCCCCCCGTGAGTCGAACACGGCACCAACGGATTATGAGTCCGCTGCTCTAACCAACATGAGCTAGGGGCCCTTTAACCTCAGTAGCGCTAATCCATTTTGGATTTTATCGCGCTTAAACCGTCGTAACCTAAAAACTGATTTCGATACAACGGTTTTATCCGAAATTAACCGCCTTCGAGGAAGCTCTTGAGCTTGTCAGAGCGTGAAGGATGACGCAGTTTACGTAATGCCTTCGCTTCTATCTGGCGTATACGTTCACGTGTCACATCAAACTGCTTACCCACTTCTTCGAGGGTGTGATCAGTCGACATCTCGATACCAAAGCGCATACGTAATACTTTTGCTTCACGAGGTGTCAATGAATCCAACACATCTTTAACCACACCGCGCATAGAAGCATGTAATGCAGCATCTGCCGGTGCGAGTGTGTTGTTATCCTCAATGAAGTCACCAAGATGCGAATCATCATCATCACCAATTGGCGTTTCCATGGAAATCGGCTCTTTAGCGATTTTCATGATCTTGCGGATTTTATCTTCCGGCATTTCCATCTTGATCGCCAGTGTTGCTGGATCAGGTTCAGCACCTGTTTCCTGCAAAATCTGACGAGAGATACGGTTCATTTTATTGATGGTCTCAATCATGTGAACCGGAATACGGATAGTTCTCGCTTGGTCAGCAATGGAACGCGTAATTGCCTGACGAATCCACCATGTTGCATAAGTGGAGAATTTATATCCACGGCGATATTCAAACTTATCTACCGCTTTCATCAAACCGATATTCCCCTCTTGGATAAGATCCAAGAATTGCAAACCACGGTTGGTATATTTTTTTGCAATCGAAATAACCAAACGTAAATTTGCTTCAGTCATTTCACGTTTAGCTTTACGTGCTTTAGTTTCTCCTGCCGCCATCTTTTTATTGATGTTACGCAGTTCAACTAGCGGCAGCACGACACGCGATTGCAAATCAATTAGCTTTTGTTGAAGCTCTTTGATGGTTGGTACATTGCGCGCTAAAACCACACTGTAAGCATGATTACCTGTGACTTCACCATCTATCCATTTCAGATTGGTTTCATTACCAGGGAAAACTTTAATGAAGTGCGGTCTAGGCATGCCACATTTATTCACTGTGACATCTAAAATTTGTCTTTCAATTTGACGAACTTCATCTACCTGACCACGTAAGGTATCGCACAGTTTTTCTACAACCTTCGCAGTAAAGCGTATGGTCATGAGTTCTTCGGTGATTAACTCTTGTGCTTTAGCATACGCTTTGGAGTTATAGCCTTCTTTCTCATACGACTTACGCATTTTGTCGAATTGCGTTTTGATATTGGCGAATTTTTCCAACGAGTCGCGCTTTAATTGCTCAAGCTGCTCAGCAGAGAAACCAGCAGCACCACCATTGGCGTTACCTTCTGCCTCTTCGTCTTCTTCATCGTCGTCTTCATCGTCTTCTTCTTCTGCAGCTGCTGCCGCGGCGGCAGCTGCAGCGGCTGCTACTGCAGCAGGAATCACATCCGGTTCTTCCGCATTAGGATCGACTAAACCATCAACGATTTCATCAATTTTGGTTTCATCGTTAGTTATACGTTCAGCCGCTGCGAGAATTTCTGAAATCGTCATAGGACATGCCGAGATAGCTTGGATCATGTCCTTCAATCCACCCTCGATACGTTTTGCGATTTCAATTTCGCCTTCACGCGTTAAGAGTTCAACCGAACCCATTTCACGCATGTACATACGAACAGGATCTGTCGTACGACCAAAATCTGAATCTACTGTTTGCAGCGCAGCTTCTGCAGCAGCTTCTGCATCATCATCATTGGCAACGGTTGCTACGTTATCTGACAGAAGTAATGACTCTGCATCAGGTGCGTGATCATAGACTGCAATTCCCATATCATTGAAGGTACCGATAATGCCTTCAATCGCTTCAGGTTCAACAATATTTTCTGGCAGATGGTCGTTGATTTCAGCATGCGTCAAAAAGCCACGTTCTTTACCCAACTTGATTAAGGTTTTTAGCTTTTGACGACGACGTTCTAATTCTTCTTCAGTCGCTTCCGAATCAGAAGAAAACGCATCTTTTAAGAATTGTTTTTCTTTCGCTTTTCGATCGCGTGCTTTCGCTTTATCAGCTGCTTTTAACTCAGCGCGTTCAACTGCATTTAATGCTGCGACTTCTTCATTCTCTGGCTGAAAATCGCGTGGCTTACGACCACGACGACCAGGAACTTTCACACCCGGCAGAATATAACCGGAGGTATCAATTTCTGCCAATGCTGCTGCGTCAGTGGTTTGTTTCACCGACATCAATTTATGATCGCTAGCAGCAGCTGGTGTCACAACTGCAGGAGCAGCTGTTTTCTTGGCCACTGGCGCTGCAGGTTTGGTTACTGCAGTTTTTGGAGCAACGACTTTCGGTGCTACTGGTTTACTTGTTGTCACTGAGGCTTTCGTTACGGGTGCTTTATTCGGTGCACTCACGGCCTTGACAGCTTTTTTGGGCGCGGCTTTTGGCGCTACCTTGGTAGCACTCACAGCCTTGACTGGCTTTTTAGGTGCTGCCTTAGCAGCTGCACTGGTCTTAGCGACCACTTTAGCGGGTGATTTGTTCGCAGTTTTACTGGCTGACTTGGTTGCCACTGCCTGTTTAGGCTTAGCAGCAGTTTTGGTCGACACAGCTTTAGTGGCTGCTTTAGGGGCTGCCTTCGTTGCTGCTTTAGTTGCAACTTTTGCAGCTACTTTTACCGGCTTTACGGTTTTACGCGCAGGAGCAGTTTTAGCTGCCTTTGCTTTGCTAGGGGAAGTTTTCACAGTTTTTTTGGTTGCGTTCGCCATGGGTCCATCCAACAAATGGGTTTGCCAATGCTGCAAAGGAAACTGGAGAGTGAGCCGGGGCTGATTATTATCAGCAGTCGGGCAGTCCGGTAAATTTACCGGGTCGTTCTGCCATGATTTTTTGGCCTGTCAGTCCAGCAGGATTAAATTAAAAAAAGCTTTACAACGTTGATAGAAAAGCCTTCCATTGTAGCACAGTGAAGCAGCATTTCTCCCTGCTATCACTCTCAAAAATCCTTACTTCATTGCGCAGTGTCGAGATCTACCGCTAATCTCAATTGCTCCAACTCGATGTTAATTTCTCGATAACGTAGTTTCGCTTGCTCAGCCTCAAGTCCAGTGGCTATCAAGCGTTCTTGCTCCGCCTTTAGGGTTTTGATACTCGTCTTACGTAAGGCGCCAAACAACTCTTTACGAGCAAGCTCAAGTTCAGATTCGGATTCGGCAGCAATTTCTGCAATTAATTCATCAAATTCGCCAGACTTTTCCTGTAACACTTGAGCTAATACCGCAAATTGCAGTGTGCCGGGTAACTCGTCACAGGCAGCAAGCAATTGTCCTAGCAACTCCCCGCCATCGGTACCCGCACTCATTAGCATCTTGACTGCTGGCGCATCTAATTCTCTTACCAAGATGGGGTGCGAAAGTAGTAATCGCAAGACCTGACGTTCTAATTCAACCGGTGCTTTTCTTTTAATCGCTTGTGCAACCTTTCGACCACGCGGTGTCACTTGTTGCATCTCAAACAAACTAACAATTTCTTCTACCGTGCTTTCGGCAGTTTGTGCCAACTGCCTAATTAGCTGTAAGCGTAATGCTGAGGCTGGCATGGTTTGCAGCAAAGGTTTGGCATCAAATAAAACGCGCGCACGACCTTCCGCTGTTTGTAAATCATTCCCCGCACTGACCTCATTCAAAAAGAACTGCGACAAAGGCATGGCATCTTGCACCATTGTTTCAAATGCCTCTGTACCAAATTCTCTGATGTAGCTATCTGGATCATGCTCGGCAGGTAAGAATAAAAACTTCAAACTCTTGTTATCTGAAGCGTGCGGCAAACAAGCTTCCAATGCACGTCTTGCTGCGCGTCGTCCTGCTGCATCACCATCAAAACTAAAAATTACATTCTCAGTCTGACGCAATAATTTTTGTACATGCACTGGTGTACAAGCTGTTCCTAAAGTTGCTACTGCTTGCGCAAAACCAAACTGCGCAAGTGCCACCACATCCATGTAGCCCTCAGTAACCAAGACATAGCCTTTGTCGCGTATCGCTTGTCGTGCTTCAAATAATCCGTATAGCTCACTACCTTTTTGAAATAGCGGAGTCTCAGGTGAATTCAAATATTTAGGTTCACCTTTATCCATCACACGACCACCAAAGCCAATCACTTGACCTTTGGAATTTCGAATTGGGAACATGATGCGATCACGAAAACGATCGTAACGTTTTCTACCACCACTCTCTTCTTCACTACGATCGATCACCAATCCAGCTTCAACTAATTCATTCGCTTCGTAATCAGGAAATAAGGTTTTCAAACTATCCCAAGCATCAGGAGCAAAACCTAGCCAAAACTTTCCTGCTACTTCACCAGATAGGCCTCGTCCTTTTAAATAATCAATTGCACGTGATGCTGAACGTAATTCACGGCGATAAAAATCTGAAGCTTTAGTCATCACTTCTGACAGCGCTAAGGTGCGCGATTGTTGTTCGGCTCGCTGTGCAGGAAGTAATTTGTCTTCTTGCTCAGGCACAGTCATGCCTACACTTTGCGCTAAATCTTTGACTGCATCGACAAAGCCTACACCAGCATATTCAATTAAAAAACCAATCGCAGTGCCATGTGCTCCACAACCAAAGCAGTGATAAAACTGTTTAGTGGGACTGACTGTAAAACTAGGCGATTTTTCGTTATGAAAAGGGCACAAGCCACCAAAATTTGCGCCACCTTTTTTTAACTGAACGTAGCGTCCCACCACGTCGACAATATCGACACGATTGAGTAAATCTTGGATAAAACTTTGTGGGATCACTTTAGCGCCTGATGCATAAAATCAGGACTTCACCAATGCCGCTTTCACGATTGCGGAAACAGCCGTCATATCCGCGCGACCTGCAAGTTTTGGCTTCAAAATTGCCATCACTTTACCCATGTCTTGTGGACCAGCAGCACCTGATGCCGCTACAGCAGCTTGCACTTCTGCTTGCACTTCTGCTTCGGATAAAGCAGCTGGCATGTAAGTCGACAAAATCGCCAACTCACTTTTCTCTATATCCGCTAAATCCTGACGACCGCCAGCCTCAAATTGAGTAATCGAGTCTTTGCGCTGCTTAATCATTTTTTCAATAATGCCTAACACCTGCTCGTCATTGACTTCAATCCGTTCATCCACTTCTTTCTGCTTGATTGCAGAAGTCAGCAAACGTATCGTTGCCAGACGCGCAGCTTCTTTAGCGCGCATGGCATTTTTCATATCTTCTGTGATTTTTTCTTTGAGACTCATCGTTACCTCTCAATTAATTATTGACCTGTAAAAAACACCAAAACCCGCTGCGGACAACAACCGGAGCGGGTTTGTATGGCTTGTGCCTCACCAGTGGTGAGGCGGCGAATCAGTAGAGCTTTTTCGGCAATTGCTGGCTGCGGATACGCTTGTAATGGCGCTTAACTGCAGCAGCAAGCTTACGTTTACGTTCAGCGGTAGGCTTTTCGTAAAATTCACGCGCACGTAAATCAGTCAAAAGACCGGTTTTTTCAATAGTGCGCTTGAAGCGACGCATAGCGACTTCGAACGGCTCGTTTTCTTTAAGGCGGATAGTGGTCATGTAGTAAAAACGTAATTACGCAACAAATATTTTGCGAAGTCGAGAATTATAGCAGCCGCAGCGATCAAATGAAAGCCTTCTGAGTGAAACAAATCTAACTACTATTTCATATCAAATTGCTAATCCTGCAGCAGATCCAGAGGCCCAAGCCCACTGAAAATTATAGCCACCCAGCCAACCCGTCACATCAACCGACTCACCAATGAAGTAAAGTCCCGGCACTTTATTTGTCATCATGCTTTGTTGCGACAATTCGCGTGTATCCACCCCGCCCAAAGTCACTTCCGCCTTGCGATAGCCTTCCGAGCCATTTGGCGCAATCTGCCACTGATTGATTGCGGCACCTAATCGACGCAATTGTTGATCCGGCATATCAGCTAATCGCGCATCCGGTTTAAAAGCATGGACTTGCAACCAACCTTCTATTAGTCGAACTGGTAACCATTGCGATAAATGATTTCCCAAATTTTTTTTCACTTGATGCTTAGCTGCCAATAATTCTTGCGCCACATCCAAGCTCGGTAATAAATTGAGCGTTAGTGCAGCACTATCTTTCCAATAACTGGAAATCTGCAACACAGCGGGGCCGGATAAACCTCGATGTGTGAATAACAAATCTTCACGAAACTGGCCTCCTGTTTTTTTATCACCCGTCGCTACATCGACTTCCAATGAAATGCCTGCTAAAGGAATAAAACTTTGCCAATCCGCTTCACTAAAAGTCAGTGGTACCAATGCCGGCCTAGGCTCTATAAGTTTTATATCAAATTGTTTAGCAATGCGAAATGCAAAATCAGTAGCACCTATCTTAGGAATGGATAAACCACCCGTTGCAATCACCACTTGTTGTACGATTATTTCGCCAGCATCGGTAGCAATATGAAAGGCTTCACCTTGTTTACCTAACTTACGTACTGCAGTCGGCATACACCAACTCACCTTACCCACTTCACATTCTGCTTTCAGCATCTGAATAATGTCTTCAGCAGAGCGATCACAAAACAATTGCCCTTTATGTTTTTCATGAAAAGGAATTGCGTAACGCTTAATGAGATCAATGAAATCTTTAGGCGTGTAACGTGACAAGGCGCTTTTACAAAAATGCGGATTTTGTGAAAGAAAATTTTGCGGCGTCGTATCAAGATTCGTAAAGTTGCAACGACCACCACCAGAAATGCGAATCTTCTCTGCTAATTTTTCTGCATGATCAATTAACACCACACGCTTACCACGTTGGCCAGCCACTGCAGCACACATCATGCCGGCCGCACCCGCACCAATCACTGCCACATCAAATGCTTGCGTCATGTTTTCAATTGCCTAGCGATCTGCTTACATTGTGCAACTTGTTCTTTAATTGCAAACGGAATCAACTCTTCATTCAACAAGGCTTGCTTAATCCATGCTGCAGTAGTGGCCGCATCATTCGCAGGCAAATCAGGAAAATGATCAACCGGTTCTTGACGCTCTACCAGTGTTGACCGTTGATGTTGATGAAACCACTCAATCGCATTTGCACGTTTTGCATTCGCGACTGTTTCACCTTCGGTGCCTCGCATCAGAAATACATCACCTTGCTCAGGATTTGACGCAGTAGAAAAATAATCGCACAGCATAGTGAAATATTCAGGATGCGTATAAGAGACTAAACGCAATGCCTTGCCTGTAAAGGGCTGCATAATCTTTACCAGCATATGGGTGGAATTACGCAAACCCAGTACTCGCCTTACTTGTAACAACTGATAAAGCTTAGGCGCCAAGTTTTGTATCGCAATGAAAGCCGGCTGTTGCTGTGTGAATTTTTCTGCGACAGCATGTGCGTCAATACACTCTTGCACATCCATCTCGGCAAAAATCTCAGCAGTTGTAACTCGACCTGGATCATGCGTCATACCATGCACTAACACCGGCACACCTTCACGCGCTAATATACACGCTAACAAAGGCGTGAGATTCGGTAATTGTCTAGCGCCGTTATAACTAGGAATAACAACAGGCGCATAAGATCCTTCTGGTGCAATAAGCGGTGTAAATGAAGCTTCAGCAGCATGTAGAAATCCAGCTAACTCTTGAACTGACTCGCCTTTAATCCGCATTGCAATTAAAAATCCGCCTAATTCGATTTCCGACATCTGGCCATTTAACATTGCTGCGTATATCGCTTGTGCATCATCGCGTGATAAATCACGTGCACCTTTTTTACCGCGACCAATTTCACGTATAAAGGGTGCTGCATGAAAGCGCGTTTGATCTTGTGAATATTGTTTCATCTTGCAAGCTTACACTGAAGTGAAAGACATCAATAAAATTATCCAGACTAGCTTACATTACAATACGTCTTTCAATTATAGAAACGCCCTTCTTCTACCGCTCGCCCCATGATTGTTCTCGGCATTGAATCCTCTTGTGATGAAACCGGCTTGGCTTTGTATGATACAGAGCAGGGTCTGCGTGCACACGCACTGTATTCACAAGTCACCATGCATGAAGAATATGGCGGTGTCGTTCCTGAATTGGCTTCACGTGATCATATTCGTCGCACTATTCCCTTACTCGAGCAAGTACTGCAGTCTAGCCAACTTAACATGCATGCAATTGATGCGATTGCTTATACACAGGGCCCAGGCCTTGCAGGCGCGTTGCTAGTAGGTGCATCGGTGGCATGTGGTCTAGGACTCGCGCTTGATAAACCAGTGATCGGTGTACATCATCTAGAAGGACATTTACTGTCACCGCTACTGGCCTCACATCCTCCTGCATTTCCTTTTATTGCGTTACTAGTTTCAGGTGGACACACACAATTAATGCGTGTTGATGGTGTAGGTCTCTATACCTTATTAGGTGAAACTTTAGATGATGCAGCGGGTGAAGCATTTGATAAATCAGCGAAATTACTCGGCCTAGGGTATCCCGGTGGACCTGCAATTTCACGTATCGCTGAAACAGGCAATCCCGATGTCTATCAATTACCGCGCCCTATGCTGCATGCAAAAAATCTGGATTTTAGTTTTTCCGGATTAAAAACTGCCGTACTCACACTGGTTAAAAATCATCCTCATCCACTCACAGTAGAAGATAAAGCAAATATTGCCCGTGCTTTTGTGGATGCCATGGTTGAAGTATTAGTTGCGAAATCGCTCGCTGCTTTACAACAAAATAATTTACAACGATTAGTCGTAGCAGGTGGTGTAGGCGCAAATACGCAGTTACGCAATATGCTGAATGCCGCTGCGAAGAAAAAGCGATTTGAAGTTTTTTATCCTGAACTGGAATTTTGCACTGACAATGGCGCCATGATTGCTTTTGCTGGTGCACTACGTTTGCAGCGTTCACCACAAGTAGCAAGTAAAGATTATCGCTTTAATGTAAAACCACGTTGGCCTTTAGATAAAATCGACTAAGCTCGGCAACTTAGATACGACTTAATCTGTTTTCTTACTACCTAAGCGACTCTCTTTGCCGGTTAATAAATTACCAATATTTTTATGATGGCGATAAATTAATAAGCCACTCATGATCAATACTGCGAAGAGCTTGATATCAGTACCAAATAACAAACCATAATAAAACGGCGCAAAGATAGCAGAGACCAAAGCGGCGAGTGAAGAATAACGAAATGCATACGCAATCACAATCCATGTCACTAGCGTCGCCAATCCCAAAATAGGATTTAAGCCTAATAACACACCCAGCGCAGTCGCTACACCTTTGCCACCCGCAAAACGTAAAAACACTGGCCACAAATGACCAAGAAAAACAGCAAGCGCAATGAGTGCAATTCCCGTTTCACCTAAAGCAAATTGTTCATCAAAGCGTAACGCTAACCACACAGCAAGCCAGCCCTTAGCGCAATCACCTAACAGCGTTAAAACTGCAGCAAGCTTATTACCACTTCTGAGCACATTCGTTGCACCAGGATTTTTAGAGCCATAGGTACGTGGATCAGCGAGCCTAAATAATTTGCTCACCAACACAGCAAACGAAATTGAACCCAGTAAATAAGCAAGGACAATAGCGATGGTGATGTTCATAACTGTGAGATCTCAAATTGATTAGCGAAGTAATTGGTGAAGCATTATGCACTAGCTGATTATGCTCACTAAATTACATAATCAGCTTAAAGTGAAATACATCAACCTCTAGGATGATGTTCTGCATGAATTTTCTTTAAACGTTCACGCGCCACATGCGTATAAATCTGCGTCGTTGAAATATCTGCATGACCCAACAATAACTGCACAACACGCAAATCTGCGCCATGATTGAGTAAATGTGTAGCAAAGGCATGGCGCAAAGTATGCGGTGAAAGCGGTGCGTTAATCTCAGCACGCAAAGCATATTTTTTTATGATTTGCCAAAACATTTGCCGCGTCATAGGACCGCCTAAAGACGTGACAAATAGTGCATCATGGTTTTTTCCATTTAAGATAAGTACACGAGCTTCTTTTAAATAACGCTCTATCCAAACACGCGCTTCTTCACCAAAGGGCACCAAGCGCGTTTTATCACCCTTACCAGTTACCCGCAACACACCTTCATTCATTCCCACTTCAACTGACTTTAACAACACTAATTCAGACACACGTAAACCACTGGCATACATCAGCTCTAACATAGTGCGATCACGTAAACCTAAAGGCGTATGAATATCTGGCGCAGCAAGTAAAGCTTCTACATTTTGTTCAGATAAGGTTTTAGGAAAACGTGCAGGCTGACGAGCCGATTTCAAACGCACACATGGATCGGCTTGAACGCGATTTGTTCGCATTGCATATTGATAAAATCTTCTCAGTACTGCTAATCGACGGTTAGAAGACGTCGCTTTACTATGCTCATGCTTGAAAGCGAAATAAGCGTGAATATCTGCTTCCACTGTTTCTAATAAATTCTTAGCGCGATCACGCTGCAACCACTCTGCAAACAACAATAGATCGCGCTTATACGCTTCTAAAGTATTTTTTGATAAACCATCTTCTAACCACAGCACATCACTGAATTCATCAATGATGACCTGACCTGGCTTCTCAGATGAATCACTCTCTTTTAAATTATTTTTTTGTCGAGTCATTAACGACTAAACACCAGACTTGGTAGCCACAGTGAGATTTGTGGCACATAAGTTATCAGTAATAAAAAGGCCAGCATGGTACATAACCAAGGCAGAACAGCTACCGTTAGTTCTGTAATACCCATCTTGGTAATACTAGAAGCGACATATAAATTTAAACCTACTGGTGGATGACACATACCTATCTCCATGTTCACCACCATGATGATGCCGAAATGAACTGGATCGATACCCAATGCTATCGCAACAGGAAACAAGATAGGCGCCATGATGAGCACGATAGAAGAAGGCTCCATCACATTCCCTGCCAACAGCAACAGCAAATTCACCACCAATAAAAAACTCACCAAACCAAAACCTTTATCCATGATCCAACCTGCCATGGCTTGCGGTATACCTTCACTCGTCATCAAAAAAGAAAACAAGACAGCATTAGTAATTATGTAGAGCAGCATGGCTGACATCGCCGCTGAACTTAGCAAGACTTTAGGTACTTGGTTTAAATTTAAATCTTTGTATACAAACACAGCAATGATAAAGGCATACACCGCTGCCATTGCTGCAGCCTCTGTTGGCGTGAAGATGCCGGAATAAATACCACCCATCACAATCACAATTAACAACAAGCCCCACGCACTACGTCTGAATGCTAACCAACGCTCAGCCCAACTTACTTTATCCATACGTGGATAATTATGTTTACGAGCGAGTATCCACGTGGTCAATCCAAGCAAGGCAGCCAACATCAAACCTGGAATAACACCTGCCATAAATAACTTACCTACGGAAGTATTGGTAGAGACTGAATACATCACCATCACAATTGATGGAGGAATCAAAATTCCTAACGCACCCGAAGTGGTTATCACACCAGCACCAAATGATTTCGGATAACCTTGCTTCACCATCGCAGGCAAAATAATAGAACCGATCGCAACTACTGTTGCAGGTGAAGAACCAGACACTGCAGCAAACAACGCACAAGCCAACACACCGGCTAAAGCAAGACCGCCATGCCAATGCCCCACCATAGAAGTCGCAAACTGAATCATGCGACGTGCTACACCACCATGCGTTAAGAAATTACCTGCCAAAATAAAAAACGGGATCGCCATGATCTCGAATTTTTCTATGCCAGTAAAAAGTTTGAGTGCCACTGCTTCTACTGGCACATCCGTCATCGTAAAAAGAAAACTTAATACAGTCAGACCCAAAGCAATCGAGATGGGCATGCCCGTTAACATGAGCACAATGAGTAAAGCAAAGATAAATAGTGCACTCATGAGCGCACCTCGGCATTCACAGTAGATTCTTGCTCTAGGCCTTCTACATGTGTGTGATCATGCACTGGCAATTCACCACTACGCATGAATTGAAAAGCCACTTGCAAAAAACGAAAACACATTAATCCTGAACCTACAGGAATCGCTAGATACACAATCCAAATAGGTATCTCTAATACTTCTGATGTGCTTGATGTACTACTTAATTCATAAACAAAATTTGCGCCTAATGCAGCAATAATTCCAGTAAAAGTAGCGCCTGCTAATAAGCCAAATATGATGAATTTATTTTTCCATGGCGTGGACAAACGATTTACTAACACATCAACACCAACATGTATGCCAGTGCGCACACCATAAGCTGCACCGAATTTCGCCATCCACACAAATAAATAAATAGTTAGCTCTTGCGCCCAGCTCGTATTTAAACGCAGCAAACTATCTTGAACAAAGGGGATGGGAAAGCCAGAAGCATAGCGATGCAATACAGCGAGAAAAATAATCAGCGTGGCCAATCCCATTAAACTGGCAATGAACCATTCTTCTAAATGATTAAGAAATTTCATGCGTTTTTTAGTGAGTTGCTTTATTCACAGCAGCGATTAAATCTTTTCCTATACGATCTGCCATCGTTTTTTGTACGGGTAATAATGCTGCTTGCCATGCTGCTTTTTCTTTTTCATTCGGCACATAGACTGTCGTCGTACCTGCTTTTTTTACAGCCTCTAAAGCGCGATCATTTTCTTGTTGCGCAATCGTGTTGGCATATTTACTTGCCTCACGCATTGCACTGTCTAATTGAGTACGCACATCAGCTGGTAATTTATCCCAGAATTTTTTATTCACAATCACTGCATAGCCTATATAACCATGATTTGTCACAGTCAGATGTTTTTGCACTTCATGCATTTTTTGTGTGTAAAGATTCGAAGGTGGATTTTCTGCGCCATCAACTACACCGGTTTGCAGTGCCTGATACACCTCTGAAAAAGCCATCACTTGTGGATTAGCTCCCAACACACGCATTTGTTCATCCAATACTTTGGAAGCTTGAATGCGCATTTTCAAACCCTTCATATCAGTCGGTGTATGGATAGGACGATTGGATGACATCATTTTGAAACCGTTATCCCAGTAAGCCAAACCCAATATACCCTTAGCATCTAATTTATTTAGAAGTTCGCGACCGATGGATCCTTCTGTGATTTTTGCTAAGGCTTTTTTGTCTGCAAAGATAAAAGGTAAATCAAAGAGTTCGAATTCTTTAATGCCTAATGGACCAAATTTCGCCAATGAAGGTGCGAGCATTTGTACAGCGCCGAGTTGCAATGCTTCTAATTCTTCTTTGTCTTTATAAAGTGTGCTGTTGGGATAAATCTCAATTTTTACTTTGCCCTTAGTCGCTGCCTCAGCTAACTCTTTAAATTTTTCAGCCGCTTTACCTTTAGGCGTATCTTTCGCCACCACATGACTAAACTTAATGATGATGGGAGTGTCGGCAAACGATGCACCTGCTGCCATCACAGACCAAGCTGCAACTAACCACACTAAATAAGACTTCATGAATTTCTCCATCAGAGAGATAGCAAAAGATTATGTTTCCTTGTCACGCCAAGCATTGTGTCTGGTTGCGACTTAACTGACAACCTATCAAAGCGATTTATTCATTTATGTTTTTTACAGTACAACGATGACCGAGATAGTAGATCAATAAACGTTCAGGTAACATGCGGGACTACAAATCAACCAAAATGAATTTTCTCACCATACTCATCCCCGATTTCACACTGATACTCATCGGTTTAGTATTAGTGCGCAACACAAATTGGGGGCCGGTTTTTTGGAGCGGGCTAGAAAAACTAGTCTATTACCTGCTTTTCCCTGCTCTTTTATTTGTTTCCACTGCCCGTACACCACTCGATTTTCACGCCACCGGCAAGCTATTACAAGTCGCTTTGTTCGCTGTACTGTGCGGCATTTTATTAGGTTGGCTAGCCAAACCTTTATTTCGACCCGCACCCATGATTTTTGAATCAGGTGTACAAACAGCATTTCGCTTTAACTCTTACATAGCATTAGCGGTCGCATTTCGACTAGCAGGCGAGCAAGGCACCACCTTGATGGCACTCATCATTGGTTTTGCTGTGCCTGTTTGTAATGCTGCAGCAGTACATGCACTCGCCTCTCAAAACAAAGGGCGGCTCTGGCAAGAGATACTGCAAAATCCGCTACTACTTGCAACTGCTGGTGGCACATTATTCAATTTCTGTGGTGGTACTTTACCGGAAGTGATTATCCTCACTCTGACTCGTATGGGCAGTGCATCGATTGCACTTGGTCTGATTATGGTTGGAGCTGGTTTGCGCTTCACTGGTTTATCCGAAGCACGCGGCATTAGTGCTTATTTTATATGCATCAAACTAATTGCATTGCCTGCTATAGCATTGAGTTTGGGTCGTTGGATGGAACTACCACCTTTACAATTACAAATTGCTGTCATGTTTTCTGCACTGCCTACAGCATCCAGTGCTTATGTACTTGCAACGCGTATGGGTGGAAACGGTCCCCTGATTGCATTTCTGATTTCTGTTGGTACCCTACTGTCAATTATCACGCTACCGTTTTGGTTAGGCGTTGTTAGCTAACTCATCAGGTAAACCTTGTTGCGCTAAAGCCCAAATAACATGTTCTTGCACTAGCGCAGAAGGATGCTGCAAACGTGATTGTAAAGCCAACACAATCTCACTCACCTCATTAGAGCTCGTATCGCTATGACGCAAAGCATTGCCCAAAGCGATAGCAATATTTCTTAACCATCTTTCTTGACCAATTCGACGAATCGCACTACCTTCACATCTAGTATTAAATTCTTCTTCAGTCCAAGCAAATAAATCGATCAACTTACTTTGATCAAATGCATTACGTACATCAAAATCAGGAATCACAGCTTTTTGAGCAAATTTATTCCAAGGGCACACCAACTGACAATCATCGCAACCCAAGATACGGTTGCCCATTAAAGGTCGTAATTCAACCGGAATCGATGTTTTATGTTCTATCGTGAGATAAGAAATACAACGTCGTGCATCCAACTTATAAGGCGCAACGATCGCTTGCGTAGGACATACTGTGATGCATGCCTCACAACTTCCGCAGTGTGCTTCTGTGGGTACATCAACAGGTAAAGGCAAATCGGTATAAATCTCACCTAAGAAAAATAGAGAACCTGCTTCTCGATGTAACAGCAAAGTATGTTTGCCGCGCCAACCTAAGCCTGATTGCTGTGCGAGAGCTACTTCCATCACCGGTGCTGAATCTGTAAAGACACGATAAGCATGAGAACTTCCATGCTGCGTGATTTTGTCGGCTAGTTGCTGCAATCGTTGACGCAAAATTTTATGATAATCACGACCACGGGCATAAACAGAAATCACTGCTTGACTGGGTTGATCTAGACGCTGTTCTTCTCTTTCCTTCCAATCTGATGTGCTGGACAGTGGCAGATAATTCATACGCACACTAATCACACGCATCGTACCCGGCACAAGTTCTGATGGACGAGCACGCTTCATTCCATGCTCTGCCATATAATCCATCTGTCCATGAAAACCTGCATCTAGCCATGCTTGCAAACCTTCCTCAGCATGATGTAACTCTGCTGTAGAAATACGACAGTCAGCAAAACCTAACTCAGTACTCCAGCGCTCAATAGAAGCTCTCAGTTCACTGAAATCCTGTGGCAGTGCGCTAGTGTTGGTTGAAGAAGATGAGGTAGACACAAATAGTTAAAAATTAGGAAAACTAACTAAGTTAATAAACAATAACGCTGACAACGCTAACAACGCTCATAATTCATATTTTACGCAATGCCATCATTCACCGCCTTACTTGCTGATGAAGCTGCCACCTTAGCCTTGGGACAGGCTTTAGCACGCATACTGCAACCAGGCTTGGTTATTCATCTACATGGGGAACTCGGTGCAGGCAAAACCTGTCTGACTCGAGCCTTATTGCATGCAGCAGGTTATAGCGGTCGTGTAAAAAGTCCCACTTACACCCTCATGGAGCCTTATACCATCACACTAGAAGGGCAATCGATAGCGTTACTGCATTTCGATCTCTACCGCATGGGTGATCCTCATGAATTCATTGAAGCCGGATTTCGTGATCAAATCGATGGCAGCGCGATTTGCATCATAGAATGGCCGGAGCAAGCTGGCGATTTACTGCCCGCTCCCGATCTTGATCTCTTCCTCACTGTTACAGGACATAGTCGTGAGGTAGAATTGCTTGCGAAATCAGAACAAGGCACGGCATGTCTGCATCAACTCCAGCTCAACCCACATCACTAAAACAACGAGCGCGCCGCACTTTCTTACAAGTAGGCGCAACGCTCTTGGTTTCATTGCTCACGCATGGTGTGGCACGTTCTGCGCAATTCATCGCTGTACGCGTCTGGCCTGCCCCCGATTACACTCGCATCACATTAGAAAATGACAGCAAGCTTAAAGCTACGCATTTTTTGATCAAAGATCCCCATCGCTTAGTAGTGGACATTGAAGGTGTAGATCTGGATCTGCAATTAAAAAGTCTGATCGCAAAAATCGACAGCAATGATCCTTATATTGCACAAGTTCGCATTGCGCAAAACCGACCTGGCGTCGTGCGTTTAGTATTTGACTTGAAAGATGAAATTCATCCCCAAGTCTTTACTTTAGAGCCAGTCGGTGAATACCAACACCGTTTGATTTTTGATCTCTATCCAGCTAACGCGCGCGATCCCATTGCAGAACTACTGCAAAAGAAAATCACACCTGCACCATCTGAAGAAAAAAAGAAACCGAATTCAGAAAATAAAGTCGCTCGCGAAGAAGAAGCACCAACTAATTTTAATCGCATGGTGACGATTGCAATTGATCCTGGGCACGGCGGAGAAGATCCGGGTGCAGTCGGTAATGGTGGCAGCTATGAAAAAAATGTCGTGCTATCCATTGCACGACGTCTGAAAGCAAAGTTAGAGCAAATCCCGAATGTGCGCGTAATGTTAACCCGTGATGGCGATTATTTTGTACCACTACAAGTGCGTGTACAAAAAGCGAGAAAGGTACAAGCTGATTTATTTGTATCAATTCATGCTGATGCATTTGTAGAACCCACTGCACGCGGCTCTTCTGTTTTTGCCCTATCAGAAAAAGGGGCTAGCTCAACAGCAGCAAGATGGTTAGCGAATAAAGAAAATGCAGCTGATTTGATTGGTGGCATTAACATCAAAACAAAAAATCAACATCTCGCTAGCGTGTTACTTGATCTCTCCACCACTGCGCAAATCAATGACAGCTTAAAACTCGCTAAGTCCGTATTATCAGAAATCGGAAACATCAACAAACTACATAAAGCACAAGTTGAACAAGCGGGCTTTGCCGTGTTGAAAGCACCAGATATTCCAAGTATTTTGGTGGAGACTGCATTTATCTCCAATCCTGAAGAAGAAGCTAAGCTGACAGACAATGCCTATCAAGATCAAATGGCAGAAGCTTTATCGAATGGCATACGGAAGTATCTCGTTAAAAATCCTACGCTATCCCATCGCAAACTGACTTAATCAAATCGTTACGTTTGCAGTGTTTATTCGGATGATTACGCTACGCTAATCATCCCTACAAATTTTAATAGAGCCGTAGGTACGATTAGCGTAGCGTAATCGTACGAATTTTTAAAATCACGATTATTTTTGCCCACGCGCTTTTTTAACAAAGCGCCATATTGCAGCTAATGCTACCGGACCGGCTGCTGCTGCAAAACCAATCAAGACTATGGTATTCAAATGATCGCGAATGATTGGAATGCCACCAAAGTAATATCCTAGCGTGATCAAACCCACAACCCAAAGCACAGCACCACTCACATTAAACAACTGAAACTGTACCCAGCCCATTTGCGATACGCCTGCAACAAACGGAGCAAATGTTCTCACCACCGGCAACCAACGTGCAAGCACAATGGTTTTACCGCCATGCATTTCAAAGAATGTATGTGTTTTTTGGAGGGCAGCACGATCTAACCATCGATAATTATGGGTAAATGCTTTATTCCCAATCGCACGACCTATCATGTAATTAACTGTATTACCACTCACTGCTGCAAGTATGAGTAAAGAACAGAGTAAAACACTATTCATAGCGCCAGTCGCGCAAAAAGCGCCAGCTATAAAAAGCAAAGAATCTCCAGGTAAAAAAGGGAAAATAACCAAGCCTGTCTCAGCAAAGATAATGGCAAATAAAATTGCATACACTAATGAGCCATACACAGGCAGCATCTGTTCGAGCATTTTGTCGACGTGCAGCAGCATACTAAGAAAATCGGTAATTGCCATAAACTTGAAATCAGTGAGTTAAGAATCTATCAGGCGCCGCACGAGACGGCGCTACCGATATGAATCATACACTGTCATTCTAAGACTGCGAACCTGAATCGTTGCATGCTAAAGAGTCAGAACCGAAAGGTATAATCGCGCGATGACATCCAATGCAGCCATCCCCCGTGACATTCGCCCTTTGCCGGATCAGCTCATCTCGCAAATAGCAGCAGGTGAAGTGATTGAACGTCCGTCTGCAGTGGTAAAAGAATGCTTAGAAAATGCACTGGATGCAGGATCAACTGTTATTAGCATCAAGCTCGAACAAGGTGGCGTAAAACGTATCGCCATTATTGATAATGGCAGAGGCATTCCACCGGATCAAATGCGACTTGCACTTGCGCGTCATGCCACTTCAAAAATCGCATCTTTATCTGATCTGGAAAATGTACTCACATTAGGCTTTCGCGGCGAAGCATTGGCATCGATTGCATCTGTCGCACAACTCACCCTAACTTCGCGCACCGCAAGCGAACCACATGCATGGCAATTAAGCGGTCATGCAGAAGCGAAACCCGAACCGGCTGCAGGTTCTCAAGGCACAACGGTGGATGTAGAAGAGCTCTATTTCAACACACCAGCACGACGTAAATTTTTAAAATCTGAACAAACTGAATACGGTCATTGTCTAGAAATCGTACGTCGCATTGCTCTAGCGCGTCCTGATGTGAGCTTTTCAGTCAGTCACAATGGTAAGACTGTCGAACACTGGAAAGAATCAACCCATGAAAAACGCTGCGCTCAAATACTTGGCGAAGAATTTGCACAAGCACGTTTATTCATAGAAGAAAATGCAGGTCCAGTGCATATCATGGGCTATGCAGGTTTACCGACTGCTGCCAGAGGGCGCGCTGATTCTCAATATTTTTATGTGAATGGCCGCTTTGTACGCGACAAACTACTCACCCATGCTGTGCGAGCCGCTTATCAAGATGTGTTGCATGGTGATCGTTATCCTAGTTATGTGCTGCACTTAAATTGTGACCCTGCTTTAGTGGATGTGAATGTCCATCCCTCAAAAACCGAAGTGAGGTTTCGTGACAGCCGCAGTATCCATCAATTTGTTTTTCATGCGGTGCATCGCGCATTGGCACAAACTGCACCTAATGCGCAGAGTAATGTTCCACCGCCTATGCCTGCTTCCAGTGGTGCTCTGCCTTGGATACGTGGTGCACAACAAGCTAGCTTTGGTATGGCACAAAACACTGCAAGGTACGGTGAGTTTTTTTCACAGTCAACGAATGAGTCATCTACATCTTTATTGCAATCGAATGCTGCGCTTACTCCATCGATCGCCAATAGTCATGAAGAGAGCTATCTACTAGGCTATGCATTAGCACAATTACATGGTGTATTTATCATCGCGCAAAACCAACAAGGCTTAGTCTTAGTCGACATGCATGCAGCGCATGAAAGAATTCTATATGAACAATTTAAACAAGACTTAGAACTCAATGCAGTGCAATTACAACCCTTACTGATTCCCGTTACTTTTAATGCTGATCCCATCGAGGTTGGTGCTGCTCAAGAAAATCAGACAATACTGACAGCACTGGGTTTTGATATTGCCGCGCTATCACCTACGACTTTAGCAGTGCGAGCGATTCCAGCTTTATTAAAAAATAGTGATGCACAAGCATTAGCCCGTGATGTCTTACGTGATATTCAAGAATTCGGTGGATCACATGTGCTAACAGAACGTCGTAATGAATTACTAGGCACCATGGCTTGCCATACTGCAGTGAGAGCAAATCGACATTTAACCATCATGGAAATGAATGCCTTATTACGCCAGATGGAAGAAACCGAACGCGCTGATCAATGCAATCATGGTCGCCCCACATGGATACAACTTGCGCTGTCTGATCTCGATAAACTTTTTTTACGTGGTCAATAACTATGCAGCACCCGCCTTTACCGCAATTCATTCATGCACCGATTTTAGTGCTCATCACAGCCATGCTGATGATGCAACCACTCTCTACTGATCTTTATCTCGCCTCACTGCCTAGTCTGACGGAAATTTTTCAAGTCCCAGTATCAACCGTTCAATTAACCTTATCTTTGTTTGTGATTGGCTTTGGATTGGCGCAACTGATTGTGGGTCCTTTATCAGATCGCTATGGAAGGCGTCCGGTTTTATTATCAGGACTCGCTCTGTATTTATTCGCCAGTATTTTATGTAGCCTTGCTACCACCATAAATTTACTGATTACTGCACGCTTTATTCAAGCATTAGGATGTTGTGCTGCTGTGACGATTGCACGCGCAATTGTGCGTGATGCCTATCCACCTGAAAGCAGTGCAAAAGTGATTGCGCGCGCTAGCACATGGATTTCACTTGCACCAATTTTTGGTCCCATACTGGGCTCTTACTTACAAGTGAGTTTTGGATGGCGCGCTGCTTTTGTTGCGTTAGGCTTTTTTTCATCTGCAGTGTTTGCAGCGAGTGTGATGCGTTTGCCTGAAACGAATAACCATAAAAATCCACGTGCAACTGACTTCACTGGTTTACGTGAAAACTATCGTTATGTATTAGGTTCACGTATGTTTTGGTTTTATGCCTTACCCGGTGCTTTTTCTTATGGCACGATTTTTTTATTTATCTCAGGTTCGTCCTTTGCATTTATTAATATCTTGCACGTTCCTACTCAATGGTTTGGTTATTGTTTTGGTTTAGGTGTCTCTGGTTATATGACAGGCACTTTGATTTGTCGTCGTATGTTAAAGAGCATGAGTAATATGCAGGCTTTACGTATAGGCACTGCCTGCGCCTTTGGATCCGGTGCTTTCTTTTTTATTGCAACCTTACTCGGTTTCTCACATTGGAGCTTACTGGTTATCGCGATGTTTCTTGGTATGGCATCACATGGGATTAATTTTCCTGTTACACAATCGAGTGCAGTTTCTCCTTTCCCTCAACAAGCAGGAACAGCAGCCGGATTAATGGGTGCTTTGTTTATGGTGTTTGCATTTTTCATAGGCTCACTGGTTGGTGTATCGCATAACGGCACACTCGTTCCCATGGCCATCATTTCGCTGATACTCGGTACACTGAATTTTCTTTCAGTGCGCATACTTAAAGTACCCACAACACTTTCATGATTCGTGCTGCAAAACCACTTGCTGTTGCCATCATGGGGCCAACCGCTTCAGGTAAAACAGCTGCAGCGTTGCAGATTGCGCAGCAGATTCCATGTGAAATCATTTCAGTGGATTCAGCACTTGTTTATCGTGGCATGGATATAGGAACTGCCAAACCAAGTGCAGAAGAACAAGCTGCAGTTCAACATCATTTAATTGATATTCTTGATCCCTCTGCATCTTATTCAGTCATGCAGTTTAGGCAGGATGCAATCAAACTCGTGAGTGAAATTAATGCACGCGGCAATCTTGCATTGCTCGTTGGTGGCACGATGTTGTACTTCAAAGGCCTGCGTGACGGTCTCGATGCCTTACCCGAAGCTGATCCCACTGTGCGTTCTGAACTTGATTCTGAATTTATACAATTTGGTTCACCAGCCATGCATCAACGTTTACAAGCGCTTGATCCGGTTACAGCGATGCGTCTTAAGCCGAATGACACACAGCGCATACACCGCGCACTAGAAATCATTCAGCTAACTGGGCTACCCATGTCAGACCTACTCGCTAAAACTGAAAAGCCCGAGCTACCTTTTCAGTTAATGAGCTTCTCTCTAGAACCCTCTGATCGTAGCGTTCTACACGAGCGGATTAGTAGGCGATTTGATGCCATGCTCACTGCGCAACCTAGTCTGATTGATGAAGTAAAAACACTTCGTGGACGTGGTGACTTGCATTTGGGTCTGCCCTCGATGCGCTGTGTGGGCTATCGACAAGCTTGGGAACATCTAGATGGCAAAACCGATCTCGCTTCCATGCGTGAACTCGGCATCATCGCCACCCGACAGCTAGCAAAAAGACAACTGACTTGGCTGCGCAGTATGGAGGAGAGAATTTCTCTCGATTGCCTGAGTTCTGACCTCTCAGGCCAATTACTACGCAATATCAAACCAGCACTCGGTTGACACCCTGCAACGCAACCGCCATAATTTCGGGCTTTTCGGTGATATAGCTCAGTTGGTTAGAGCACAGCACTCATAATGCTGGGGTCGGTGGTTCAAATCCACCTATCACCACCAAAATTCCTTAAGTAAAACAAGCACCTACAGCGATGTTGGTGCTTTTTTTATGTCCCAAAGTAGTCTATTTTTACTAGACTACTTTTTGCTCTAATTCCCTACTTCTTCATTCCTAAAATTCTTTGGTTTTTCCGTTTTTGAAGTTATCGCTTAAAAACTGCGTCAGTGGCTTACAAGTCCTAACTTCAAACGATTTACTCTTACTCATTTAGCGCAGCGCTACCTGAATGTAGTTCATAACTCGTACTACGCCCCGCTGTTTCAGTCCGACGTAGCACTCCACGCGCAATCAAATCATTAATGTCTCTGAGAGCAGTGTCAGATGAGCATTTACCTATGGCTGCCCACTTCTTATTGGTCAGCTTGCCATCAAACCCATCAAGCATGCGATTCAGTATTTTGATCTGTCGCACGTTAAGTGGCGTACCCGCCCACCGACGCCAGAAATTAGCTTTTACTAAAACACTCGTTATGACTTGATCAGCTTCTTGAAGTGCGCGCAGCAAACAAGACAAAAACCAAGATAGCCACTCAGTGGCATCTAGATTCCCCCGCTGAGTTTTTTCTAGTAAGTCGTAATAGTCTTTGCGCTCTTTTTGAATCTGAGCAGACAGACTATAAAAACGCTGATTACTTTGATCTGCTCGGGCTAAAGCCATATCGCCAATGGCGCGTGCAATACGACCGTTGCCATCATCAAAGGGATGGATGGTCACAAACCATAAGTGAGCAAGGCCGGCTTTCACTAAGGGATCAATTTCTTGATGCCTTTCATACCAAATCAAAAAATCAGTTATCTGAGCAGGAAGTGAATGTGCTGGTGGAGCTTCGTAATGGACACGACGTCGCTGCATAGGTCCAGATACAACTTGCATGGGACCATTTGCATCATCGCGCCAGGTACCTACACGAATAGTGCTTAATCCACTTCGACCCGTTGGAAACAATCCAGCGTGCCAAGCTAAAAGTCTTTCTATCGTAAGAGGAGTGGCGTGCAAGCTTGTGGCATCAAGAATCATTTCCACGACACCGTCCACATGACGGTCGGCAGGCATGAATGCCCCAACATCGACACCTAGTCTTCTTGCTATGGACGAGCGAACGGTTTCTGGATCAAGGCGTTCACCTTCAATCTCACTTGTTTTGAGTACATCCGTAGTTAGCGCTTCAAGATTGGCTTGATCTTGTGAGCGTATTCCTTGGTCACGCATGCGACCCATCACATGCCCCAAGATTTGATGTACTTGGGCAAGCAATGGCATCAGGCTTTTGGCGTTGTATTGCCATTGGGGCCAGTTTTGATTCTGCCAAACGTATAGGTAATCACCGCTTTTCATGCGGTAATTAGACACTGAATTCGCCGCAAGGTCAACTTAATCGCCGCAAAAAATACAGCGATTAAAAAGATAATCACCGCATCGATTTTTAGCGTGACTTTGCTTAGTTTGATGCGACTGGAGCTAGAAATGAGTGTGAGTTAGGTATTTTTTCCACCCAATCTAAGCATGCTAGGAAAGGAGGACAGTTTTGAATCCTGTACGTTTATGGCTTGCCACTATTTAATCTCAACATGAGTGTCATAGCGTTCAAAGAGGATGGCTGAAAACCATAATGCTCATAAAACTCTTTGGCTTTGTCATTCAAGGCATGCACGAGTAGTGCTCTTATACCTGCATTTTCTGCAACCATCACAGCTCTATTGACAGCATCTTGAAGAAGAGATGCTCCAAGCTTAATTCCTTGCGCTCGAAGATCAACCGCCAGACGAGCAAGAACCATCACCGGCACTGGATCGGGCATGTTTCTACGTACAGAACTGGTGGCCATCTGGTGCGCAACAGCACCAGCAGCCATGGCGTAGTAGCCGCAAACGTGACTATCCTGATCTAAAACGACAAAAGTACGACTGGCACCACTGAGTTGATTGCTCATTGCGCGGCGCTTTAACCATTCATCGAGAACGGGCTCTCCGCAATTAAATTTATCAAGAAGAAGGACGGATGTGAGTGGCTGAGGCGCACTAATTTCCAAGCTCATTTCTTGCGTGCGCTCCAAGGTGGCGTCACAGCCATAAGACGCTCTAAGCTAGGGTTACTAGATGGCGGCGCATCAAGCATTGCAGTGAATTGCTGAAAATTGTCACTATTTAGACTGAAAAAAACCTGATCAAGTAAAACGGCCTGCGCTTTATCGCAAGCAGCTTCCAACATAAAATCCGAACGGTTCTTCCCTTGAAGAGTAGCAGCGCGATCAATTAAGTCCCTCTGCTCAGGCAGTGCTCTAAGGTTAATGGCGGCTGCACGCATATAATTCCCCTGTAATTGCATACACAATAGATATACAAATCTTAATTACACGTGTAGCTGTTGTCAATACACTTTTTGTCATTGTTCACAGGAGATCCTAAAAATGAGATACCTAATAATGACTAGTCCAGACCTTAGATCAAGACTGCTAAAGTTAATCACAGGGGGTGAGTATTCAGCTTATTTTTAAGAATAACTACGATGTCTTAGGAGATAGCAGACAAGTTAGCAATCGAAGTACAGTGCTAGGAAAAACGAAAGCATGCTATGAATCTTGGTTTATTGGTTTAGACTGATTTAAGATCCCGTTGTAATGAAAATTTACCCACTCATGAAGTAAAAAACATCATTCAGAAAGTGTGTACCCGTTTATTATTTATCCTATTAAGCTAGTAAAAACTAGTCAGATAACATTGCAAAAAAATAATTATGGAAATTCTTTTATCTACATTCAAAAAAAGAAGTGATTTTGAACTCATCATGAGTGATTTTCATGATGCAGTGAGTGCTAGCGGCGTTGTTAATCACTACTTGCTAGGCACAACGAAAAGTATCATCTTAAAAAATATGTGGCGATACACCATCTATTTAATGCCGCATACAGATTATGAATATAGTCAATTACCAAGCCCAACATCAAAGTTTGAAATTCAATTACCTTCCAACCAATATATGGAAGTGGTCATACTTTTAGAGTCGGTGCTTTACAAATATAAAGTACGAGCTGAGGAAATTGTCAGACTTAGACATGAAATATTAGAAATCATTGAGGAAACGAGAGATCAATGCAATGAAACTGAGATTTCTACATTAGATGCGGTAGAAGTGAATAATAAAAAAATCAGTGAACTCTTAAAACGTAAAAATATTAATTCGGATGAAATGCCATCAGGCGTTCTGAAAACCGGACGTGGACTGCCACAACCACTCTGGATCGATATAAAAGAGGAAGAAAAAAAGATTTATATCAGCAGCAAAATTTTTATTAAAGACTCTGCTTCGAATACAGACATTGATGAACTGATGGAGAAAATCGAAGCACGTAAACGATTTATCGAATTCAAACTAGTCGATGACAATGGACCAACTCATCTTACTGATTTCCATGTTTTCCCCACAGGCGATGGCATACCTATTCGTCTATTTATTCGTTATTTAAAAAAATTTAGTAATGAATTTGATTTAATTTATACAGCAGATAGTCATGATATTTTAAAATCAGTTTCTTACTAATTAATTTATAAGTTTTTAATATCGATATATGAAACTATTCTCTACTTCGGCTTTAACAAAATTAAGAACGTGCCACTTGGCTCTACTCTTTATTTTATGTAGCTTTAGCGCGCCACCGATGGCACAAGAATTTGCAAATTGGGTAACCGGAGCAATGGATGATAACGAAGGTTATTTTGCAGCCACTGTCAACGATAGCACCAGTATCTTTGGACAATATTGTTACTCCGGATCTGGCCAATGCCTGTGGTTATTAGCAGTAAATATTAATTGTGAAGATGGTAGCCGTTATCCAGTTTTAATTAATGGCGATGGTGGTTCAGCACAAATGGAAATCGTCTGTAAAAAATTAGGCGATAAACCACGCTATGTATTCAGCAATTTCGATGCAATTAATAATTCCGTTAAATCCTCTAAAAAATATATAGGCTTCGCTTTTCCTCTGGAAAGTGGCTTATTTGAAGTGAATCGTTTTTTACTCGATGGCGCACCTGAAGCAATCGGTCGTATGAAAGTACTCAGCAATTCCAAGAAAAAGAAAAGTAGCGGTGGTGGTACCAGCAGCTACAAGCTGTAAGTAGGATGAAGTCATCACCATGACGTGGATAGTCATGCCCAGACTTACTAAACTATTGCGAGGCTGGTTAAGCCCCGCAATTAAAAAATAAACGATTTAGGCTTCAGCAAAGAAATTCGACACTAACTTATTGAAACGCGCTGCATGTTCAATTTGCGTCCAGTGTCCACAACGACCAAACACATGCAATTGTGATCGCGGTATCCAGTTCGCTAGCGTGACAGAATTCGCAAGTGGAATAATCTGATCTTCACGACCATGTATA
This sequence comes from Bordetella parapertussis, assembly GCA_945883145.1. GTDB lineage: Bacteria > Pseudomonadota > Gammaproteobacteria > Burkholderiales > Burkholderiaceae_D > Pernthalerella. The sequence continues at coordinate 42,462 of CAMCXB010000001.1, read as the reverse complement.
ACTATGGTGTCATGCGGTAAAGCGCGTATATCTTCTTCTTTACTCATTAACGCTTTCACACCATTTTGTCGTGGTGCAGGAAACATAGAAGAAAACGCTTCTTGAAAACCTGGTTGTATGCTGGCCTTGTAACGTAACTCAGCTAATTCATCAGTCACAAGATTACGGTCATACGCAAACACATCTAATAATTTACGCATATTGGCAATGGACGGTGTGTAACCCCAAGCTAGATCTAATCCATCTGTCAGTTCAAAATGCACACCCGCGCTACCCATTAACACTAAACGTCTGACGCGTTGTGGATGACGAATTGCTAAAGCTAAGGCAAGTGCACCACCAAATGAATTACCAACTAAATCTGTTTGTTCAATCTTTAGTGCGTCCAACAATCCTATGACTTGCGCAACCCAATTATCAAGGTTGTATTGCACACCCGCAGGTCTATCAGTGAATCCAAATCCCACCATGTCAGGCACGATCACACGACTGACTTGTGACAGCACAGGAATCGTCATACGCCAATTTGCCCAACCACTTACACCTGGGCCAGAACCATGTATGAGTAAAGCAGGATGTCCACTACCTACATCATGATAATTAGTACGTATACCATTGGCGACGATAGATTGTCCTATTTCAGGATTTGCTGTCACAGTCATGATCTTAACGTCCTAAATCTTTTGCACTGACACCAGCAATACCCCAGTTAGTCTTAGGTACATCTTGTATCCAGACTCGAACATTTTCTTTTGGTGCACCGACTGCTTCCACTAATGCTGCTGTTACTTTTTCTATCACAGCACGCTTTTGATCTTCAGTGCGGCCTTCCATTAAATAAATTTGTGCGAATGGCATAGTGCTTCCTATCTTTAAATTTAAATCAATCTTAGAAAATATAGTGAACGCATTATTTTTTAAACAAAGCGCATAGATGTACTACCCATACCCTGCACCTTTAACGTCACCGTATCACCTGCTACTACAGCCACTGCTTCTGTAATACCACCGGAAAGAATTAAGGTACCCGCAGGTATTTCTTCACCCATCGCACCTAAGTGATTCGCTAACATCGCTATCGCTGCTGCAGGATGTCCTAATACGGCGGCACCAGCACCAAACACAACGGGATGACCATTTTTTTCTAAGACTATGCCAGTGGTACGCAGATCAGCATTTTTTACATCGAGCTTTTGACCACCTACGACATATCGTGCAGCTGAAGTGTTATCTGCAACCACACTCTTTAAATCAAATTTAAAATCACGATAACGACTATCAATGACTTCAATACCAGGAATCACATATTCCGTCGCAGCTAACACAGCAGCAATATGACAACCAGGTCCACGTAAAGGCTTATTGGTCATGAAGGCAATTTCTGGTTCAACTTTAGGATGAATCAGTTCTGAAGTTTTGCAATCACCTCCATCAGCGATTTCATAATCCTTCGTCATAAAACCAAACACCGGTGTGGTCACACCCATTTGCTTCATCTTGGCATGCGAAGTAAGTCCCGCTTTCAAACCACCTAACTTCAAACCACGCGCTAACTTGCGTGCTTTGATGACGTTTTGAATAGCATAGGCATCATCCCAATCCATCTCAGGATAGTCATCAGTAATCTTGGTAGTGTCTTTGGCTTGTAGCTGGCAGTTTTCTAAATGCTCTGCCAGTTTTTCTATCGTTGCTTTATCGAGTTTCATGCTGCTGCTCTCTTTCCTGCTTTATCCGCTAATTCACGTGCCATTGTCATGGCGGTGTCTTCAATCATGTCTTCCTGACCACCCACCATACCGCGACGACCTAACTCAACTAATAAATCACGCGCAGGAATACCGTACTTTGCTTCAGCACGTTTCGCAAATAATAAGAAACTCGAATACACACCGGCATAACCTAAAGTGAGTGAATCTCTATCAATACGAATCACATGATCCATAATTGGTACTACTAAATCTTCAGCGACGTCTTGAATCTTAAAGACATCCACACCCGTGTTAATTCCCATACGTGCACAAACAGCGATAAACACTTCCATCGGCGTGTTACCTGCACCTGCACCTAAACCTGCTGCTGCTGCATCAATACGATTTGCACCCGCTTCAACTGCAGCCAGTGAATTCGCAATACCCATCGCCATGTTGTGATGACCATGAAACCCTAATTCTGTTTCTGGTTTTAAGGCCTGACGGACTGCTGTAATGCGTGAAGTCACATCAGCAGGCAACATATAACCTGCAGAGTCGGTCACATAAATACAATTCGCACCATAGCTTTCCATTAACTTGGCTTGTGTGACCAAAGCCTCAGGACTACTCATGTGCGCCATCATCAGAAAACCAACCGTGTCCATATTCAGTACACGTGCTTTGGTGATGTGCTGTTCACTCACATCGGCTTCTGTGCAATGGGTAGCAACGCGTATGGTTGATACACCTAAATCTTTTGCCATCAACAGATGTTCTACGGTTCCTATGCCTGGCAATAACAAAGCAGAAATTTTTGCTTTCTTCATTAGTGGAATCACAGCACCTAAATACTCTTCATCAGTATGCGCAGGAAAACCATAATTGACAGAAGAACCACCTAAGCCATCACCATGTGTGACCTCAATTAAAGGCACGCCAGCTGCATCCAAACCACAAGCAATACTTTTCATTTGATCTAAGGTCATTAAATGACGCTTAGGATGCATGCCATCACGCAGTGTCATGTCATGGACAGTGATTTTTTTACCTTGTAAATTCATGATGCTGTCCTTTCTACTTAAGCGGCTTGCAGCGTGAGCTTGCCAGCGATGATTTCTTCCGCAAACATTTCTGCTGTACGTGCAGCTGCTGCGGTCATGATGTCGAGATTGCCTGCATATTTAGGTAAGTAATCACCTAGTCCTTCTACCTCTAAAAATACAGAGACGCGATTGCCATCAAACACAGGACCATTCACGAGTTTGTAGCCAGGTACGTATTTTTGTACTTCTTTAATCATTTCATGCACAGAAGCTGTGATCTTGGCTTGGTCAGGTACACCCTCAGTCAGACAATGCACGGTGTCACGCATGATGAGTGGAGGATCAGCAGGATTAATAATGATGATCGCTTTACCTTTTTTAGCACCACCTACTTTTTCTACTGCACCTGCAGTGGTACGTGTAAATTCATCAATATTTTTTCGTGTACCAGGACCCACTGAACGACTAGATACCGTTGCAACAATCTCGCCATACGCAACAGGCTGTACACGCGACACTGCTGCCACCATTGGTATGGTTGCTTGTCCACCGCAAGTCACCATGTTGACATTCATCTCACGCTTACCGACATGCTCTTTTAAATTCACAGGTGGTACGCAAAAAGGTCCAATCGCAGCAGGTGTGAGATCAATCATCATCACGCCTAACTCTGTGAGCTTGCGTGAATTCTCGCCATGTACATAAGCACTGGTTGCATCAAAAGCGATTTGTATACCATCTGCTTTCACATGCGGCAGTAAGCCATCCACGCCATCTGCTGTAGTTTTAACTCCCATTTCACGCGCACGTTTTAAACCATCTGAATTCGGATCTATTCCTACCATCCAAACTGGTTCTAAAACTAGACTGCGCTGTAACTTCGCTAATAAATCGGTACCGATATTGCCCGGCCCGATTAATGCGCATTTAATTTTCTTGGTCATCACTTTAACTCCTGAGATAAAACTTACACTAGGCTTCTAACTACGCCGCCATCAACACGTAAAGCTGCACCATTCGTGGCCGCTGATTTCGGACTGCATACATAAGCCACCATAGCGGCTACTTCTTCAGGTTGTATAAAACGACGCAACAAAGAAGTAGGACGTGCTTGTTCAAAAAATGCTTTTGCTGCTTCATCAAAACTCACACCTTGGGCTGCTGCGAGTTTGTCGAAAAAATCTTTTGCACCTTCCGTTAAAGTTGGTCCGGGCAAAACACTATTTACTGTTACTGCTGTTCCTGCACATGTTTCAGCAAGACCACGCGAAATAGATAATTGCGCAGACTTCGTCATACCGTAGTGCACCATCTCTGCAGGTGGGCAAATACCTGACTCACTAGAAATAAAAACAATACGACCACGATTACGTTGCAACATGCCAGGCAATAGTGCACGTGAAAGACGCACACCACTCATGACATTGATTTCAAAAAATCGCTGCCAATCAGCATCAGGAATAGTAGCGAAGGGTTTGGGATCGAAGATGCCCATGTTGTTTACCAAAATATCAAATTTCTGACTGCTATTCGCCAATGCATTACATCCTTCTGCCGTACCTGCATCTGCTACCACTACATATATCTCAGCATGTGGATGTGCTGCTAATAATTTATTCTTAGCGCGCTCAGTACCTTCAGCCTTGCGGCCATTGATTGTGACGACTGCGCCTTCAGCTGCGAGCGCATCTGCAATTGCATAACCTATGCCTGCAGTTGAACCACTGACTAATGCATGCTGTCCTTTTAATTGCAGATCCATGATGCGTCCTCAATAAAGGTCAGTGCAATTAGATGAAGCGAACAGAAGTACTACCCAGTCCACCTACGGCACAATACAAACTATCACCTGCTTTCACAGGTACGAGCGGTGATTGAGATCCGGATAAAATCACATCGCCTGCTTTTAAGGTAATGCCATATGCACCCAAAGTATTTGCTAGCCATGCGACTGAATTCACAGGCGAGCCTTGTACTGATGCACCTGATGAAGTGCTAATGATCTCGCCATTTTTTTCTAACACCATGCCAGCCAATGCTAGATCAAGATCACGTGGACTACGACGCACACCGCCCAAGGTAAACACACCACATGAAGCATTATCTGCAACGGTGTCTTGGATTTTTATTTTCCAGTCTTTGATGCGTGAATCGACAATTTCAAAACAAGGCATCACACATTCAGTCGCACGTAATACATCTTCTGCAGTTACACCAGGACCGGTTAAATCTTTAGCGAGTAAAAAAGCAACTTCAGCTTCTGCTCTAGGTGCAATCATTTTGCTGGTGTCTACTGCTTCGCCTTCGTTAAACACCATACCGGATAACAGATGACCAAAGTCAGGTTGATTCACACCCAACATATCCATTACCACTTTACTCGTCACACCAATTTTTTTTCCAATCACGACCTCACCTGCATCCAGACGGCGCTGTATCATGCGCAACTGAATTTGATACGCATCTTCTATCGTGATATCAGGTTCACGATTTGTGAGTGGATCAATCGGCGCACAAGCTATGAGTGATTGATAGAGTTCATCACCATAGCGTTTAATCGTATCTGCATTCATTGCCATTACAATTCTCCGTTCTTCAAAGTTTGATCATGACATTACGCAGATCAGTGTAGAACTCTAATGAGTGCACACCACCTTCACGACCTATGCCGGATGCTTTCGATCCACCAAATGCCGTACGCAAATCACGCAGGAACCAACTATTAATCCAACATAGACCAACCTTGATTTCTGCTGCCATTCGATGTGCAGTCGATAAATCAGTCGTCCAAACAGTGGTCGCTAAACCATAAGGTGTGTCATTCGCTAATGCGATCGCTTCTTCTTCAGTATCGAAGGGAGCGATATGACAGCAAGGTCCAAAAATTTCTTCACGAATAATCGGCGATGATTCAGGCAATCCTGTCCAAATAGTTGGTTGCACCCAATGACCTTGCGCATATTCGCCTTTCATTTCTGGCGCACCACCACCTGTTACAACTTTGGCGCCTGCTGCACGCGCTTTTTCGTAATACGACATGACTTTTTCTTTATGCTCTGCAGAGATGAGCGGACCTAAACCTACACCAGGTTCATTCGGCGGACCTATTTTTAATGACTCTGCTTTTTCTTTTAATGCAGCGACAAATTTATCAAAGATGGGACGCTGTACATACACACGCTCCGTACCTAAGCAAACCTGACCGCAGTTTTCAAAGGTACTACGTGTGATACCCGCAATCGCTTTATCAAAATCTGCATCGGCAAACACAATGCCTGCATTCTTACCACCGAGCTCAAAGGAAACTGGACGCACGCCCTTAGCTGCAGCTGCCATGATGGCTTCACCAGTACGTGTTTCACCTGTAAAGGTAATCGCATCAACATCAGGATGGCGTGTTAAAAATTCTCCTGCTGAATTTGGACCAAAGCCATGTACTACGTTATAGACACCTTTCGGTATGCCTACTTTATTCATCACCTCACCTAGCAAGGTCGCTGTTGCAGGTGTCTCTTCTGAAGGCTTGACTACCACTGCATTACCGCAAGCAAGTGCAGGACCAACTTTCCATGTCATCAGTAAGAGTGGTAAATTCCATGGACAGACCACACCTATCACGCCGAGTGGTGTACGTACACCATAGCTGACTGCAGTCCCACCATCTGGGGTGGTCATGGTGAAGCTTTCAGTCGGTGCATTTTTAATGATGTCTGCAAAGACTTTGAAATTCGCTGCACCACGTGGAATATCAATATGTGAAGCTAAGGAATGTGGCTTACCTGTATCGGCTAGTTCAGCTTCTAAAAATTCATCAAAGCGATGATTGATTTCATCTGCTACTGCGTAGAGCATTTCTACACGCTTTACTACTGACATCTTGCCCCATTCACCATTCAAAGCAGCACGTGCTGCTTTGACAGCTGCATCGACTTCAGCTTGACCTGCTTCATGCGCGAGACCTATGACTTGATTACTAATAGGTGTACGTTTCTCAAACGTTTTACTGGTAGGTACAAAAACACCGTTAATAAAATTATGAAACTGTTTCATGATATTTCCTGTTTAAATTCGCTCTATATTCAGAGGTGATCTAAATATAAAATTTTTACTTTATATTTACTTAAGCTAAGCCTATGGCTTTTAATCCTGCGCGCGCGCATTCTTCATCTTCTTCCGCTGATCCACCCGATACACCGATACCACCTATGCGAACGCCTTTTTCAACAATAGGTAGTCCACCACCAAAGATGACTAAACGTGGGCGCAAAGGTAAACCTGCACGTAATGCTGCATCACTTTCCAAGACTTTCATCCATTGACTAGTCGGAAATCCAAAACTTGCTGAGGTATAGGCTTTATCGATAGCGATATCTATCGAATGTAAAAATGCACCTGGCATACGTAAAAATCCTGCCATCACGCCCGCACTATCAGTAATGGCGACATTAATTGCGATGCCTAATAATTTTGCGTGATCCACAGTCGCTTGCAAGGCAATGCTTGCTGCTTCAGCTGTAATTACCGCTTGTGCAGCACTCACCGTTGGTAAATTTGTTTTACTCATAAAAGTCTCTCAAATCGAGGTTTACTTTAGATTGAAAAAAATTTAAGGAATGCTGATCACCATTGCTTTGCTGACGCTTTATATTGAAAAACAAAACACCATCACAGCCAGTCTGTGACTGACATGTGTATTGCATCTTGCTTTGATCAGTAACCATCTTTACGAAATTGAATGTCATTGTCTGGTTGAACAGACTGTTGAGTCGCCAGTATTGGCAGCGTTTATTTCTGTTGTGCGTGCATTCTCACTGGTATCGACTGCGTCAATAACGCAGTCGATACACAAGCGAAAAACTTAATGCTGCATCAGGTATAAACGTCGGTGAAGGTAGGTACTGCATCACCGGTATGATAGAAAATACCAGTCCACAGTTTGTCTTCAGTCCACGTTGTAACAGGACGATCTGGTTGTGACAGATAACCTAAACCTGCAAAGGTTTCATTGCGGTTACCACTAGGATCAAAGAAATAAATCGTTTCACCTCGTGTGATGCCATGACGAGTCGGCGCCACATCGATTTTGACTTTTTTCTTCGACATGATGTCGGCAGCTTTTAAAATATCGTGCCATGAATCGAGGAAGAAGGACACGTGATGGAAGCCGGATTTAGGTGCACCAACGAAAGCAATGTCATGTGGTGTGCTGGTACGTGCAAGCCAAGTCGCTGCTTGAATGACACCACCTGGTCCTACCATCACTTGTTCGACCAAATAAAAATCTAAGGCCTTACATAAGAACTCAGTGTTCTCCGCAACGGTATTCACACCCGTTTCAGGATTGAGCTCACACATTAAAAGTACATGATCAACCCAGTGCGCACCTGCACCAGTGATGTTGTCTGGCCAAGGATCAGGATTGGTACTACCTACTTCGGTACCCACAAATTCTTTTTGCGCAAACAAACGCATTTCATGACCGCTAGGTAGTTTGAATTGCAACATACGACCGGTTGCAGGCAATGCGCCTTCAGCCAATTCTGTAACCTTCACACCATAAGCTTCTATGCGTTGTTTTAAATCGTTTAAGTCGCTATCTTTTTCAACTTTATAAGCAACGTGATTTAAACCAGCCTGATCCGATGACGTGAGAATGATGGAATAACGATCCCATTCATCCCAGCATTTCAAATACACATTGCCTGATTTATCTTCCATTGTTACTTTCATGCCCAGCACTTCTGTGTAGTGCTTGACTGCGGCTGCCATGTCCATCACTTTTATGCTGGCGTGCCCTATGCGCATCACTCCCATTTTTGTCTCCTTATTTATTTCGTTATTGCAGGTGGGGTGGCCTGCCCGGGAAACCCCTTAGAAAACGGTTTAATCATCTTGCCTGCCACTTCAAGCTTCACCTCGCAAGTGGGCCCTACTCTGCAAGCCAGTGTATAACCCTGTGCCTCTTCAGATTCTGTTACGTGAGCACGACTGACTGGTCCTAATACTTCTGTCTTACCTTGTAATATCCGCACCTTGCACACACCACAACCACCATTCACACATCCAACTGGTATACCTTTACGACCTAAACGCAGCATCCCCTTTAACAAGCTCTCACCGACTGCACAGGGATAACATTCACCTGTTTGTTCTATCGTGACTTGCACTTTAGGACGAAAATCAAACATAGCTATTGCTTACACGCGCTTAAAGAATGCACTACGTGGTTTAGAGGCATCGGCTGCGGTAATAAATTTTTCAGCATAGATATCGCGTTCATATAAACGACCTTGCATCAAAGTCGATAAACACGCTTCTATCATGACTGGTGGTCCACATAGATAAGCTTTGTGTCCAGAAAAATCACCATTGAAATGTTCTTTAGCGGCGTCATGCACAAAACCTTTAAGACCATCAAAGCCTGTGGCATCTTCACTCAAAGCAGGAACATAATGAAAATTCTTATGTTGTTGAGCGAGCACTTTAAATTCTGCGTCGTAATACAACTCAGCCAAATGTCGTTGGCCATAAATAAGTGTGATCTCTTGCTGCGATCCTTGCGCTAATAAATCTAAAATCATTGAACGTGGACTGGATAGACCTGAACCACCTGCCATAAAAATAATGGGTTCTTTTTCTGAACTACGTACAAAGAAACGTCCATAAGGACCAGACACACGCAGCTTGTCGCCTACTTTTAATTGATTGTGTAAATAAGCAGTACCAGATCCGCCCTCTACAATACGTACGTTAATTTCTAATTCACCAGTACGTGCAATTTCTTCAGGCGCATTAGCTATAGAAAATGGGCGACCACCTTCTACACCTGGCATGATGATTTGAATATATTGCCCTGCTTGAAAATCTATCGTTCTATCCAGCTTTAACCAAATACCTTTGATGGTTGGTGTCAGCGTTTCTATACGACTTACTACGGTATCGAAATCTTCAACTGGAATAATGCGTGCATCAGGTTCATCATCGATATCGGCTTCAACCGTGACATCGCTTTCTAAGGTGGCACAACACGCCAGCGTTTTACCTTCATCACGCTCAAAATCCATTAACGCAAAAGGATTGGAGACGCCATGATCGACATTGCCACCTAAGACTTGTACTTTGCAAGTGCCACACAAACCATGACCACAAGCATGTGGGATATAAATACCTTGGCGCAGTGCTGCATCCAGAATGGTTTGACCTTCTTCGACTTCGATGGTCGCGCCTAAGGGTTCAATAGTAAGTTGCGAAGACATGATGTGAATAAATTGTCAGGCGATGTTAAAAAGCTTGTTTACCGTCAGCTGCAGAAGCACGACTACCTTCTAATGCTGGCGTACGAAAACGAATCAGTGATTTATGCGCTAAACCATGGTGCTCTAATGATTTACCTACATCTGGAATGAAACGTGTATCCGAGTTAAACCACTGAGTACGCTTCCAATCGATGTCTTCAAATTCAGGATGTTCACCATAGAGTTCAGGCAATACATCACGAATCAAAGCACCGAAAGGCAAGGTGGGTGGTAAAGGCACACATAAGGGTGCCGCAAACATTAAATGATTTTCCCAACACAGATAAATCAAACGTTTGCCATGAAATAGATTTTCTCCATCTTGCTGATGCAATGGATACTCCCCTATGCTTACCATCAAATCCTTGCCTGTTGCCTGCATGATTACTCTCCGTGTCCTTGTGGCTTCATACGACCACTCCATTGTCTGAAGTGTTGACGATCTTCGCTGGAAGAAAATTCGCCATTATCTTCACCACCATTAATGCCGTAGTAGCGAATCACTTCACGCACTGGACTATCACCTGGCGATGCAGGATTGATTTCATCGGGATAGCAAGAGCCTTGATAAATTTGATGTACAGGTATCCAAGCCTGTACATATTTTTTAGGCTCATGTTCGAAGATCTCTTTGCAATGATCACTACAGAAGTGATACTTCATGCCGTGATAAGTCGTCTCACGCAAAGCGATTTCTGTTGCATCACCTGGCTCAGTAAACAGTGTTGGAACCTGACATACCTGACACAACATAGGCAGAATCTGGTTATACCAACGACCTTCTTTACCTTCAGCTTGCTCACCCCAATGCTCTAAGCGCGCACGATAATGACGATGGAAGGTGTCTGGATATTTGCTCGACAACCAATCCAATTCATCTTTACTTGGAATCCATGTATGGAATGCAGCAGCATGGCCATATTGATAGAAGGTAGCCCATGCTTGATGGCTGATGTGATCTTTACCTTCGCAAGCATCATCCCAACCTTTAGGTTTACGTATGCCGTAACGCGCTAAGTCAGCAAACAATGCACCGCCGTTTGATTCAGCATACATTTCCCATGCTTCTTTCCAGCTCATGACACGCTTAGGTAACATGTAGTCTTGCATCATGGCGACTAAGGTCAATAAACGATAACCACGCCAGAACCATTTATCCATCCAACGTTGAACGATAGGCACATTACCTGGATCTTGTTCCAACATGAATTTAATGCACTCAATACCGAGTGTCATGTGACGTGATTCATCTGACTGTGCAGAGAAGCCGAATGTCACGGTTGATAAGTCGCCGTTATGTGCAGCACCACTCATGAACGGTACGAATAGTAAATTCGTCAGCACATATTCAAAGGAAAAACTGACTGCTGTTAAGAATTCAAATGGACCACCTGAGTAAGCATCTTCAAAGAAGCTCTTAGGTACAGACAGATACCAAACATTATCAAACCAGTGATTAGCATTGTGCATGCCGTTGTAATACTTGTTGTAATGCGAAATCGCATGCGTTTCAGTTTGGAAGTGACGCAATTCATCCACTGCTTGCATTTGTGCTGCAACACGTGCACCTGCACCAGTGAATTGACGACCTGCATGAGCAAAACCACGATGTGCGTAATACTCTAGCGGCGTCACGCCTTGAATAAAGAGTTTCAGCGCATTGATATAACGCGCATCGGTTACACCTAATTCACCATGACTTTGTGCAAAGGCCTCAATCACTGCATAGAGTTTTTTCTCTTTCTCTGCTTGATATTTCCAGTAAGCGTCCATGGTGAGACGGAATGGATCTTCCCATTTATCCCAGTCATGAATTTTTATACCTTCATATTTATCATAAGGAAAAACTTTATCCATAGGCTGATAAGTAGTGTCCCAATGCAGGCCACGCGTCATAGCTGCATAACGCTCTTTCAAACCTAACTTCTTTTTGACGACTCTTGTATCCATCTTCAATCTCCTGATCAGGGGGGGTTGTTCTCGTTATAAATTCTATTAAAGTCCGACTGACTCACGACCGCTAACAGGGAAATAAGCGCGATGTAAAATTTCTGGATCATCACGTAACTTACCTGGCTCACCGTCGTATGAAACACTACCTCGCGACATCACATAAACATGATGTGCGAGGGCTAAAGCAAGTTGTGTAAATTGTTCAATCAATAAAACACCAATACCACTGGCAGCAATTCTACGAATCACCGGTACTAAACGCGCAACAATGGTGGGTGCTAGACCAAACGATAATTCATCAATGACTAAGAAGCGTGGAGTCACAATGAGTGCTTGAGCAATTGCCACCATTTGTTGTTGACCACCAGAGAGATCACCGGCAGCTTGTTGCAATTTCTCTTTTAATTCTGGAAACAATTCAACGGTACGTTCTATCGATGCATTAATCTCACCACGCGACAAACTGCCGCCTGCGACGAGTAAATTATCACGGACAGTTAATTCGCGCAGAACCTGATGGCCTTCGGGAACAGTAGCTACGCCACGACGCCGAATTTCATCTGCATCCATGCCAACCATGTCCATACCATCTAACCAAATCTCACCGAACGCAGGTTCAATCACACCTGAAATGCCTAACACCGTACTTGTTTTACCAGCGCCATTTGCTCCCATCAATGCGGTGATTGAAGCAGGCGCAATACTTAATTCAATCGCTTGGGTAACTGGCTTAGTACCTCGCACCATCACGAGATTTTTAATCTCAAGACGATCATGACGTAAATTAGCAGGAGGAATTTTTGTACTCATGCTGCCGCCTCCAATTCATCAAAATTACCCAGATAAGCTTGTTGCACTTCTGGTTTTTTCAGTACTTCTAAAGTAGGGCCTAAGGCAAGCAACTTACCAAAATCGAGCACCATGGTTTCATTACAGCAGGCAGAAATTAAATCAACGTCATGGTCAATTAAAAATACTTGTGATTTGCAATAACCCGGTATGCCACGTATTACTTTTTGCAGATGCTCAGATTCAGAACCACTCATACCTGCACCTGGTTCATCCAACATCACTAATTTTGGACTACCGATTAATGCTTTCGCGATTTCTGCGAGATGACGTTCTTCTGTAGACAAATCACTACCACGACGATTCAGTCTATGACTCAGCCCTACAAAATCAATTGCGCCATATACGGCTTTACGTCTGGCCTCTCTATTTTCAAAAGTTGAATGATCTGCAATCGCTTCTACATTTTCTAATAGCGTTAAATCTTCAGCGATCTGATCAGTTTGAAAAGTACGACGTAATCCAAATTCAGCACGCTTATGCGCTGGCAAACCTGTAATGGTTTCGCCATTCACTTTTACCCAGCCAGTTTTTGGTTCTACAAAACCAGACATCACGTTTAAAAGTGTGGTCTTACCAGCACCGTTAGGTCCGATTAATCCAACGATGGGTTTAGTTAAGTTGACAGTTAAACCATCAATCGGTTTAACACCACCAAACTGCACACTCACATTATTAATTTCTATCATCGCTATCTTCCTCAATCAGCGATAAGCCGCAAAGGGTTTTGGATAGCGCTCATCTATACGCTGACGTAACGGCAGAATGGCAGGATACAAAGCCAATTCAATCAAGAAGCGAATCACAATTGCACTCCAAATAATGGCTAAGGCAATGTTGTAATCCACATCAAACACACCTGATGCAACCCAACCTACAAAGTAACCAATGAACAGCATGTTCAGTGTGCGCTTCACTATGCGGTGATCTGGCATCAATCCAACAGCTTGCATAATCTTTGCAAGTCGCAATGAAATCGCAGCTTCCACATCTTCAGCAAAATCTTGTACGCGCTTGCCAAAAAATCCTAACAACATCCAACACACACCAGGTATGGCTTGTCTAAATAAGAGTGCAATCAAGGCGATGAATAAAGTCCCTGCAAAACCAGCCACACCTAAATAACTAGCGGTTAATGCAAGACCAACTGAAATCACACCCCAGATCACAGAGCCTTCTACGATGCGACTAATGCGTACGAATTTATAGAAGTCTGCTAACTGTCCCGCTAAACCTTTACGACCTTGTATAAGTGAGACTAACAACGCAAAGCCATAAAATGCATTAGCAAGATTGCCGTCTACACCGTGGTCATTAAGTAATGCAGGTAACGCGCGGATGAGTAAACCTGCAAACACTGCACCCATCCAGTGATAAGCACCACCAACAATCGTAAGTGCATATAAAAGTATCGACTGACTAGTTGGGAAACCCGTGTTATCTAACTGTCCGTTTAAGCCTGCAAGCAAACCACCTGCTAAACCTGCGAGTGCACCGCCCATGGTGAAAGCTAATGCTTTGTAACGCACAACTGAAACACCGGCTGCAATCGCTGCTGCTTCACTCTTACGTATCAAACCCCATGCACGACCCGGCAAGGTAGCGCGCGACCATTCGATTAAAGCCATACCTGCAGCTAACCAAAAGATCACATAACGGAAGTAAGCAGTATCAGTTGTTGCTAATAGTGGTCGCTGAATTAATGCACGCTGGCCATTGACAACATGGCCTGTCCAACCTGGACCACCATCAGGAAAACCAATCACGTTCACAACCACTTGCACTGCTGCTGCAATCATCAACGTTAACAAGGCTAGATATAAACCACGCATACGCAATGCAGGCAAACCCAGTATTAAACCAAATAAACCTGCAACGACTGCACCTATGATGAGCGCTAATTCAAATGGCATTGCGAGACCATGTATCAAACGTAAGCAAAACCATCCACCTACACCGGTTAATGCAAACTGGGCTAAGGACACCATCCCTAACTGGCCATACAAAAGTGACACTGTTCCTGCGACTAAGGTCAAACAGGCAACCGTACTAAATGTATTCAACCAATAAGCTGAGAAGAACATTGGCCCGACTATAGCAACCACTAAAAACGTGATTAGCATCGGCAGTACACGCTGAAACGGCGTGCCAGGTGGAATATCGGGTTTATCTTTATTGCGTGCCATCTCATTTACTCCAAGTGGCTGTTATCACGGGACAGACCTATGCCATGACGCTGTTGCCATAACACGGCAAGAATAGCGACCACAAATGCTGTCGCTGATCCATAGCGCTGTACTCCAGGGACTAAGTTAGCCATCGATTCAATCACACCGATAGCAATGCCACCTAATACGGTCGCTGCCAGAGAATTCATTCGTCCTACCATGGCAGCTGCCATCGCAGGAATTACGAGAAAAGTTAATACGGTAGGATTTAGTCGCACCATATTGCCCATGAACAGACCACTGATGCCGGCTAATAAACCTGCAAGAGTCCAAGCCCAAGTATCTACATTTTTAATCCGTACACCTACCATTGCACTTAATGTGCGATTACTTTGTAGGGCGCGCATGCGCAAGCCCAAAGAAGTTTTCGCAAGTAACCACAACATACCCACTGTCGCTGCTGCTGCAAACATCAGCGCTGCAACACGTGTATGGGAAATTAGGCGACGGCCATCAAACTCGATGCCGCCGGAATCAGTCGGTAAAACTAATCGACGAGGTTCATCACCCCAATACCATTGGGCGATACCCATAATCATTAAAGCAAAACCGAGTGTCGCCATTGCACGCACCACACGATCTTGATGTGTGAGTGAAGGTGCAATGAAACGACCATAGGCCCAAGAGAGTAAGGTTGCAGCACCTACACCGGCAACCCAACCCATCCAATCTTCATACTCCAGATCGATGACTTGCCAGCACACCATAGCGGCTAAACCACCTAGTGCACCATACGCAAAGTTCACCACACCGCTAGCACGATATAAGACCACCAGACCTACGCCTGACAATGCATACACCGCTCCAACGCTGATACCAACGACGAGGAAAGGAAGCAAGGTTTCCATGTTTAACTCGGTTTACTTTAATTTAAAACGTTGTTCTGATTAATTAATTAATTAACCAGACCGCCCTTAGCTTCGAGCTTCAATACATCTTCTAGCTCTGCATCTTTGGACTGATAGCACTCGCTCAAAGTTTTGAAACCACCTTTAACTAATTGCGCAGCACGACCTTTGTGGTTAGCCTGATGACGCTCACCTGGTCCGAAGTACCAAGGTGCACACATCATGTCGGATTTCCATTTTTTGGTATTCACGATAGCTTGATAAGCTGATTTGCGATCGACATTGCCTTTGATGCTTAACAGTGCGTCGGTCACAACACGTGCAGATAAATAACCAGCTTGTGAGAAGGTGTCACGTGGATCCTTCTTGTCGCCGAATTTTTCCATCACAGCTTTCCAGTTGGTGTTATCTGGACCTGTGCCATCCATAGGCTCTAACTCCATATGTACATAGAGTTTGTCGTGCCAGTATTTACCAACTGCTTTTGGCATATCTGCGTGATAAGCAGAAGTAGGCAGACCCCACTTTGCACTCTTACCTAAGTCCTGCTGTTCAGCTGCAGTCAAAATAGGCAGCATCATGCCGCGTGGCATACCGAGAACAACGCCTTCGCTTTTCGCAGCAGCTACTTGCAGTGCGATTGCATTGCCATCGAGTTGGCCCGGATCGAATATCACGGTTTTCACAGGGATGTTGTTGGCTTTACCGTAGGACTCAACTCCACCGCATACCCAGTCACCAAAACCAGGGATACCAGGCGCTACACAGGTTAAGCTTTTCAATTTAAAGGTTTCAACAATGTACTGAGCTGCACCCAGTGTTGATTGACGTGGACCTTGATTGAAAGAGATGTAGTTTTTGCCGAAGAAGCAAGCACGAGGAACACCGACACCAGCTACTGAAGCAACACCTTCATCTACATACAGTTTGTTGTTTGCACCGCACTCAACGAAACTTGAAGAACCAGCCATCGCTACTACTTTGGTATCTTTAACTAATTTGTTTGCTGCTTGTGAAGCGACTTCAGGATTCCATGTGTCATCTTGAATGGTGTAAGCGATAGGACGGCCATTGATACCGCCGTTTGCGTTCACACATTTAAAATAAGCATCTGCTGCACGTGCGGAAGAAGAAAAGTCCTCTGGTCCGGTTTTACCAACGATTGCGCCGATTTGAATCGGTTCACCGCTGGCTTTTTTACCGTTACCTAAGCCACATTTATCTTGCGCCATTGCACCGCTAGCGACAAACGTCATTGCAATAACGAGTGCGCTACCAAGGTAGGTGGTCTTTTTCATTAGTTACTGTCTCCGTTTTAATTTTTTTAAAACCACGGTCCCACTTTACAACCCACACTGCAGTCGGGCCCGCAAAGGCTGCAGTGCTTTGCAAGATCCAGCAATTAACCGCAGGAACCGCGTATTCCTTCTAAACCTGGTGTTCTAAATCTGAGTACTGATTTATGTGTGAAACCATGCTCTGCTAATGAGCCTGTCATATTCGGTGTAAACATCGTTGCACTTTTAAACCACTGCACACGCGCCCAATTGATGCTCTTAAATTGAGGATGCTGTCCATATAACTCAGGCAAAATCTTTTGTACGACATCTTCTAAGCTAGTCGACAATGAAATAGTCACGCAACAAGGCGCAGAAAAAATCATGTGCTCATCCCATGCAACATAAAGCAAAGGCTGGACAAAATTTTTCACCACATCATGAGTTGTATGTTCATAACTTCCAATGGCTGCGACGCTCATAGCTGTGCCTCCTGTGGATCTTGACCAGCACCCCAGTTTTCAAAGTTCAATGCATCTTCTGAATTGGTAAAGTCGCCGTTGTCATGACCTTGTACGATCTGACAAAAATCGAGCACTGCAGCTTGTCTATCAAAGCCCGCTGTGTTTTCCTGCACATCTGCGTTGTAGCATTGGCCTTGTAAGATTTGATGCGAGGCTAGCTGTGCCTGTATATATTTTTCAGGTTCATTACTGAAAATTTCTTCGCAATGATCACTACAAAAATGGAAAATCTCACCTGCATGTTGTGTTTCGCGATAAGCCGTCCAACGTCCACTCCCCTGCTCTGTAAAGATCATAGGGAATTGACAGGTTTGGCATTGCATAGGTATGGACTTATTATTAAAACGCTGACCGGCTGCATGTAGTTGTGCGTAATGTTCTAAACGTGGTCTATACCAACGATCAAAACTATCAGGATATTTTTGACTCAACCAATCTAGCTCTGCAACTTCTGGCACCCAAGTATGAAATGCCAAGGTATTACCAAAGCCATAGTAAGCATTCCATGCTTGATGGCTGATATGGTCTTTTCCTTCGCAAGCCTGCTCCCAACCTTTAGGCTTACGCAGACCAAGTTGCGCTAATTCTGCAAACAGCGCTTCACCTGGTTTTTGCACATACATATCCCAGCCTTCTTTCCAGCTCATCATGCGCTTAGGCACCATGTAGTCTTGCATCATGGCGGCGAAGGTCATCAAACGATAACTACGCCAAAACCATTTATCTATCCAACGCTGAATGATGGGTAAGTTTGCTGCATCTTGTTGCAACAAGAATTTGACTGCTTCTTGTCCCATCGTCATATGACGTGAACTATCAGACTGTGCTGTAAATCCGATACTGACTGCAGAGAGATCACCGTTGTGCGCTACTGCGCTCATTAAAGAGACAAACAAAGGTCTAGTTAATAAGTCATCAAATCCAAAACTTAAACCGATTAAACGCTCAAACGGACCTGCAGTTAAGGCATCTTCCGCAAAACTTTTTGATACGCTTAAATACCAAGCATGATCAAACCATTGCGGCGCATGATGCATGCCATTGAAATATTTATTGAAGTTTGAAATAGCATGCGTTTGATTTTGAAAGTGCCGTAACTCATCAGCACTTTTCATTTGCGTAGCAATGCGTAATGCATCACCACGCAAACTACGACCTACTTGAGCAAAGCTACGATGTGCGTAATATTCATTCGGCGTGATGGCTTGAATAAATAACTTCAGTAAATTCACATAACGACCATCACTCACACCGAGCTGACCATTATTTTGCGCAAAGGCATCGACAACTGCATACAGACGTTTTTCTTTTTCGCCTTGAAATTTCCAGTAAGCGTCACTCGTGAGACGGAAAGGATCTTGCCACTTTTCCCAGTCATGAACTTTGATGCCTTCATATTTATCATGTGGAAAAACTTTATCCATAGGCTGATAAGTTGTTTCCCAATGCAGATCATGCGTCATCGCTGCATAGAGATCATGCAGGGTATGCTTGTTTTTCTCAACGCGCTTGTCCATATTTGAACTTTCGTTAGTGTGAGAAGGTGGTCGCGTTAGCAATTAATGTTTCCAGCTCAATGTGAACTGGTCATCATCTTCATCAATGTTGCCTGATAGCGTGACTAAGTTGATATGCAGCTGTTGCAAATCATAAGGACGGCCAATTTGCTCTTCTATGGTTTCACGTTTAATGACTAATCTTCCAGGTGCATCGATTTTTACTAAACCTGGCGAGTACACCACTTGCGCTTCTGGATTGTCGGCCACGATTGCATCCACCAGTGGACGAGAATCTTCGTTAGATTGAAACGCAATAAAGACGTTAGACATAGTGCTGTTCTCCTAAATGACTAATGAATGCTCAGAGTGTGAGTCCGGCTTTTGTTGTACGTGCATTTAGTACTTCACGCGTCTCTTGCAATGCTGCCTGACCGTGCTCCCCGAGAGCGATCTCAGCCACAGGTGCTAAAGCTGCTTGAACACGATCGGACCATACTTTTGCCCAATCAGACAATAATACTTTGTTCTCAGGAGATTCAGCTGCCGCTGCTTTAATGACTGCATCCACCCAACGTACACATTCGTCATGCCATTCAGGCATAAAGGAAGTCAGCATCGCTATTGCCGTACCACCTTTTAGTGTGAGATGTTCATCAACATAAGAACCATAAATTAATGGATAGAGTTGTCCGTCTAACGCTAAATTTTGCGCTACAAACATTTCCATAGGATCTTGAATAACGAGTGTGTCTTCGACTAAACGACGCAAGACCTGCCAACGTGGATCATTCAACCAATCATTTTTACCAGCATCGAGAATGCCAGGTTCATCCACTGCTAATCCTAGACGAGTCAGATATTGCGCAATACCTAAGTGATCCATGGAGTGGAAAGTGGTGGCAGCAGTTAAAGCAGTGCCATATCCATAAGCTGCTATGAAGCAGTTATTCATATTTCCTGCCCATGCCACATGACGCAGTGGCATTAAGACCTGACAAGCACTTGCACGAACTTCATCCGACATACGACCTAATAAACCACGTGCTTCAACAAAGTGATAGTTCGCTTCGACTGCTTCTTGTTGACGTGCACGCGCCATGGTCCAGGTTGCGTAGTAATACTGACGTGGATCTTTTAAGACATACCAATCTGCAAGCTTGATTGCTGAGCGCGAAGCATCAAACAATTCATATTTAGGATCCCAGGTTGGACGATAGTGAAAATTCTGGGTAGGTTGCGCACCAAAGGTAGCTTCTTGATAACGCGTTGCAGGCTTATCCCCACCGATGTAGCGCGCTACATGCGTAAAGGTGTTACGCGTAGGTTTAATTTCTTTGGCTTGTAAATCAATACTCGTCATGACTTTGGTCTCCTAGCTTTTCGCCCACGGCTTGCGTGAGAAATTCCACTTTATTTTTTAAACAAAATTCATTGAATTGCTCTTCTGGAAGAACCAATTCGACCGACATATCCGGCCAACCTACAGAAAACTCAAAGGCAACTAAGCCATTCGGTTGACGCTGCGTTACGCGCACGAAACGACGCGCTAGCGTTTCAGCATCGGTATTGACCGAATCCAACACCGAAATCGTCATTGGCTCAGGTAAAGCATCTTTTGGATCACCACTGCTCATAAATAAGATTTCCGTTATAACAAGATATTCTATTTCGCTATATCTCGCATGCAATTGATGTGCCAGTATTGCCTGAAGAAACTAAAAATATCGATATTTTCCTGAAAAACCTAGGTTTTTAATCATTTCATTAATTCATGTGGTTTTTATTTTATTAACTCCGTTATTAAAAAATATACTTTTTAATGCGCTGATTTTTATCATTTGATGAAATTACTGGCGAGAAATTTGATCAAATGATAAATTCAGTCATGAGTTGCTTAATAATCGAACATTTCAAAATGAAAATCCTATTCATCCCTTTTATCGATATTTAAATGGAATTTCCCAACCTACCTCCCATGCCACAAGATGCCGACCTTCGGCGTTTGGTGCATTTTTCTGCGGGAGATGGTCGGATCTGGTTGGCTGGACATCGCATGCTTTTGTTGCATGTCGAGGCTTTGGGTGGATTGCGACGTGAATTAATGCAAACCATAGGCATTGCGCAAACCCGCCGCGTTTTAATGCGTGCAGGTTATGCATCCGGTAGCCGTGATGCAGCACTTGCCAGACAAGTGCGACCGAATGCTTCACCTTATGAACAATTTACTGTGGGCCCTCAACTCCATATGTTGGAGGGAGCAGTGCAAGTCACCCCTGAAAAATTCGAATTGAATTTAGAAACCGGTGAACATTTGGGCATCTTCCGTTGGGATCATTCCTGGGAAGTTGAAACGCACACCAAGCATTTTGGTCAACAAACTGATCCTGTTTGTTGGATGTTGTGTGGTTATGCTTCCGGCTATGTCAGTGCTTTCATGGGGCAGCCAGTAATTTATAGAGAAACACAATGCGCTGCCTGTGGTCACGCTCACTGCCGCATAGAAGGCAGACCCCTAAAAGACTGGCCAGATGGCGAACATCTGCAAGAAGATTACGCAGCTGATTCTCTATTGGTGCGTATGGAAGACTTGCAAGCAGAAATTGAAAGTTTAAGAACATCAATAAGTCCAAGTGACGATCTTGGTGAACTCATAGGACGATCGAAATCATTTCAGCAATCCATAGAACTATTACGTAAAGCGGCTGCCACACAAGTGACAGTCATGCTGACCGGTGAAACAGGTGTTGGTAAAGAACGTTTTGCTCGAACGCTACATGGCTTAAGCCAACGTGCAAATCAACCTTTCATCGCTGTTAATTGTGCAGCACTACCGCATGAACTAATAGAAAGCGAATTATTTGGTGCTGAAAAAGGTGCCTACACGGGTGCTGGTACTGCTAGAGCAGGACGCTTTGAACGTGCCGATGGTGGCACTTTATTTCTCGATGAATTAGGCGATCTACCCTTAGCTGCGCAAGCAAAACTTTTACGTGTTTTACAAAATGGTGAAGTCGAACGATTAGGTTCTACTCAAGTACGTAAAGTCGATGTACGCGTTGTAGCAGCAACCAATGTAGATTTAGCAGCAGCAGTAGAAACAGGTCGTTTTCGTCGCGATCTGATGTATAGACTAAATGTCTATCCGATTGCCATACCCCCTCTACGTGAACGCGTAGATGATATAGAAGTACTAGCCAATCATTTACTCAAAAAATTTATGGCACAACATAATAAGCGTGTAACGGGCATTACTGATCGCGCGTTAGATACTATGCGAGGCTACCCATGGCCTGGCAATATTCGTGAACTTGAAAATCTGATTGAACGCGGACTCATCGTCACTGCCGCAGGACAGATGGTGGATGTGGAAGATTTATTTACTATCCCACCAAGTTATGAACGTGTCTCGATTAATTCGTCGGGTGAATTACAACAGAATGCTAGTGCAGAATTTCATACTTTGTTTGAAGATTTACAGCGGCGAGGTCTTAGTCTCGATGTATTAGAAGATGGTTTAATTCAAGAAGCAGTCTCACGAGCTGGCGGCAATTTATCTGCTGCCGCACGTTCACTCGGCCTCACTCGACCTCAGCTAAGTTATCGCTTGCAGCGTATGCATAAAGAATAAAAAAATTTATTAATATTTAAGAAAAGAAGAAGTCGTTTCGTGACAAAAAAAACTCTCAATAACAAATTATGTTTAGCTGAAACTAGTAATGTGACAGGTTATCGCACGCTAATTGAACGTGCTTATGAAGAGCTACGTGAAGATATCGTTAATGGCAAACTACCTCCAGGCACTAAATTACTGATTGAACATCTCAAAGATCGATATCAAGTTGGCGCAGGCACCTTACGTGAAGCGTTAACTCGACTCTTAAGTGATGCTCTCGTTATTACAGAGGGACAACGAGGCTTTAAAGTAGCGCCGATTGCGATTGAAGAGTTGATAGACATTACGCATTTGCGCGTCACTATAGAAACCCAAGCTTTGCGTGACTCCATACGGCAAGGTGATGCGCAATGGCGCAAAGATTTACAACAAAGCTACGAAATACTTTCGCAGTTTGAACAGCCACTACTACCTGCTTATGCAAAAGACTGGGAAAAAGCTAACGCTAAATTTCATATAGCTTTACTCGCTGCATGCACTTCACCTTGGACTTTGCGTGTCTTACATCAACTCACCCAAAATGGTGAGCGTTATCGTCGCTATGCGATAGGCTTACAAACTGAAAGAGATGTACATAGCGAGCATGAATTAATTTTTAATGCTGCGATGGAAGGTAATGAAGCACGCGCTGCTTTAGCATTAGAAGCACATATACGTGCTACTCCAGAACTATTAATCAAAAGCGTACAAAACGGTATCAATGTTTTTCATCAAAAACAAAATTAACCTGCATCAATGCTGCTCATTATCAGGGAATCGATTCATTCCCTGATTCAATCAAACTCCCCGCCTAGCTACATTCCTCATTCATTCCATCAGTGGAATGTTTATCAATTCTGCGTTAATTATTTGAGCTATATCTAGGTCAAATTTTTATCTTTTCTGGAGTTTGAATAATAAAAAATTATGCCCTGCTTACGCTCGCCTAGCGATTTAAGCCTATCAATTCAATGCCTTACCTAAATAAATCCCGTAATTTGTTCGACTATTTCTTTGTAGCAATTTGACAATACATATTGAATGTTTCATTATTTTTACAACACTTTAAAAATGAAAAAATAAAGAAAGCAAATTATTTCCAATTGAAATGACTGATAACTTAATAAGTTCCAGAAAAACTATGAAAAAAAAATTTAATGCTTTAGCGGTTTTAAAAAATACCGCCATGATTTTCTATTCAATCGCCATCATTTTTATAGCGACCATACCTTTTTCCCTTGAGGCAAATATCGCCATAGCAGTTGGTCTGTCCTCAATTTTGTTTTTGGCTTATGCATTGAGAGAAAAAGATAGCATCAAAAATAATTTCACCATCCGCTTCTTTGTTATTAGTGCTGGATTATTTTTATCCTTACATTATCTTTACTGGCGTGGGACGCAAACCCTACCTCTAGAAGCTAATGTCGCTACCCTTATTTTTGGAGTCGCTTTATTTTTAACTGAATGCTATTGCTTTGTGATTGCACTACTTAGCTACATTAATAACATTAACCCAACTCATAGAGAATCAATCCCTCTACCGGCTGATTTCAGTACTCTGCGCCATGTAGATATTTTTATACCGACCTATGATGAAGATATACACATTGTCTCTCCTACATTGGTTGCAGCAACCCAAATGCACTACCCAAAAGAAAAATTACATGTGTATTTATTAGATGATGGCGGCACCTTAGAAAAATGCCATTCCAAAAATAAAGTAATTGCAGCGCATGCATTGCAACGAGCAACGGAATTAAAAGAATTAGCCAAAAAATTTGGCGCAACCTATCTCACACGTGAACGTAATATTTCTGCCAAAGCAGGCAATATTAATCACGCGTTAAAAAATAGTAACAGTGAATTAGTTGCAATTTTTGATTGCGATCATATTCCATCCTCTGATTTTTTAGCCAAGACGGTAGGCTTTTTCTTAAAAGAAGAAAAATTATTTTTAGTACAAACACCACATAACTTATTTAATGCTGAACCTCTAGAACGTAATCTCTCGCGCTTACATCACGCACCTGCTGAGAATGCTTTGTTTTATGGTTTGTATAAAAAAGGCCTAGACTCATGGGGCATGACTTTCTTCTGTGGCTCTGCAGCTCTACTAAGACGCAGTGCTCTCAATGAGATAGGTGGTATTGCGGAAGAGACCGTTACGGAAGATGCGGAAACAACGCTGGAAGCGCTCGCAAAGGGCTATACCTCTTTATATTACGATCAACCTATGATCTCTGGCTTACAGCCAGAAACCTTTTCATCTTTCATTCGACAGCGTGCGCGTTGGGCGCAAGGCATGCTGCAAATTTTCTTACTCAAAAATCCATGGACTAAACGCGGCTTGAGCTTTATGCAAAGACTGCTGTTCACAAATTTAGTTCTATCGTGGTTATTCCCGATTCAGCGATTAATCATGCTGCTTACGCCACCTGTCGTACTTTTATTTAGCATGAACATCACCGTTGCAAAACTGGATATGCTGCTCGTGATGTTAATTCCATCCATCTTGGGTTCTATCTTAGTCTCACAATATTTATATGGAAATTTGCGCTGGCCTTTTGTTTCAATTTTGTATGAAGTCATGCAATCTATACACTTAACTTTTGGAATTTTAAAATTAATTATCAATCCACGCGCACCAAAATTTCAAGTCACACCTAAGGGTGAAGTATTAGAAGAGAATTTTATTTCCTCGCTTGCTAAACCTTTTTACTTTATTTTATGCATCAACATTGCCGCAATCATTCAAGGATTGATAAGCTATCAGAACGCTACAGAACAAGGCGACATGATTTTATTTATTACCATCTGGGCGATATGTGATCTCTTATTTCTTTTGAGTGCACTCGGCATTACTTTCGAGCGCAAACAAAGACGTAGCTCACCTAGAGCGATCGTAGAAGAACCCGTAAGATTGCATGCAAAAAATGGCGATATGCTACGCGGCGTAATGATTGATGCCTCGGTGTCTGGAGCGAGAATTCGCTTTGCCTGTATCCCAGAGGATTTAGACAATCTTCCCATCAATGATGAAGTGGTGATTGATCTACCAACACGACTCATGAGTTTTACTTGTTCGATACAAAAAGCCGTTATGGAAAATTCGGCTTATGCAATCATAGGTGTGGCATATCATTTGCAAACAACGAATGCAGATCGTATCGCAGTTGATATTGCCTATGGCTCTAGTGAGCAAATTAGAAAAAATAATCAATTACATGAACAAGGACAAAATCTTTTACAAGGATTATTTAACATTTTGTATTTTGCATTGGTGCCTGGACTAGGCCATATTTATTTTTTAATTTCTAAGCCATTTAAAAAATTAGCTGAATTTCAGAAAAATTTAAAAACTAGAGGTCATCATGCCTAAACATAAAAAAATACTCGCACTACAATTACATTCATCAAACAGTGAACAGTCATCATTTTTATTCTTAAATTTATTCAGAATACGATTTATACAATTCTCAATCTTTTTTTTATTTGCTATCTTGATTACATTGACCTCGACCATCTTAAGAGCAGAAGATAAATTAATGATTGCAGGCATACAGGGCTCATCCCAAAGTAGCTATAGCTATCTGGGACTTATACAACCTTTAGAAAAATCTACGCTAGGCAAAGGTTGGTATAGAAAAATTTTAATCAGTCATCTCACTTACCGTTACCTCCAAACTAATACGAATACGGGCATCAATATCAATGCAACTGCACCGGGAATAGAGGGAGGTTTTGGTCATGCATGGTCAGGATTGCCTTGGTCACTTGATTTGTCTGCAACCGTAGGCTATCGCAACATTAGTCTGTCGCCTATCTCTCCAGCAGCAGATGATAAAGGTGGCATCTTCACTCTCAATCCGCAAATTCAAGCGCGCTATCAATTCACTGAAAAGCTCGATGCTGATTTACTTGCTAATCACTCATTAGGACAAGGCAACACCTATGTACGCGAGCGCTTAGGTTGGCGTTTAGCTTCAGGCACACGCATAGGTCCTGAACTGATACAAGTTAACGGTAAAACTTATCACAACACGCAGATGGGATTTTTTGCATCCATGCCTCTGGCTAATAGCTGGACGGTAGAGTTAAATGCGGGCAGAAGCCATTCCCAAACTCTGGGTAATTCCACCTACGGCGGCATAGGTATCGCCAAAGTATTTTAATCTCTTACTAAGGGCAGTTAGCTTCTGAAGCGACTGCCCTTCCCTGCTATAATTCATCGCAGTTTTGGTCAGCAAATGGTTTGCCCTGCTTTCCACTTTCCCACTAAGTTCTGTTACTGATCCGTCCGCTTACGGCGGTTTGTCATCACCTCACCAAGCAGCGAATCAGGCTTTACAGCTAAGAATTGCGTAAGGCTTTATCCAACATGCAAAAAAAAGTATTCATCAAA
Source organism: Bordetella parapertussis (assembly GCA_945883145.1). Classification (GTDB taxonomy): domain Bacteria; phylum Pseudomonadota; class Gammaproteobacteria; order Burkholderiales; family Burkholderiaceae_D; genus Pernthalerella. Next base: position 15,201 of record CAMCXB010000001.1, on the reverse strand, counting down.
ACGTTTGGCTGTCAGATGAATGAATATGACTCTGACAAAATGGCGGATGTTTTACTTGCCTCTGAAGGCATGATTAAAACTGAAACACCAGAAGATGCCGATGTCATCTTATTTAACACCTGCTCAGTGCGTGAAAAAGCACAAGAAAAAGTCTTTTCTGATTTAGGTCGTGCTCGCGAACTTAAGAAAAAGAAACCTGATCTCGTTATAGGTGTAGGTGGATGTGTCGCTTCACAAGAAGGCGCTGCCATTGTTAAACGTGCACCTTATGTGGATGTCGTGTTTGGCCCGCAGACCTTACATAGACTGCCTGATCTACTCAAACAAAGACGTGACACAGGTCTCTCACAAATTGATATTAGCTTTCCTGAAATAGAAAAATTTGATCACATGCCTCCTGCGCGAGTAGAAGGCTGTACGGCATTTGTCTCCATCATGGAAGGTTGCAGTAAATATTGTAGCTACTGCGTCGTGCCTTACACCCGTGGTGAAGAAGTCTCGCGTCGCTTTGATGATGTGCTGGCTGAAGTTTCACAGTTAGCAGCACAAGGTGTGCGCGAAATCACCTTATTAGGTCAAAACGTGAATGCGTTTCGTGGCGCTATGGCTGATGGTGAATTTGCTGACTTTGCATTACTGATTGAATACATCGCTGAGATAGAAGGCATAGAACGTATTCGCTATGTGACTAGTCATCCTAAAGAATTTACACAGCGTTTGATTGATGTGTATGCCCGTGTTCCTAAATTAGTGAATCATCTGTACCTACCTGCTCAACATGGCTCAGATAGGATACTCGCTGCGATGAAACGTGGTTATACCGTGTTGGAATATAAATCTATCATTCGTCGCTTACGTGAAGTGCGACCTGATATTCTCATTTCTTCAGATTTTATTGTGGGCTTTCCTGGTGAGACAGAAGCTGATTTTGAAGCATTGATGAAACTGATAGACGATGTCGGCTATGACAATAGTTATAGCTTTATTTTCAGTCCAAGGCCTGGTACACCAGCTGCTAATCTTGCTGATGACACGCCTTATGATGTGAAACTAGCGCGTCTACAGCGCTTACAAAAAGTGATTGCAGATAATACGCGTCGCTATTCTGATGCTATGTTGAATTCAGTACAGCGTGTTTTAGTTGAAGGTCCATCTAAGAAAAACGCAAATGAACTGCAAGGACGTACTGAAACAAATCGTGTAGTGAATTTTGAAAGTGGCCCTCAATCTGACAGGTTAATTGGTCATTTCATTGATATCAAAATTACTGCGAGTAATCCTTACTCTTTACGTGGCGATGCAGTTTTGCATACGCCATCATAAATATTAGATAAAGCCCATTGAAAAATTCTCCTACACCTAACGCGCACTTCACGCCTCAGCCAGTTGACAATAAACGACTCGCCAATCTTTGTGGCCCTGTGGATGAAAATCTACGTCAAATTGCTGCTGCCTTAGATGTAACGATTTTTCGTCGTGGTGAAAAATTTATTGCAGATGGTGATAACGCACAGCGTGCGATTGAACTTCTAGAAAAATTTTATTTGCTCGCCGATAAAATCATCTCGGTTGAAGATATACAACTTGCTTTAGTCGAGCAGCGCGCTGCGCATCTTCCCACTAAACCAAAACTCTCAACGCTGGTTAAAAAAGAAGAAGTCAGCGCCAACTTAGAGAGTCCCATATTAAAAACACGTAAAAGTGATTTGCGTGGACGCACACCGCATCAAACAGAATATCTACAAGCCATACTCGAACATGATGTGACCTTTGGCATAGGCCCTGCTGGTACAGGTAAAACTTATCTTGCTGTTGCTTGCGCTGTTGATGCACTAGAGCGTGATGCTGTTCGACGCATAGTATTAACCCGCCCTGCTGTAGAAGCAGGGGAACGTCTAGGTTTTTTACCTGGTGATTTAGCGCAAAAAGTTGATCCTTATCTTCGCCCTTTATATGATGCTTTGTATGACTTAATGGGCTTCGATCGCACGCAAAAAATGTTTGAGAAACAAGTAATTGAAATTGCCCCACTGGCTTATATGCGTGGTCGCACTTTGAATCATGCTTTCATCATCTTAGATGAAGCACAAAACACCACGCCAGAACAAATGAAAATGTTCTTAACCCGTATAGGCTTTGGTAGTAAAGCAGTGGTGACTGGTGATGTCACTCAAATTGATTTACAACGCGGTCAGCAAAGCGGCTTAATCGATGCCAACAATGTACTTGCTTCAGTACGCGGCATTGCCTTTACACGATTCACTAGCGCCGACGTAGTGCGTCATCCCTTAGTTGGACGCATTGTAGATGCTTATGAAACTGCCCAAGCCAGCGGTATTTCTCCGACTCGCGATGCAGGAAAAAAGTAAATTAACGCTGACGGTGCAATACGCCGATCCGCGACTCACTACACAAGTCCCGCGTGCAGCGATACGTCGTTGGGTACAAGCAGCATTATTCTTTGATGCAGAATTAACAGTGCGCTTTGTCACAGAAAAAGAAGGACGTACTTTAAATCGTTCTTATCGCGACAAAGACTACGCAACCAATGTACTGACCTTCAATTATCATGAAAGTGAAGAGCAAGCCACGCATGCTGATATTGTTTTATGTAGTGATGTATTGATGCGCGAAGCTGAGGAACAAAATATCACTCTCGAACAGCATGCTGCGCATTTAATTGTGCACGGTGTCTTACATGCGCAAGGCTATGATCATGAGAATGATGAAGATGCCGTTGAGATGGAAACACTAGAAACAGATATTTTAGTTAGTTTGGGTTTCCCTAATCCCTACTAGAAAAGAAGAACGACCGTTCTTTTTATCGCTCCACTTTAGCTGCTAGGTTTTTCGATTTTGCTGTATCCTAATTGCTCCTAAACTCTGGCTTATGCCATATGCAAGACTATCCCCCCAGTGGTCAGCCCACTGAAAACAAGCCGCACCGCTCTTTATTTGAGCGTCTGACCGCCTTCATCTCTCCCGAACCAGAAAATCGCAGTGAGCTACTTGAGCTTCTGCATGATGCGCACGAGCGCAATCTGATTGATGCGGATGCCTTGTCTATGATTGAAGGGGTATTTCAGGTTTCTGACTTAGCGGCGCGCGACATCATGATTCCTCGTGCCCAAATGGATGTGGTCGATATCAGTAAGCCGATTGAAGAATGGATGCCCATGGTGCTAGAAACAGCCCATTCGCGTTTTCCGGCCGTAGATGGTGATCGCGACAAAGTTATTGGTATTTTGCTTGCTAAAGATTTACTACGTTATTACGCAGAAGAGACATTTGATGTGCGCGGTATGTTGCGCCCTTCGGTTTTTATCCCTGAATCAAAACGTTTGAATATTCTATTGCGTGATTTCCGCTCAAATCGCAATCATATTGCTATCGTAGTCGATGAATACGGTGGTGTAGCAGGTCTTTGTACGATTGAAGATGTACTTGAACAAATCGTAGGTGATATCGAAGATGAACATGATATCGATGAAGAAGAAGATAATATTTTGCCGATTCAAGGCGGTGCGAATGGACAGCGTTGGCGAATAAAAGCGCTGACTGAAATTGTGCAACTGAATGAAGAAATCGGTACGAATTTAAATGATGATGATGTCGATACCATCGGTGGTTTAGTCGCAAATCATCTTGGACGTATGCCGCGCAAAGGCGAAATCTTCGAAATGGATCATTTGCGGTTTGAAGTATTACGTGCCGATGCACGTCAAATACATGTACTACTAGTAGAAAAATGTGCAGATTGGCAGTCACACGCTGATAGTTAAATGCTTTATTAAGATGAGAGAATTCATTCTTCTCTCATCTCTGATTTAGACCATCCTATGCAGGCTTTGCCCTCATCCCTTGCTTTCCCACGTGCTATTGTGCTGTGCCTATTGGCAGGTGGATTAAGCGTTTTATCTTTTGCGCCTTTTAAGATCTGGCCGCTACAATTAATTGCTTTAGCTACTCTGTTTTATTCTGCACAGCACATGGCCAGCATGCAGCGTGCAGCATGGCTAGGATGGGCATTTTCTTTTTCTTCACTCGCGATTGGCACACACTGGTTGTATGTCAGCTTGCATGACTATGGTGGATTACATCCGCTACTCACCGTCAGTGCTGTTCTTCTATTAGCTGCTGGTCTGGGTTTGTTATATGCAGCTGCACTTGCTGCTGCTGCATGGCTTAGTCATAGAATTAAGAATTTCAGCATTGCTTATTTACTCATCATGCCAGCTTGTTGGATGCTAGCGGATTGGACACGTGGTTGGATTTTTACTGGCTTCTCTTGGTTGGCAACGGGTTATGCACACACTGCTAGTCCACTCTCTGCTTATGCTGCTTATGTCGGTGTGTATGGCTTAAGTTGGATAGCAGGTTTATTAGCGGGATGTATCGCATTGATGCTACATCAAAAATCACGCAATAAATTAGCCTTAGGTTTATTGCTAGGACTTCCTCTATTTGGTTTTGTCTTGCAATCGTATTCATGGACCACGCCTATTGGCTCACAGATTACTGTGCGTCTGTTACAAGGCAATGTGGCACAAGAGATGAAGTTTGCACCAAATCAGCTGAATCAAACTTTACTGATGTATCAGCACATGCTGACAGAACAGCCAGCTGATTTAATCGTGACACCAGAAACTGCCTTACCTGTTTTTCCTAGTGAGCTTCCAGCAGACTATCTAAAAAATTTATCTGACTTTGCACAGACCACGCGCAGTCAATTAATCATAGGTTTGCCGTGGACTACTGCACCTGATGTGTATTTCAATAGCGTGTTAGGTCTAGGTACTAGCAACACAACGCCTTATCGCTATGACAAACATCATCTAGTGCCCTTTGGTGAATTCATTCCCCTAGGCTCACATTGGTTTATTAATCTCATGCATATACCACTCGGTGATTTCACACGCGGAGCAGCTATTCAAGCTGCGATGGCAGTGAAAGATCAATGGATACTGCCTAACATCTGCTACGAAGATTTATTTGGTGAAGAAATCGCACATCAATTACGCGCAGCACAACAGCAAGGCAAACCTGTCGCCAGTGTTTTATTAAACGTTTCCAATATTGCATGGTTTGGTGACACCATCGCTTTGCCTCAGCATTTACAAATTTCACAAATGCGCACGCTGGAAACTGGTCGCCCCATGCTACGTGCCACCAACACCGGAGCGACTGCGATCATTAATGCGCAAGGCGAGCTAGTAGCTAGCTTGCCCGCATTTGAACGCGCAACGCTAACCGGTCAAGTACAGGGCATGCAAGGGCAGACGCCCTATATCTTGTTCGGGAATTTCCTGCCAGTGGGACTGGCATGTTCACTACTCTTTCTGCTCTGGTTGCGAGCACGACGCCATCACTCTTAAATCACCCTATTGCTTAGGCGACCTAGAGCATAAAACCCGTTAAAATCTAGGGTTTAGTGAATTCATTTTGCTCTATCAAGGACAGTTTGCATGCTCACCTTCCAACAAGTGATTTTGACTCTACAAGAGTACTGGGACGCACAAGGTTGCGCACTCCTACAACCCTACGATATGGAAGTGGGCGCAGGCACTTCACACACTGCGACTTTTTTACGTGCGATTGGTCCTGAGCCTTGGCGTGCTGCTTATGTACAGCCATCACGTCGTCCAAAAGATGGTCGCTATGGTGAAAATCCAAATCGCATGCAGCATTACTATCAATATCAAGTTGTACTCAAACCTGCGCCAGAAAATATTCTCGATTTATATTTAGGATCGCTAGAAGCACTCGGACTAAAACTCAAAGAAAACGATGTCCGTTTTGTGGAAGATGATTGGGAAAATCCTACTCTAGGTGCATGGGGTCTGGGATGGGAAGTCTGGCTGAATGGTATGGAAGTCACACAGTTCACTTACTTTCAACAAGTGGGTGGCATAGATTGTAAACCCGTACTCGGTGAAATCACTTACGGCATAGAACGTCTAGCGATGTATTTACAAGGCGTAGAAAATGTTTTTGATTTAGTGTGGACGGAATGGGAAGAGCATGGCGTCAAACGTAAACTCACTTATGGCGATGTGTTTCATCAAAATGAAGTTGAACAATCCACTTACAACTTTGAACACTCGAATGCTGAATTTTTATTCTCACTGTTTAGCAATTACGAATCCGAAGCCAAACGTTTATTAGAAGTACCACTGGCTTTGCCTGCATATGAAATGATTTTAAAAGCAGCGCACACCTTTAATTTACTCGACGCTCGCGGCTCTATCTCCGTCACTGAACGTGCGGCTTACATCGGTCGCATTCGTAATCTTTCGCGCGCAGTAGCACAAGCTTATTACGCATCCCGTGAAGAATTAGGCTTTCCTATGTTGGGTGATACACGCGCTGCTGCTTAATGCAGTGTAGACGCCTTATTTTTTATTTCGTAAACCGAAACTATTTGTCTGAACAACATGAAGCAAACACTGCTAGTTGAATTACTTACCGAAGAACTCCCACCCAAGGCACTCGCTAAACTCGGCGAAGCTTTTGCTGATGCGATGTTTCAAGGTTTATCCTCACGTGCATTTTTAGAAGCTGATGCAGTCGCAACAGCCTATGCAACGCCACGTCGACTTGCTGTCAGCATCACAGGTGTGCGCACTACTTCACCCGATAAAGCTATCCGCGAAAAAGTCTTACCAGTTGCGATTGCTCTCGACAAAGAAGGTCAGCCTGCCGCACCACTGATTAAAAAATTAGCTGCACTAGCACAGCAAGCAGGATGCGATGCAATCACACTCAACCAACTTGAACGTGCTAATGATGGCAAAGCCGAGAGTTTTTTCTTTACCTATACCGCAGCAGGTCAAGCTCTACAAACTGGACTACAAGCCACACTAGAAGAAGCGATCACAAAATTACCTATTCCTAAGCTAATGAGTTATCAACGTCCGGATGGCACCACTGTGCAATTCGTTCGTCCAGTGCATAAACTCATCGCTTTACATGGTAGTGACATTATTCCTCTCACCTTACTCGGACTACAAACAAGTAATGTCACTTTAGGCCATCGTTTTTTAAGTACACAAACAGAAATCATCGTTTCCTCTGCAGAGCAGTATGCTGATTTACTAGCCACAAAAGGTAAAGTGATTGCTAGTACACCTGTGCGTAAAGAAAAAATACGCACAGCATTACTCGCCCAAGCAGGTGCCGACAAAATTTTAATGCCTGAATCTTTATTAGATGAAGTCACTGCACTCGTTGAATGGCCGGTGGTATATGAATGCCATTTCGATAGTGAATTTTTATCTGTGCCGCAGGAATGCTTAATCCTGACCATGCAAACTAATCAAAAATATTTTGCATTAACAGATCAAGCCGGCAAACTCCGTTCACGCTTTTTGATTGTCTCGAACATAGCAACTGACAATCCACAACATATTATCGAAGGTAATCAACGTGTAGTACGTCCACGCTTATCCGATGCAAAATTCTTTTTTGAACAAGATAAAAAGAAAAAACTAAGCGACAGACTGAGTAATTTAAATAGTGTGGTGTATCACAACAAACTAGGATCACAAGCCGAACGTAATCAACGTGTCGTCAACATTGCTACCGACATTGCATCCTCACTAGGCGCTGATAGCAAACTTGCGCAACGTGCTGCGCAACTCTCTAAAGCCGATTTGCTGACTGACATGGTTGGTGAGTTCCCTGAATTGCAAGGCATTATGGGTACTTACTATGCCCAACATGATGGCGAACATGCTGACGTTGCCACTGCAATTTCAGAACATTATCAACCACGTTTTGCAGGTGATGCTTTGCCTGTTACCACGACCGGCACAGTGGTTGCACTGGCTGATAAATGTGAAACCTTAATTGGTATCTGGGGTATAGGCTTAGCACCAACTGGTGATAAAGATCCTTTTGCTTTGCGTCGTCATGCATTAGGTATTTTACGTATGCTGATAGAAAAACGCTTAGCACTATCACTCTCCCATTTACTACATCAAAGTGCTGCAAGCTTTACTGGCAATGCACATTTTTCTGACCCCTCACAAGATGTAGTGCATTTTCTCTATGATCGATTACGTGGCTTATTACGTGAACGTGGCTATGCACAAGATGCAATTGAGGCTGTGGTAGCGCAGCATCCTGATCGCTTAGATGACATTACGGAACGCTTAGATGCAGTCAAAGCTTTTGCTGCACTACCTGAAAGTCAATCACTGGCAGCTGCAAATAAACGCATCTCAAATATATTGAAAAAAGTGGATGATGTGCATAACGAAGTACAAGCAGCTTTATTAGAAGAACCTGCTGAACAACGTTTATATGGCGCTATGACAGAAACACGTATTGCAGTTGATCGTGCTTTTGCAGCAGGTGATTTTGCAGCTACGCTAAAAGCACTGGCTGCATTACGTGATGATGTAGATGCATTTTTTAATGATGTCATGGTGATGGCTGAACAACCAGCATTGCGCGCCAATCGTTTAGCTTTATTACATACTCTGCACGGCATGATGAATCGTGTTGCCGATATCTCTAAATTAGCAGCTTAGTTATTTCAGACTACCATTGTTTATTTAAGTTCTCATGAAATTGATTGTTATCGATCGTGATTGTATGATGAGTCAAGATGCTGACGTGCATGAGCATGGTGCATCAGCTTGGCATACGCATGACTCTGCAATTGCAGAGATAGCTAGATTGAATCAAAGTGATTATCAAGTTGTGGTGACAAGTAATCAACCCGGCATAGCAAAAGAGCAGTTTGATATGAAAACACTCAATGCAGTGCATAACAAATTACACCGTGCTGCACAGGCCTTAGGGGCACATATCGATGCCATCTTTTTTTGCCCCCATGCTGCGTCTGATGATTGTGATTGTCGTCAACCTAAGCCTGGCATGCTACAAGCAATAGGCAAACGTTTTGATCTTAGCTTGAAGTATGTGGCAGTGGTGGGTGATACTCTGCCAGTGTTGCAAGCTGCTTTCGCAGTTGGTAGCGTGCCTTATTTACTGCTTTCAAAAACAGGACTACGCACAAAAGAAAAAGGGGGACTACCTCCTAGCACGATTGTGATGCAGGATTTACGTGCCGTGGTAGATAGCTTAAATCAGCGTGAGCAATTAGCAGTAGAAATGGTAGAGGCTGCTCGTCATGCTCTGCATAAGAAAAATAATTTTTCATTTAAAAGAATTCAACCCTAGCTGGAGCTTGTATGTCCCAAACGGGTCTATTTGTTAGATCACTCGTGTTTGCTGTTTTGCTTTTGATTGCAACTGTGATCTGGGCTATTGCATGCTTTGGTTTTTTCTTGCTGCCTTATCGTCAACGATATTGGGCAATCTCACGTTGGAATGTTTTTATCATTTGGGCGGCTCGCACTGTGTGTGGCATAGCCTATGAAATCAAAGGCTTTGAAAATCTTCCAGATGCGCCAGTAATTTTGTTATCTAAACATCAATCAGCATGGGAAACGATTTTTTATCTTTGTGTCATGCCCCGTCCTTTGATTTTTGTTTTTAAGCGCGAGTTGTTGTTCGTGCCTTTTTTTGGTTGGGGCTTAGGCATGCTGAGAATGATTGCCATTAATCGCAGCAAAGGGCGCGATGCCATGGCACAGGTGATTGCCACTGGCAAGCAACGCTTAGCAGATGGGCAGTGGGTCATCATGTTCCCAGAAGGGACACGCACTGCGGTGGGTTCAAAAGGACAATACAAAGCTGGTGGTGCGCATTTAGCGATAGGTACGGCAACACCTGTAGTACCTATCGCTATTAATTCAGGCGACTGCTGGCCACGCAATGCATTTATTAAAAAGCCCGGCAAGATTATTGTGTCAATTGGTAAACCCATCTCGCCTGAAGGTCATAATGCACAAAGTCTGATCCGTGAAGTCGAAAATTGGATAGAATCTGAAATGCGCGTCATTACTCCTACTGCGTATTTGCAAAAAAATGATAATCATTAATTACACGCTCTTATTCGCAAACCACACTGCATGTCACTGACACGGTTCTTACGTAAGCACATGAATGATCCTAGCCAGCTTTCTCTGCTGCTGGATGCCTCTCCGTCAGATGACGTGAAGATAGAAACTGCTAGTGCACAGCCCGCTCCACTTGGGCCAATTACATCGCTTACACCACCTGCAGCTGAACCAAAAATAGAGCGTCCCGCTCATTTAAGTGAAGCGCATCGCGCAGTGACACCAAAAGCAGGCACGCGCCGCATTATGTTGGATCAGACCGCGCTTGATTATCAATTGCATCGCTCTAAACGCCACACCATAGGTTTTGCAGTCAGTGAAGAAGGTTTAAGAGTGACTGCACCGCGCTGGGTACCTGTTTCAGAAATTGAACTCGCAATTATTGAAAAACAAAATTGGATTTTCAATAAGATGAATGAACAACGTGAGCGCTCAGTGCGTCGCTTACAACCACCTATGCAGTGGCAAGATGGCGCAACAATTCCTTATCTGGGCACCACCATTACGATTAAGCTTGATGAATCAGTACAAGCAGGTGTGCGGTTTGATGAATCTGCACTTGTTCTATATATCAGCCTGCCCGCTTCAGCGAGTGAGCAACAATTAAAAGATCGCGTACTAGGTTGGTTACAAGGTGAAGCGAAAAAATTATTCGCAGAACGACTCGCAATTTATGCGGAAAAACTGCAAGTTCGCTTTCAAAGTTTTGCTATCTCGTCTGCTGCAACACAATGGGGTTCATGTACTGCGGAAGGTCGCATCCGTTTAAATTGGCGGCTGATGCATTTTGCATTACCTAATATTGATTACGTGATTGCGCATGAACTCGCGCATCTGCGTGAAATGAATCATGGTCCTGAATTTTGGGCGACGGTACAATCTGTATTTCCTGAATTTGCAGCAGTACGCAAAGCATTACGTAATCACGAACCAGAAAAACTGCCCATATTTTAAAAGGAAGTCACATGCGCTTACTTCACACCATGCTACGCGTAGGCGATATGCAGCGCTCCATCGATTTTTATACCAAAGTCATGGGCATGACTTTACTGCGCACTACAGACAGACCTGATCAAAAATACACCCTCGCTTTTCTTGGCTATGGTAGCAATCCTGAGCATGCTGAAATTGAGCTGACCTTTAACTATGGTGTGGATCATTATGACTTAGGCACTGCTTATGGTCATATCGCCATCGGTGTGCAAGATGCAGCGGCAACCTGTGCTGCAGTAAAAGCAATTGGCGGTAATGTGACGCGTGAAGCTGGCCCTGTAAAAGGCGGCAATACTGTGATTGCATTTATTCAGGATCCAGATGGTTACAAGATAGAGTTAATAGAGCGCGATACGTAATTAACGCTCACGACCATCTTCTTGCTATAAGATTAGCACTACTATTTCTTCATTTTGTAGATATAGCATCATCCCAGTCAACAATGAGTAATAAGTTTTCTGAATAGCGCTTTGCATACTCATCACATCGGACTGTAATCATTTGATTTTCTAGTGCAGGTATATAAGTTATTTTCCCTGCACTGGAGCCGACTATCAGATCTAATCTTAATTCATGCCCTTCGCTCATTGAATCATTGATACAACTGAGTGCCAGACAAGGCAGTGTCTTTCCGGAGATGCGACAGCTTGGTTTATGTACTTTTAAAATACGCAATCCAAATAGTTTTGCTGTACGAATTAATAAATCTATTGTGTAAGGTGTCGATAGGTCTGCAACTGTAGGAAATGGTTGTAGATCTATCTTTTTTAAACCGCAAAGAATCTTCAGCGACCAAAGAAAATCATCTTCTTGTAGAGCTTCACTTTCGTCTAGCATACGTTTTTGTAAGCGTAGAAATGCCATGGTGCTTGTTTCCTTTTTTTAGATAGGAAACAAATCTATTTTCTACGAAGCATGGGGTCAACCTACTTTTACGTCTTATGCGCAATACGCACAATGTCTACGCATTAATGTAAAGAGTCAAAGTAAGATGCGGTATTAAACCACTTATGCGTGCTCAGTTAACTCTCTAGCTAGTCGCACAAATTGTTCAACTGAGACGGTTTCTGGTCTCACCGTAGGATCAATGCCTAGGTCAATCAGTTGGTTTTCAGTGAAAAGGCCAGACAAGCAATTGCGTAAGACTTTACGTCTTTGAGAAAAAGCTTTCATCACTACGAGTTCTAACTTCTGTTGTTCGCACTCTAGCGGTTTTGCAATCGGTAGCATACGAACAATTGCTGACTCTACTTTAGGTGGCGGATCAAAAGCGGTCGGTGGGACGATGAATAAACAATCCATCGTGTAACGCCATTGCAGCATGACCGAGAGTCGTCCATATTCTTTACCGCCAGGTTCAGCTACCATGCGCTCAACCACTTCTTTTTGCAGCATGAAATGCTGATCAATAATTTGCGAACTAAAGTCTGCTAAATGGAATAGCAAGGGCGTAGAAATATTATAGGGAAGATTACCCACCACGCGTAACTTACGATCGGGCTGTGCTGTATTGATTAATGAACCAAAATCAAATTGCAAAGCATCTGCCGCATGCATGATGAGATTGGCTGACTTGAATTTTTTCTCCAGCAGTACAACCAGATCTCTATCAATTTCTACAACATGCAATGCTTTTAAGGATTGTAATAACAAGGCAGTCATTGCACCCTGTCCAGGTCCAATTTCCACCATGTGATCATCGTCTTGCGGCGCAATCGCACTAATGATGCTGCTTATGACTAATTGATCGGTTAAAAAATTTTGACCAAAACGTTTTCTTGGGATGTGCTTCATGACTTAAGGAGGTGCCGTATTTGAAGCTTGATTGGTAGCCATCTGTACAGCGACTTTGATAGCTGTCGTCATGCTGCCATATTCCGCCAAACCTAAACCTTGTGCAGCAAGATCAAGTGCAGTGCCATGATCCACTGAAGTGCGAATCAAGGGCAAACCTAAAGTGATATTCACACCCTGACCAAAGCTTGCGTATTTCAACACAGGCAAACCTTGATCGTGATACATCGCTAATACGCAATCGGCCTCTTGCAAATATTTAGCTTGAAACAAAGTGTCTGCCGGATAAGGACCCGTCACTTTCCATCCGCGCTGTTGCGCTTCAAGAATCGCAGGTGTGATCACGTTGATTTCTTCATGACCAAGATAACCACCTTCACCTGCATGTGGATTTAATCCTGTCACACAAATTCTTGGATCAGTTATACCAAAGCGCGACTGCAAATCATGCTGAATAATTTCTATGGTCTTTAATAAGTTATTTTTTGTAATGGCGGCAGACACATCTTTTAATGCTAGATGCGTGGTCGCCAATGCAACCCGCAAACTATTCGCTTCTGATCCGGCTGCCAACATCATCACTACATTTGTAGTGTTAGTTTTTTCAGCCAGATATTCTGTATGACCAGTAAAGTGCAAACCAGATTCATTGATCACACTTTTTTGTAATGGTGCAGTGACGATCGCATCAATGTCACCTGCCATTGCAGCTGCAATTGCAAGATCAAGAGTCTGCAATACAGCGGGAGCATTCAATGGATTGGTTAGGCCTGGAACGACAGGCACAGCAAGAGGACAATCAATGACAACGATATGCAGCGGTTTTTTTTCTGTTAAAGCAAACTGCGCTAGTGATGGCAACACTACCACTGTTTGCTTAAGCTGCAATCTCGCTGCGAGTGCTTTTAACTGCGCTGCATCACCTAATAAAACAATATCGGCGAGAGCTTGATTGTGAATAGCAGCCAGCAGAGAAATTTCTGGGCCTATACCTGCAGGCTCGCCGCAGGTGATGGCTATACGAGGCAATATTTGCGGCAACATTTTTTTATTGTGCTTCACAAGTCTATGCTGCCACTAGGGCGATACATCTTAGCGGATTTGATTAATTTCATCCTGCCTATACTCAACATAAGCACGATCACGTAATTGACGTAACCAATCTTCATACGCTTCTTCTAACTTTCTATCTCTTAATGCTTGACGTGCTGTCAGTCTTAAACGTTCACGTGATATTTCTTCGGTTTTACGCTCGACCACTTGAATTAAATGATAACCAAAGGGCGACTCCACAGGCTCACTTACTTGTCCTGGTTGTAGTGCATTCATTGCACGCTCAAATTCAGGCACTGTATCACCTGGATAAACCCAGCCTAGATCACCACCTTTACTGGCAGATAAATCATTTGAATACAGCTTTGCTAGATCTTCAAATTTAGCCGCTTTGTTATTTAAGCGCGTTTTTAATTCCGTTAATTTACGTTTGGCTTCAGATGCAGGCACAACTTGATTTACTTTAATCAAGATATGACGTGCTTTGGTTTGTTGCACCATTCTTGCCCCACCCGATTGCACTTCACTCGCGCTACGCTTTCCTAACAGCTTGAGTATGTGAAATCCGTTTGCGCTACGTACCACTGCAGAGATTTCATTCGGTGCCAGCTTTTCTGTCACTTCAACATACAGCTGTGGCAAACGTGACTGACTGCGCCAACCAATTAGTCCACCTGCCATAGCGTCACTCGCATCCGAAAAACTGGCGGCTATTTTTGCAAAGTCGCCACCTGATTTTAACTGTGCCATTGCAGTTTCTGCACGCTGACGACGATCTGCAATTTGTTGTGCACTCGCGTTTTCTGGAACGCGCACCAAAATATGAGCGATATTGATTTCATCTTCTGCACCTTGAGTTTTACCAGCGGAGGCAGCGAGAAAATTATCAATCTCCGATTCGCTAATCTGCAATTTATTATCGACTTCTTTTTCACGCAAACGTTGCAAGGTAATTTCTTCTCTGATCTCTTCACGAAAACGAGAAAAAGGAATGCCATCTTTTTCTAGCTGATCACGAAAATTTTGTATTGATAAATTATTTTGTTCAGCAATACGCGCAACTGAACGATCTAACATAATGTCATCTACGCGTATGCCGCTTTCTTTAGCTAGCTGTATTTGTGCACGATTGACTATCATGCGCTCTAGTAATTGACCTTTCAATACATCACGTGCAGGCATTTGTATTTTTTCACGCTGCATACGACGTTCAATTAACTTTAAACGATCTTCTAATTCTTTGAGTGTAATGACTTCAGAATTGACAACCGCAATAATCGTATCAACGAGTACAGGCTGTTGTTTAGATTTCTCTTGCGCCTTGGCTATGGATGCCGTTGTGAGCAAGGATGAAACGAGCAAGGTTGCGATCAATTTCATTAGGATAGGT